>LJVB01000078.1 GCA_001304215.1 Acidithiobacillales bacterium SM1_46 | reverse complement strand
GCCGTCAACATTGATAATGTGTATCGCGGTTTTCCAATTGGTCACGACCGGGTCATTCTTCAATCTGCGAAAGAAGACGAGCATGTCGCCGGTCTTCGACCAGGACGGCTTGAAGTCCGAGTGGCCGGTTGTAAGCGGCTTACCTTCCGGCGTGCCGTACGTGTTAACGTGAATTTCGCCGTTAACGTAATAAGATCCCCTAAAGGTGGTCGCCGCGGTCGCCGTTGACTGCCCTGTGGTCTTCCCACCGTGCTTGCGGAGCAGTGCAGCAATTTTTGGCCGTTCGAACTCGATCTTTTTTAAGTCTAATTCGATCTGTAGAAGCCCTGCAATAAACTTGTAAATTTCTGCCAATTCCGGACTCCAGGGCGCCGTTACTGTATCGAGCGGAGTTTCAGAACTCAGATTACGAGCGTTAACATCTGCACCTTTGTCAATGAGCATTTCGACGATCTCTGTATGACCTAAAAAGGCAGCTGCGAGCAGGGCAGTAGATCCTCCAACGTCTTCTCGTAGATTTACATCAGCCCCTTTTTCGATCAGCAGCCTGGCAATTTCGGTTTGCCTGCCGGCTGATGCTGCAATCAAAAGTGTAGCACCTGATTCACTCCTGATATCTATATCTTTGCCAGCTGAGATATGCTTCATGACAGCTTCAATATTACCGTCTTTAGCAGCGGTCCAAATATCACCACCAGTTTTGCCAGTGCGCTCTCGGAGGATTGCTGCAATCTTTGGCCGGGCAGCCTTGATCTTTTCTAAATCTAATTCGATCTGTAGAAGCCCTGCAATAAACTTGTAAATTTCTGCCAATTCCGGACTCCATGGCGCCGCTACTGTATCGAGCGGAGTCTCTCCCCTGTTGTTTTTCGCATTTACTTCCGCACTCTTCTCAAGCAGCAGCTTCGCCGCCTCGGGGTGGCCTAAAAAGGCCGCTGTATGCAAAGCAGTGTTTCCCTCGTTATTCCTAGCATTTACATTGGCCCCGTTCTTCACGAGCAGTCTGGTGGCTTCGGTTTGACCGAAAAGAGCCGCCACTATCAAGGGGGTGCTCCCCCCGGTTGGCTCCTTGGCATTCAGGTCTGTGCCGGCTGATACGTGCTGCTTGATGGCTTCAATGTTACCCTGCGCAGCGGCCGTCCATATGTCGATGGTTGGCTCGGCAGCCATCGATTGGGATTCAATTTGCCCATACACTACGAGCAATACGATTAGAAACATCCATGCTTTAACGTTCTTCATTGCAAGTCTCCTGTTTCAATAAGTACCTTGATTCTAATAAGTCTGCACCGTTGCGACCTGAAGTCATATGAGGGCCTATTCGTGACGCAGTGCTTCTATCGGGTCCATGTACGCGGCTTGCCGAGCTGGATAGACTCCGAATACAAGCCCCACGCCGAGGGAAATGATCAATGACAAAACAACCGACCACGGAGCGATGCGCGGTTCGAGCGTGTGAACAATCTGCGGCAACAGGTCCGGCGACATCATCGCCACTCCTGACCGCAAGCCTCGAAACAACGGACCACACAAAAGGCCGAACAGGACTCCCAGCAAACCGCCGCCGGCCGTTAGCACAACCGTCTCGGTCAGAAACTGTTGGATGATGTGCTGTCGAGTTGCGCCCAGCGCCCGTCGGATGCCGATCTCGCGAGTGCGCTCGGTCACCGTGGCGAGCATGATGTTCATGATGCCAATCCCACCGACCAGCAGCGAGATACCGGCGATAACCACCAGCAGAACATTGAACATGGCCCGGGTTCTCTCGGCCTGACGCAGCAACTCCTTGGGGACGACAACGGCATAGTCTTCCTTCTTGTGATACTTCTTGAGCAGCGTTTCAATGATCGTGGCCGTCTCGTCGACGTCTTCGATGTTATCGACACTCACGGTGATCTGGCTGAGCTCGACCATTTCACCGAGGAAGTTCCAACCCTGGCCGCCGCCAACACGCTTCATCACCAGATCGCCAACGCGATGGCGCAGGGTCTTCAGCGGGATGTATGCGTCCAGGTTGTAGTCGCGCGCATCGAGGCTGCCGCCTATCGCAGCCGAAGCCATGCGCGGTTTGGTCTGACCGATCACCACATAGAATTCGCTTCCCACCCAGATCGTTCGGCCAATCGGGTTCTCGAAGAGAAAGAGTCGCTTTGCCGTCTCGTCGGCCAGTACGACAACCTTCTCGCCGCGGTCGCCTGGAGTAAGCCATCGACCTCGCGCAATCTCCAGTTGATTCAGCTCCAGGTGCTCCTCGACGCATCCCACGAGTTTGGCGTCGGCAGTCCGGTTTCCCAGACGCAATTCGAAGCGAAGCTCACGCATTGGCACCGCGCGGCGAATGGTCGGAATGTTCGAGACGATCCGACGGTAGTCGCCTCTCAGCAGGCCATACGCCTTGATACGACTGTTGGCGTCCTGCCCGTCGCCGCCCAAGTTCGTTTCCTTGCTCCGAACGATGATGTTCGTCGCGCCAAGCTCTTTGATCTGCTGCTGCGCCCGATAGCTAACGCCTTCTCCCATCGCCACCAGCCAGATCACCGTCGTGGTGCCGATGAAGATGCCCAATGCTGCCAGACCGGCGCGCATTTTATGCACGAGCAGGCTCTTCAGGCTCAGTCGAACGGTTTGAAGAAAGGAGCTATTCATGTCATTGTCGGTTTCGAATCCGCTTGCGGTTTAGACTCCTGTTTCTTCGTGTCGCCAGACGGCTCTATGGTACTCGGCCCCGGCAGCTTCGACTCGGGGCCGGACTCAATTGAATCCGGCTGTCGCGGCTTTGCTTCGTCGAGCGGCTTGAGTGCCTCAGTCTGTGCTTCCTCAATGAAGGCAAGCGGATTGAGCACGACCTCATCCCCTTCCTTCAAACCTGCCTCGACGATGATGAACTGGTTGTTGCTGTCGCCAAGCTGCAAAGAGCGTCGTTGCGGGCCGTTGGCAGTCTTGATCCAGCAGAAGTACTCGTGCTTGGTTTCCACGACGGCTGCCACCGGAATCGTCAGCACGTCTGCGTACCGGGCTAATGTCACTTCAACCTCGGCGCTCATGCCGGGTTTGAGCCCCATCTGCGAATCAAGTGCAACAATCGTGTCAAATTTCACCACATTTCCGGTCCACCAGCCTGCCGGCTTCGTGACTTCCGCAACCGAGGAGACTTCACCCATAATGGCTGAGTCTTGAAGCGTCACCTTGGCAGGCAAACCCGGTTTGACACGGTCTATGATAGACTCGTGGATGCCAAGCTTAACTTGCATCTTGGACAGGTCGGGCATCATCAGCAGCACTTGATTCGTGTGCACGTTTGCACCTTCTTCAACTTTGGGTGCGTCCTCCCACTTTGCGGCCGAGGGGTGAATTACCATCCCGCCCTGTTCGGCCACAATGACGCAATATTCAAACTGCTCCTCTGCGTGTTCGAGGCGTTTCTTTTGCAGGTCGACCTGCGCCTGTTGCGCATCCAGGCTTGCTTTGGCTGCTTTGAGCGCGCCCTGAAGCGATTCCAGTTCCTTTCTCATCGTGAATCGCTTGAGAACGTCGATCTGGGTCTTTATCACGTCCAGTTCCAGCTGAGCTTGTTGGACCGTGAAGGCGTTGCCTTCGACCTCCAGTTCACTGACGTAGCCACGCTTGAACATCATCTCGGTATGCTCAAGCATGTTCTGCGCAGTACGAAGATTCGACTCAGCGATGGCCTTGTTCTTTTCCAGACTCTGCAGCTGCGAGGCATACCTGCCCTGCTCGTACTCGGGGATTGCGATATTCGCGTCCGCCACAGCGGTCTCGGCCAGGGCAAGTGCGGCCAGTGCGCGCTGATAATCGATCTTCCGCTGACTGATGTTCTCTTCTTCTTCGGATGAATCCAGCCTGACCAGCACGTCGTTTGGTGCCACTATCGTGCCACTCTCGACTATCCAGTTGACGGTGCTCCAACCTTCGACTTTGCATCTGATTTCCAGATTGTCGGAGCTTTCCAGCGTTCCTTGTTCGGTTACTGTAACGACCAAGTCGCCGCGTGTAATCGTGTGAGTCAGCTTTGGACTGGATTTCCGCGGAGATACGGCCCCGGGGATAAATGTGGCGGCAATCGCAACCACGGCGATCGCAGCAATCGTGAGCAGACCGCGTTTCCGCCATCGGGAACCTGGAGAATCCTGAGGGGTGCTGCGGGCTTGTGAGCTCTGCTTTTCCGAAAGTACGTTAGTCGACATGATCGGTCTCCATTACGAGTTCCTCCTGTAGCACTTCAGATTTGATTAAACGGTCTCGAAGAAGGCGTTTGATGCGTTTGGCTCTTTTAGCGAGTTCGTCTTCATGTGTCAAGTTGTTAGTTGCGCCCGGATCACCCGGATTCAATTCGACTGGGCGGCTCTCGACAGGACCGTCGGATGTTTCGACCGCTACCGCGGGCAGGGCATCCGGTTCCTGCGGTAGGTGGTCTGCCAACTCGATCCATTCGGCCGGCACGGCTGGCGGCAGCGGCGACTCTCCCAGGCTCGACTTGTCACTGCCAGAGGAGGTATCGAGACCAGAGTCCGCAATGGGATTGTCAATCCAGCCACCGTCGTCATCAAGCATCATGACACCAAGCTCGCGAGCCAATCGCATGCGCGCGGCGTAATAGTTGAGCCAGACGCTCATGAAGTTGTTCTGCGTGTTGCGCAAGGCAGACAGCGCCGTCAGAAGATTGGTCGCCGCGGTTGGTCCGAATTGAGCCGGTCGTTGTCCCGGCTGCGGGGGCCGCACAGGTGCATAAAGCGCTGCTCGCGTCAGATCGACGCGCCGAATCGCGATCACCACGGCGCGCCGTTGAATCTCCAGGTCCGTGCGAAGCTGCTCAATCTGTCGAAGCAGCCCGCGAAGGCCCAGATAGAGCGAGTCATGTGACCGGATGAAGTCGCGACGACTCCGCTGGTAGTCGATCAGCGACTGGCGATAGTTGTTACGTTCCACCAATCGAGTGAAAGGCGCGTCAAATTCCAGTCCGAGCCGTAGACTTCCCGTTGAGTCGCGAAAACTGACGGGGTTGTTCCGCGCCGTTCCAATATCACCATCCGCACTGAAATTCAGTACCGACTGCAGGGCGTCGGCGTCAAGCTGGATCAACCGCCAACTGTCCACGAGCGCCGCCCGTGCGTTCATGAAATCCAAGCGGTTTGCCAGAGCGATTTCGAACGCATCGTCGGAGCTTACGTCGATTGTTGCGACGGTAACCGCTTCGAGGCGAGCACGTGCCTGAATCAGGATGGAGCCCTGAACGAGGCGAAGGAGGTCCCCGAGCCAGACCACATTTCCACGAATGGTGGCGTCCTTGGTGTCCCCGGCGAGTCCGTCTCGGAGTGTCTTCAGTTTGGCCTTGGCTTGCTCGAATTGTTGCTCCAGGTCCGCCAATCCTTCGTGAAGTTGTTCTCTGTCACGTTTGAACTCTTTCCTTTCCTCCACGTCGGTCATCGTTTGCTCGCGAGCCGGCGCCGCCTCTTCCATGCGAGCGAGGTCTGCCTGTACATCGTCCAGTTGGCGCCGAATCGGCTCGACAAGCTTGAAGGCATCTGTCAGAACCTGACGAATCGGTTCGACGCCCGCATCGTCCGGCAGCTCGCCAACACGATCCTGCAGCTCGGCAATCGAGTCCTGGACCGCCGTTGCCTCGCGAGCGACGAGTTGAAACTGGCGAATCAGACTGTCGTCCAGTTCGATGGGCAGGTCCGGCGGCAAGCCGAGCGTGTCCGTCTTGTAGAAATCGAGGGCCAGTTCAAAGCCATTGCGGTTTTGCAGCAAGTTGGCGCGCTCGTTTTCAATACTCTGCCGAAACTGGTCAACTTGCACCAGGTCGATCACTCCACCGGCCAGATGGGCTTCCAGTTGCGACAAAGTCCGGAGCTGAAGGCTGAGGCTATCTTCGGTGTTGCGGATCTGCTGGAGTTGTTGTAGCAGGCCGATATAACCGTCGACGCTCTGACCAGGGAATCCCGTGATGACCGTACCACCACCGCCACGCTGCGGTCCGGCGACCCCCAACTCGCCAATTGCGACGAGCGTATAGAAACCCTGGCGGTATTGATGGTAGGCACGCAGGTTCGCAAGCAAGGCGCGCTCGACAATAGTCAGTTGCTCTAAAGCAACATCTCGCCCGGCGCCACGCAACAACGGCTGGATGAACGAGACATTTGCCAGTGAAGAGGCGAAGCTTGCGCCACTGCCGCTGAACTCGACCACGAACGAGTTGGCGAATCCGACCAAAAGCTCACCCGCGGTGGCAAATCGCCGTCGTACCTGAAGCGTCGGATCCGCCCCCAAGGTCACTTGATCGTTCTTCAATGACCCATTGTGTGCGTATTCAGCGCCATATCCGCCAAAGAACTGTGTATCCAGACGGAATCGCTCTGTCGTGACGTCCAAGGCGGACAGATAGAGTGTCTCCAATTGGTTCTGGTGGGACGGCGAGTGTACATAGGCCAGTTGGAGCGCCGAGCCGATGTTGAGCTTGACCGAGCCATCCGGGCCCACTTGGACATATTCGGCGAGCGCGTCGCGCCATGCCGGATTCTCCAGCTCGACCCGATGACCGTTATCATCCCAGTGCTTCCAGCCTTTCATCCCGTCAACCAGATGCATGTACTGGTGCGAGGCAGGATCGTCCGGGGGCATCGGAGGACGATCTGGGTCGCAGGGATCAAAGTATCGACTGCGAGGATCAATCTCGATGCTATAGTCAGCCGCGTGCCATCGCGGATCATCGTTTCGCTCGGCGATCACATCGTAAGCTTCTCGATCCGCTTGCAGTCGATGCTCCGTGCGCCCTGTGCGCGAACACCCGCCGGCGGCGATAACGACGGATACCAGCAGAACAGGCATCATCCACACCTTGAAACCAGGGTCATCTGGTGACAGACGGTTTAGACTCGATTGAATGGTTTCCATAGGCTCTATACTATCAGCTCACAGGTATCCTCACTGACGCTCTTGATTGTAGTGCTGCCGTGCGATTCGCCCGTCGAGAAGTTCGACCACTCTCTCGGCGCTTGCGGCGATATCCCTATCGTGTGTCACCACGATCAGGGTCTTGCCTTGCTTGTGGAGATCGACGAGGATTTTCAATATCTCGGCGCCACTTTCCGAGTCAAGATTACCCGTAGGTTCATCAGCCAAAATAATCAGCGGATCATTTGCCAGCGCCCTGGCAATTGCCACTCGCTGCTGTTGACCGCCGCTCAGTTCCGAGGGTCGGTGCTCGACTCTTTCACCCAGGCCTACCATCTCGGCCAGTTCCTTGGCACGTTCGGCGCTTTGGCGTTCCGAGCGGCCCTGGTAGTACATCGGGACCGCTATGTTCTCAATTACATTCAGCTGGTTAATCAGATTGAATGACTGGAACACAAAACCAATACGGGCGCCACGTATCAAGGATAGCTGGGTATCCTCGAGTTCCGAGACGTTCTGGCCTCCAAGAGAGTAGTTGCCGCTCGTGGGACGGTCCAGACAGCCAATCATGTTAAGCAGAGTCGATTTGCCTGACCCGCTCGGACCCATGATCGCTACGTACTCACCTTGCTCAATGCTCAAGTCCAGGTCACGCAGGACACGCAGTTCGAGTGAACCAAGCTGATACACCTTGGACAAATTTTCAATAGCGACTATAGCCATACGCAGCCACACCATACCCTAAGACAAGCTCTTATCATGCCTCATCATTGATTTGCAGGGTGCGGGGTCAAATGAGGTCGCATTCTGTTAATACATCTGTCTCTAGTCCGGTCCAGCTTCTGGTTCGATGATATCGGCGTCGAGCTCGACGTGCGTAATTCTTAGCCCGGCGTCTTCATTGACCGTGCAGCACCACCAATCGACAAGCTCCAGGCCAATGGGCGAATCAGGAAACTTATCAGGAAATTTCTCAGTCAACTCTTTTTCCTGCGGTCGAAAATCTTCAAGACGAAGTTCAATATCCACGAACTGCCCTGTCTCTTCAACAACGTTGAAGTGGCGTTCGACCAGGAACTTGCCTGCAAAGCCCCCTTTGACCTGTCTCGTTGTTAGACCGAAATAGACATTCCCTGCAGACTCGATCTGGCCTCGAATGCGGAACTTCCCGCCGGAAGTCAGCAGCACGGGCGTAGGCCGGCTCCGGGAAACGGACAACGCCACAAGGTAGAGCGTGATTGGCTTTTCATGGCACCCCCACAGCATCGGAGCGGTTCCCAAGCTCCCATTGCTATCACCAAGCTCAGGCAGCCACTTTCCGTATAATCCGTCTGTTGGGAGGTCGCTTTGCCATGCAGTGACTGGTCTCGGCCGACGGGTCACCTTGAGTTCGGCGTTGCGGTCAACAGACGCGACAACCTGATGCTCCGCTGGAACTTCGGTGACGCTCCCGTCCACCAGCCGCGTCACACGAACGCGGCCCTTATTCACGCTGAGCATGGTTGACGAGGGTTCGGCCTCGACGTTCAACTGTGTACCAAGCACCTCCAGCCTGGCCGTGGGCGTATGTATAAGCATAAGTTTGCCGTCAGGCTGTGGCATTACGCTCGCCGACAGGCTTCCAACGCGGAGATGCAGCTCCTTCTGCTGATGTGCCGAGATCGTAAGCACCGACTGGCCTGACACGGTCACCGTTGACCCGTCGCGGAACTTCAAATCGGCCCACGAATCAGCCGACAGGGATTCCAGCGTGCCGCCCCGCAGGGCTCTACCAACGTAGAGATCGGGAACCACTTGCCCACCGTCACCCGTCCATTGCACCGCTCCATTCAATTCTGTGATCCGGACAATCGCGAGTTCAGATTTCGGACGCAGAAACACAACGCCCGCGATCAGGGCAACGACAGCAGCCGCTGCTATTGCCATCCGCCATTTGGCGAGGAGCATGCGTACCGTTGTGCCTTTGCGAGGCGACCCCTGCGGAAGGTGCTGCATGACTCCGTCGACAAAGTGGGCATCGTCCGCGGGCAGGCGAGCCAGTGTCGCGCTAACAAAATCTTCCTGTCGCGACGCACTATCCTGAGCAATCAATCCCAGCAGGCGATGGATCTGATAACTGTCTGCCGCCATCCGCAACAGACGATCGTCTCCCGCGACAATTGCTTGAAGTTCCGCGATTCCGGATTCGTCGAGCTCGCCTTCCAGGTAATCGTTCCACAACTCAATGAAGCGTTCGTCACTGTTCATGACGGTTCTCCTTCGGCTGCGATACGCGCCTCAACGCACGCGTAAAGCTCGCGACGCAATTTCCACAACTGTTTCTTGACGGCTGCCACCGAGCGGCCACTGCGAGCGGCCATCTCCTCCAAGGAAATCTCTTCCGCGTAGCGCCACTTGATGAAACGACGCAGGTGTTCGCCAAGCCGTCCGAGGCACGTCTGCAAATGCTCGAGCCGGGCCTGCTGGAGATCCGGTGGCTCCGAGCTCCGGCGTTCCAGCTCACGCTGCAGCAGATCGGGGGCATACCGCACATGGTAATCCGCGACTCTTCGGAGACGAGACACTTCGGTTCTTAGGTGAAAGCGGGCAATCGTAAACAGCCACGCGGCGAAGTTCGTTCCCAATTCGTAATCACGGAGACGAGTGAATGCCGCAACAAAGCTCCGTTGCGCCACTTCATCGACATCAACCCCCGGAGGTGTCTGCACAGCCAGCCACGCCCGGAGGGGCCTTTCAAGCTGGCGGACGACGACCTCAAATGCAGCCGTATTCCCTTTGCGGACGCTTCTGATCGCGTCGTCAACCAAAGAATCGTTGGTGGAAGCTTTCCTTGTCATCATATTGTTATGGCAGCAAACGTGGCGAGGTTACCCCACCGGCCGTAAATTCTTCAAAAAAAGTCAGGCAACACACTCACTGATCGATCTTTCCAGAGCGGCTTGAAACCCGCCAACTCTTCAAAATATGGCATTCTACAAGACTTGCGGCGCTAGGAGCCTGTCCGAGTAATAGTTGAATTCGGCTTAGGTAATAATACAATGCATGCAAGCACGGGTAAAGGATTATGGATTTTCGGAGGCTCACGGATGAGTAAGACATATCGGTCATGGAATCCCCATCAGCAGTGGCTCCTGCCGCCGTCAGTTCATGACTGGCTGGCAGAAGACAATCTGGTCTATTTCATACTGGATACGGTCAACGAGCTGGACATCTCAGCAATCACCGCAAAGTATGAACAAGAAGAACGAGGCTATCCACCGTATAATCCCCGCATGATGGTGGCCCTTTTGATTTATGCCTACTGTCGTGGGATTTTCAGTTCACGTAAGATAATGCAGGCCTGTGAGGAGC
>LJVB01000077.1 GCA_001304215.1 Acidithiobacillales bacterium SM1_46 | reverse complement strand
TGATCGAGCGAAAGCTGCCGGCAGCTGACTTGCTTTGGAGTGCCCTCGCCGACACCGACCTGCGGCTCAAGGCAACGATCCTCGAGGCATTGTTTGATGCCAGGGACGCGCGCGCGGTCACGCACATTGAGCCCTGCCTTGACTCGGACAACCCGCGCATCGCGGCGCTTGGCGTGTTGGGCGCACGCCGCTATGGGTTGCGCGAGCTCGAAGCGCCGGCGCGTCAAACCTGGGAGCGGCTGCTTTCGGGCGAAAAGGATGGCGAGAACATAGCGGGCCTTGAGCTGTTGGCGCGGATTCCTGAACGGGGGCTGTTGCCGCGGCTGCGCACGCTGCTCGAACACGATTCGCCACGGGTTCGACAGGCGGCATTGTACGCGCTATCACAGTACCCGCCGGAAACATTGCCCGAATTTGCGGACTCCATCGAGACGGTATTTCGCTCGAACGATCCAGATGTTCGCGCGTCCTGTGTCGCAGCCTTTCGAGTGCTCGATCCCGAGGCGTGTCGGACACTCTGTATGCGGGCAATTGCGGACGAGCATCACAAGGTGCGCGATGCGGCACTGTCACTGCTTGAGGAGCGCGAAGGGTCCAAGCAGGCTGCTGAAATCCTGACCCGCTGGATTATGGAAAATCGCGCTGCGCCGCGGTTTCAGCAGTCTGCGCTGGATGCGCTGGCGCGATTGCGGGTGCCCCGCGAGATCTTCGAGCGAATCGCGGCGTCGAAGGTCAAGGAGGCGAGCACCCTGTTTCACGGATTGCAGGTCATTCGGCGCGAATATGGAAGGCAGGCGTTGGATAACGCCGCGGAACTGCTCGGAGTGATACTGCAGGAACGGGTATCGCAGGTCCTGGACCTGGCCCTGAAGGCGATGGAGAGTTTCGAGGATCGTGCGGCGATCGAGGCAATTCGTGCCGGTCTCGCGAGCCGCGACCGGCGCCATGTTGCGCATGCGTCTGGGGCACTTCACAATCTTCGCTACCACGCCCTTTGTGCCCCCCTTATCGCCATAATCGATCATGCCGGCATAGAAAAGCGGCAGCCCAAGGATACGCGCAGAGAAGGGCTTCAGACCGCAGGCGACGTCATTGCGTGGTGCGTCGCACATCCCGACTCATGGTTGCGCGAGTGCGCGGCGCGTGTGGCGTCGCGGCCGCTCGCGGCGGAGGCGTGACATGGCCGATCTGTACACCCGCATCCTGTTACTCAGCAAGGCTCCGGTGTTCTCCAGCGCATACACCGAAGACCTGCGGGTGTTGGCGCTGGAGCTCGAAGAAGAGGCGTGCTCCGCTGGCGAACGGGTGTTCGACATTCACGATCCCAGTGATCGCATGTACATCATCGAGACCGGAAAGATCGGCATCTCGATAAACGAGAACCCGAAGGTCGAGGAGTTCCACTCCATCCTTGAAGCCGGCGAGTGTTTTGGCGAAATGGGCGTGATCGATGACCAGCCCCGCTCCGCGACGGCCCACGTGCTCGAAGACTCGCTTCTCCTGGTATTGGACAAGGCCAAACTTCGCGCATTGTGTCTGCGCTACCCCGAGCTGGCGCTCGGCATGATGCGCGGCCTGAGCCTGAGGCTGCGCGATACGACCCGGCGTCTATAGAGATATCGGCAGATGCCGCTCCGTTGGCGCGGCTACCGTTGCGATCCGGTTTGGCGAGATCGGGTCGAAGTGAATCTCGGAGAAATCCCGGTCAGATCCCAACCTTGGTGGGCAAGCCAAAAGAACCAAGATCGGTTTGGTTTTTCCCGTTTGCTGTTCGGGCCACGGGGCGTGCACATCGGGTTCGTAATGCGGACCCGAGGCAACTGCGGGGATCGGAGCAGGCTCTAAGCTGACGCGAGACGTCGCGGGGCCGCACGGAGGTACCACTTCGCAAAGTCTTCGGCGGGCAGCGGACGGCTGAAGTAATATCCCTGGCTCTCGTCGCAGTGCTTCGAGGCAAGGGCGGCGAGGATCGCTTCGGATTCCACGCCTTCGGCGACGACGCGCAGGTTGATGCGGTGCGCGAGATCGATTAGTGCGTACACGATCGTCGCATCGTTCTCGTTGTCGAGCATGTGCATGACGAAGGATTTGTCGATCTTGATCTCGCTGACCGGCAGCTTTCGCAGATAGGCGAGCGAAGAATAGCCGGTACCGAAATCGTCGATCGAAAGGCGCACTCCCAGGTCGCTGAGCGCCTTCAGTGTTTCGAAGGCACTCTCGCGATCGAGCATGATTGCGGTCTCGGTGATCTCGAGTTGCAGGCACTCGGGCGCCACACCATGGTTGTGCAACAGCGAGCCGATTCGGTCAGCGAGACTTGTATCGTGGAGCATCGTTGCCGACAAATTTACCGCCACCGATAGTGGAAATCCGGCATCGTGCCAGGCACGACATTGGGCAATTGCGACATTTACGGTCCAGTGCGTAATATCCTTGATGGCGCTGGTTTGTTCGGCCAGCGGAATGAATTTGTCCGGTGGCACGAAACCATGCTCCGGATGTTTCCAGCGCAGCAGCGCCTCGGCCCCCGTGCAATTACCCGTAGCCACATCAATCTTGGGCTGATAAACAAGGAACAACTCGCCTCGTACCAGCGCATGTCCAACGTCGGCCGTCAGTTTCAGGCGTTCGACGCTGTATGGGTCGTTCGCCGGATCATAGATCTCATAGCCGCGGCGCGTCGATTTCGCGCGATACATGGCGGTTTCCACGCAGCGCATGAGGCTGACGGCGTCTCCGGCATGCGCGGGGAACAGGGCAACGCCAATGCTTGCATCAGTGGTGAGCGACAAGTTGTGCACCTTGAAGGGTTCGGCCAGGATTGAGCGCAGCTTGTTGACGACGAGCCGCGTGTCCGCGGAACTGGCCATCGGCAGCACCAGGCCAAATTCATCGCCCCCGAGCCGGGCGACGGTGTCGCCATCCCACAGGCGAATGCGCAGGCGGTCGGCAAGCTGCTTGATCAGGATATCGCCGGTGTCGTGACCGAGCGTGTCGTTGATGTCCTTGAATCGGTCAAGGTCCATCAGGATCAGTGCCACAGTGCGTCCACTTTCCCTTGAGGTTTCAATGGCAGCATTGAGGTTCTCAAGTAGAGACAGGCGATTGGGCAAGTCCGTCAGCGCGTCGTGCGTCGCCTGATGGCGCAGCTTGTCAGTATGGGCCTTCAGGCGACGGGCAACGGCAGTCGAAATCACCAGACCGATCCAGACCGCAATCCACGCGATGATCAGGCCGGTGACCCCAAGGCGACTGGCAAGTTGTGACAGCGCACCGTGCGCCGCGAAACCGCGCGGAGACAGAAACACCAATGTGTAGGGCGAACCGGTGATGGAGGTTGCCGCCAGGGTGTACGCCTGCCCGTTGAGGTTTATCTCGCCAGTCTGTGGCCCTGCGCCCGTCCCCTCCGGCATCGGCAGTCGGTCCGTTGCGAGCGCCGCGAGCCGGGCATCCGAGCTCGCGCCGAGGATGCGATGGGACTGATCAACCAGCAGTGTCAGGACGCGAATGTCCTCCCGGTCGACGCCAATGTGTTCGCGTAGATAGCTGAGCGCGGGGTGTTTGCGGTATTCCGTCGCGAGCTCCAGGCTACGCTCGTGGTTGAGCTGCGCGAGCAGCTCAGTCTCCGTGTCGGTGCTCGATCGCTGTGCAATCTGGTACGCGCTATAGCCGAACACCAGCAACGTCAGGACGATGAGCCCGACGAAGGAGGCCAGCAAGGTCTGCCTGAGCGACATGGATCCGCTGACTAAACGGGTGACTAGGTTCTTTCGCTAAGCGAGTTGAACCCGATCAGATGATAGAAAGGGCACCACGCGATGATTGCGATGAAAACGAGCATCACACCCATGGCTCCCAGCAGCGCGCCGGAGAGCGGGTCGCGGATCAGCGAGGCATCGTAGAAGCCGAGGTAAATGAACACGACGCCAAGGCCAAAGCGCAGGGCGCGATCGAGTGGACCGACATTACGGCGAATACGCATAAGTAGCTCCTTTGGGAAACCTATTGTCCTTGTAGGTAATAACACTGCAGGGATTGTGCCAATATCGCGGTTTTCGCATTGTCGCCGGGGACAATGCGCATGCTAAATGTGAACAGAAGTTTTTGATTTGCAGGGGATCTTTCCTGACGGTCCCGTCCAAGGAGGGACGATTGGCGCTACCTTAACCGAGCGGCGGTGATTTCACACACCGCCCCCGCCGGCCACGGACGGGCGCACGGCGTGGTCGTCAGGACAAGGAACCCGGAGTCAATCATCGCTTTTCCGGAACCTCACCTGAAGGAATGCGATCCGCTCTAACTCTGCCGGACGCGCAACGACCCGCCAGCGCGGCGCTTGGCGGGGAACTCGCTGCATGCTTCGGTTACCGCGTCGGCGCGGGTCAGGAACCGGAGCCTTTCGCGCGCAACGCGCGCGCTTCCAGGTCGTAGGACCGGAACGCCCCGGCATCGCCGCGACAGGCAAGGCACGCCGGTCTCGGGCGATTCTGTCGGCTCGCGTTCTCCCCTGGCCTAGTCTCGCGCACTACTCACACGCTCCCGGGGACATGGGGTAAGGTTCACCTTCTTTATTCGCGGAAGGTGAATTCCATGCGCATCGGTTTTATCGGCCTCGGCAACATGGGCAGTGAGCTGGCGCGCCACCTGGTCGCCGCCGGTCACACGCTTTCCACTTATGCGCGCGGCGAGCGTTCGCGCGCCAACGCCGTGCGTATTGGCTTGAGCGTCGTTTCCTCACCCGCCGAGGTGGCGCAAGCGAGCGAGCTGGTGTTCACCATGGTGACCGCGGGCTCCGATGTCGAGCTGGTCGCGCTCGGCCGGCAGGGGATTGCGGAGGGCGCCTCAGCCGGAATGATCATGGTTGACCTGAGCACCATCTCCCCGACGATCGCGCGTGACGTGGGGCGGCGTCTCGCCGAGCGCGGAATCGACATGCTCGATGCGCCGGTCTCGGGCGGTATTCCTGCGGCCAAGGCCGCGTCGCTCACCATGTTTGTCGGCGGCGAACCGGATGTGTTCGGGCGCGTCCGGCCGGTACTGGAATGTGTTGGCAAGTCGATTTTCCATATGGGGCCGCTGGGAACGGGACAGGTGACAAAGCTTGCCAACCAAATCGCCCAGCTCGCCTGTCTGCAAGGCACCGCCGAGGCACTGTTGTTTGCGCGCGAGCAGGGTGCCGACCCAGGAAAAGTTCGCGAAGCCCTTCTTACCGGTTACGGCGCAAGTCGCATGCTCGATGTGCTCGGCAAGAAGATGGTCGAGCGCGATTTCGCCGCCGGCATCGTGGCTGCGCTGCATCACAAGGACATCGGCGTGGCGCTTGAGCTTGCGCAGCAGTCCGGCGTGCCGCTGCCCATCACGGCGCAGGTAATGCAGCAGCTCAATGCGCTCATGGGCAGCGGATATGGCGAGCAGGATACGAGCTCGCTGTTGCTCGTGCTGGAGCAGATGATGGGCAAACCGGACAAGAAAGGCTAATCCCTGGCTCGGGCTGAAGAGTGAGCAGCGCAACCTACTGGATCACGCAGCTTGCCGTGGCGGTGTCGGCTGCGGCGGGCGTGCTGGAGGCGGGCAAGAAGCGCTTTGACCTGTTCGGGATGATCCTGATCGCATTTGCCGCCGCGCTCGGTGGCGGCTCGCTGCGCGACTTGCTGCTCGATCGCACCGTGTTCTGGGTGGCCGACCAGAATTACCTGCTGGTGGCACTCGGCGCCGGATTGGCTACTTTCTTCGCGGCACGCTGGGTGCGGCTGCCGGCAAATGTGTTTCTGATTCCGGACGCGGCCGGCCTTGCACTGTTCACCGTCGCCGGGACCAATGTGGCGCTGGCGATGCACGTGCCATGGCTGGTGGCGAGCTTCATGGGCGTGATCACGGGCGTGATGGGCGGCGTGCTGCGCGATGTGTTGTGCAACGAGGAGCCGCTGGTGTTCCGCGGCACGCTTTATGCGACCGTCGCCTGGCTGGGCTCGCTGCTGCTGATTCTCGCCATCTACAGCGGTGCCGTCCCCGGGGTCTCCGCAATCGCGGCAGGCATTCTGATCTTTGCCGTGCGGCTGATTGCCATCCGCTGGGACATCGGCTTGCCCAAGTTTAGGAGCCGCTGAGCATCTCGTGCGGCGATTGCTGTCTCGCCGCTATTCCCCGAGTACCTGCCTTGATTCAAATTCCAATTCGCTCCCGGTTACTGGGTCGCGGAGCCGCAGTCGCCGTGCGATGAGCTGGAGTGGCCGGTCGAAGTCGTCGGCGCTCTCTGGCAACAGTTCCGGATAGACGCGGTCGTTAAGAATTCCGAAACCAAGGCCGGTCATGTGCAACCGCAGCTGATGGGTCTTTCCGGTGAGCGGAAGCAGTCGGAACCGGCCGCGGTGCCCGCTGACCTCCAACAGGTGAATGATCGAGCGCGCGTTCGGGACGCCGGGACCGATCCGCATCCGGAAGCGCGGCTCGCCGCGTTCGATGCGGTTCACCACCATCCACTGGCGCTCGGCGGGAAGCTCACTCACTTGCGCTATCGCGTCGTAGGTTTTCTCAACTTCCCCGCGCGTGAAGAGTTCGTGATACAGACCGCGAGTTCGCCTGTTAACGGAGAACAACACCAGTCCGGCGGTTTCGCGGTCCAGCCGGTGCATCGGCGCGAGATCATTGATACCGCTGCGTTGCCGCAGCCGGTTTAGCAGACATTCCTCGACAAAGTCACCGCCTGGCGTGACCGGCAGGAAATGCGGCTTGTCGGCGACCAGTATTTCGTTGTTCTGGAAGATAACTTCTTCGGCGAAAGGAATGACCGGTTCGTTCGGCACTTCGCGGAAATAGAAGATCCGCGCGCCGGGTACGTACGACATTTGCGCGCTGATGGGGCGGTTGCGCTCGTCGGTGATCTTTCCCAGGCGCAGGCGCTCGGCCCACTCGGTTGGCGATACATGCGGAAACGCCCGTACCAGAAACTCCAGTATCGACGGGTAGGGTCTGTCCGTTGGCGGGAGCGTTACCGCGGAGGGATGCCTGGCGATGCCCATGTCCGCACTCTATCGCCATCAACCCGCGGCGTGAAACCGGACTCATTTGCCGAGCAGCTTGTTGTGCGGGCGCAGCTAACGGCTCCAGGCGACGCGTAGCAGATCACCCTCGTCCGTGTAATGGGAATCGAGCTCGCCGTGGTACGCGTGGTGCAGTGCCTCGCCGACGCCGTGCACCAGGTGCGCATCGGTGAACGTGACCACGGTGTGGTCGGTTTGCTCGCTGATACCCATGATCCGTTCGAGCGGATGCTCGGCGCGTGCCTTCGCCTCGGCGTTACGGACGAGGTGCATGATCTCATCGCGGTGCGCGGCGAAGAACGCGCCGCTTAGCGTGAGTTGCCCGGCCGGCACCCGGTCCCGCGTGCGCTGGCAGGCCGGACACAGGTGACGTGCGGCGTCGCTCGGAGCCTCGCCCCACTGCCAGCGGCCCTTGTGAAATACCGCGTCGCACTCGGGGCAGACGGTTGGTTCGGTCCACTTGCCGCGCGCGCGATAGGGATCGCTTACGCGCTCTTCGTCCATGCGATCACGCCGGGGCTGATGAGTAGGGTCAACGGGTTTCTTTCTTCCGGTCATTTGCGTCTCCCAGGTATCGTGGCCCACGAACCATGACGGTTCGTCGCGCGTGGCAATGTAACTATCGAACATATGCTGCCATCCGCCGAGAGCGGGCGCTTTGATGCGCATCAATCACACAGAGAGAATCGCACAGACAGAATCGTTCGCATCCTTGCGCCGGATTGGGCTCGTAGATGGGGGAGGCATTTTCGCCCCTTTTCTTAAGCATTTCGCGGGAGCCGGACGCGATCTCGGCTTCGGAAGCGGCCACGTTGATGGGTGCCGCATCATGCGGAACGACCACGCGCGCTAGCTGCCTCCCAGGGCGACCCGCCGGGCGAGCCAGATGATGTGTCGAGACCCTTTGGTTCCGCGCGCTCGCACGCGCACCTCTTCGGTTTCAAAACCGGCCTGCCGCAGCCGATCGGTGAACTCACGGTCCTGCCCCGCCGACCACACGGCGAGGATGCCGTTTGGGCGCAACGCCTCGTAGGCCGCGAGCACGCCGCCCGGGCCGTACAGCCAGTCGTTTGCGTCGCGTGTCAGTCCTTCGGGGCCGTTGTCGACATCAAGCAGTATCGCATCGAACGCCTTCCGTTCGGTCTTGAGAATTCGGCCGACGTCAACTTCGCGCACCGTCACGCGCGCGTCCTGCAGCGGGCAACCCGCAAGCGCGGCGAGCGCGCCGCGGTTCCAGGCCACGACTGCCGGGATCAACTCGGCCACCACGACCTGCGCGTCCGGGCCGAGTTCGCGCAGCGCCGCCGCGAGGGTGAAGCCCATGCCAAGTCCACCAATCAGAATGCGCGGGCGCGAACGCTCGGCAAGGCGCTCGCAGGCAAGCGACGCGAGCGCGTCCTCCGATCCGTGCGCGCGACTGTTCATCAGTTCGCCGCGTCCCACGATGCGAATCGAGAACTCCTCGCCGCGCTGGTATAGCAGCAGGTCCCCGCGACCTTCCGGCACCGGGGCTTCGTCGAGCAGAATCCAGGGAATCATGCTTGGTGTGGGCGGGGTCAGTTATGTGAGACCCGCCTATGGTAGGGCAGCCAGCCACGAGTTACGAATGGCCCCGACGTGGGCTTCACCCGCACGCACGTCGCATTCCTTCAGCGGTGCGTCAGCTTACAAATCAAAAGTTGAGCGCCTGATAGGCCACGTGCGCGACGTCCATGAGGCGCGTGCGATCCAGCTCGCCGACCAGCGCAAATCCGAGATCGCGATCGACCCAGTACAGCACCCGCGTGCCGGCCTCTTCCTCATAGCGAAATGCGCTGGACTGCGCGCCTTCGCCAGCTGCCGAGACGTAGAGTGTCAGACGTGCGCCGTGCGAATCCTGATACATGAACTGCGCGGCCGGGCCCTTGTCCCCTGGCAACAGGCGGCCACCGACCAATTGATAGCCGAACGGCGTGAAATCGGGCGTGCGTAGTTCCTTCCCCAGCCGCTTCGATAGCCATTGCACGAGGTGGCTTTCCTGTTCCGCCGTTACCTCCACCGGATGCTGCACTTCGGCCGCATATACCACGTGTGCCACTGCGGCGCGCTCGGCAAACTGAGCGGTGACCACAGGCGGCGTGCGCCAGTCATGCAACGCGTAGCCCGCAATCCCGCCGAGCGCGAGCCACGCAATCGCCGCCGCCGCTCGCAATGGCAGGGCGCGGCGCGGACGCTGGACGGTTTCGGTGAGGCGTGGAGGCACGGGCTCGTTCAGTACCGGATCAAGCAGCGCCTGGAGTGCGCGGTTCTGGGCCTGGAAGGCGCGCACGCGCTCGGCGGCCTCGGCGTCGACGGCCAGCCACGCCTCGAGCTCGGCGACGCGCTCGGCGGCGAGCCGCCCGTCCACGTAGGCGTGCAACTCTTCGTCGCTGACCGCCCGGGGCTTTTCGGTCATTTGACTCTCCGCAGCTGGGGTGCGGTGCCACCCTCCAGCAATATGCTCAAGCGCTCGCGCGCCCGCGACAAGCGGGACATCACCGTGCCAATCGGCACGTCGAGCACGCGCGCGGCTTCTTCATAGGAGAACTGCTCCACGCCAATCAGCACCAGCACCTCCCGGTGCTCGGGCAACAGGCGTTCGAGCGCGTTGGCGAGATCGTGCAAGGCTGTCACGTCGCCCCCCCGAGCTGGTGTCATTTCGCTATCGTTGTACTCGATGGTGACCATGCGATTGCTCGCGCTGCGAATCTGGTTGACGTGGACATTGTGCATGACGGTAAACAGCCAGGCGCGCAAATCGCTGTCGCGCCGAAACAGACTGAATTTGTTGAGCGCGCGCTCCAGCGTGTCCTGCACAAGATCGTCGGCACGTGTGCGGTCGCGCAACAGGGCGCGCGCGTAGCGGCGCAACCCGGGTATATGTTCTTCGAACGGATGGTTCGGCATACATTGTTTGGGGTACGACACGGAGCGGCAACCCGCTCCGTGCGTGCCACGACGCACTCCTTAGTAGGAAGCGCTTAGCTTCGGGTCGATCTGCCACACCTCGTTCACCAGCTTGCCGTCTCGGTAGGTCAGCACGTAACGGACCTTAATTGTATTCTTGCCGCTGAAGGTGACGTTAGCGGTGATCGTCGAGCCTTTGGGGTTGGCACTCTCCGTGAGTTGCTCAACTTTGGCGTACACGCCGCGAATCGCTTCCGTCCCCTTGTACGTGCCGTCCAGCGGGCCGCCGACCCACTGAAATTGCGCATCGTTGCCGTAGTTCGCCATGATCTTGTCGAGGTCACCGGCGGCAATGGCCTGGAAGTGCGATTGGGCGCTATCACCCGTGCCGGCGAGGGCTGAGGCCGAGATCAGGGTGAACGCGGTCGCGGCCGCCATTTTCTTTAAGTTCATGCTTTGCTCCTGGTTGTCTGTGAATCAATCCCGTGAATAGGGATCTCAAGGAGGTGAACAGCGTCGAGGCCGGAATTATTCCGCAGCCGACAATATCGGCTTGGCCGATCCGGCGCGATGCGACAAGGCAGGGCTGGTACCATAGAAGGTGACGATATCCACCGCTTTTTTCGGGAGAAACGTTTATGAAAAAGCTGATTGCAGTTCTGATGGCCGTCTCGGCGGTCGCGATACTGGGGGCGTGCGGTGTCAATCCGACGCTGCTGCACGAGCCCGATGAGTACGCGAAGATGCAGGGGGTCGAGGTGCTGACGCGTGAACCGACGCGACCCTATGAAGTGCTCATCACCACCAAGGCGTCTGGCGGCCGGCATACGGCCATCAGCACCATGATCAACGCCATGATCGATGATGCCAAGAAGGAAGGCGCCGACGCCCTGATTCCGCTCGCCGGGGCTGCAGAGCGCCCGAACGTCACCGGCCTCGAGGTCTTTTCGTTTATCGAGGAAGGCCGCAAGGTGACCTGGGCGCGCGCCATCAAATGGAAGAACAGCCGCTGACCGGGAGCCCAGCAGGACGCGCCGCCCGGGTCTCTTTTATGGTGCGCCGGGGAAACTCTGAACAGGTTTGTTCGTGGTGAGCGTGTCGAACCACGAACCATTTGCAGCCTCGACATTTCAGGGGTTCACCATCCACCCTTCGACATGCTCGAGGCGAACGGCCGACTTAAACAGAGCTTCCCTGGCGGTTTTAACGGCGCGGCTGATGTGTCCTGACGAACGCTGCAATCTCCGAGATAACCCGCTGGTGGTGACCGACCCAGAGGTGTCCGCCGTCCGGTAGTCCAATGAAACGCGCACCCGGTATTTGAGTCGCCGTATAGCGGCCAATCGCGTAGGTTCCAAACAAATCGTCCACCGCGCTGACAATCAGGGTGGGCGAGACGATTCGCTCCGATTCATAACGCAATGACCCGTTCAGGATGGCCGCATCGTTCAATAGACCGCGGCGGCGCGGGCTTACCGGCAGAATGTGATCGAGCGTCTGCTGAATTCGCGCCTGTTCTGATTCACTCGATCGTACGACCAGGTCCGGCGGTGTCGCGAGAATCGCCCGGATCACCGTTGTCCGTGCGGCCCGTATCGCCGCCCAGAACAGGAAATCGGATCGCAGCGCCGAATCGAACAGAAACCCGGTACCGGGTGGCGTAGTCAGCGCCGGCGCGCCGTCGGCGCGCGGCGCATAAGCAGCGGGCACGAGCAGGACCAGCGCGCTGGTGCGACGCGGATGTCGCAGCGCAAACAGGAGTGACGACGGTGCGCCGGCCGACGCGCCGAGTATCGTGGCGCGTTCAATTCGCAGCGAATCCAGCAAACAGGCGTGCGCATCCGCCTGGGCGGCTGCCGAGGCGTCGGCGGGCAGTGGCGTGCGCAGGTAGCCGAAGCGCGACATCGCGATCACGCGTAAGCCGCGATCGACCAGACCTGCGCCAAAATCGAGCGCCTGATCGAAACCACCACCCGCGCCGTGCACCAACAGTACTGGCGGGCCATTACCTGCCACGGCGTATTCGATCGGTCCGCAGGGCGTTTCAGCCATCTGGCTGCCGGCAGCGATGCGCTCCCGCGCCCGTTGGATGTCACGCTGATACGTCGTGACGACAAGCAAGGTCAGCATTGCCAGCGCAAACCCCGCCGCCACAAGGACTCGTCGAAAGATCGAGCGTGTCGTCATTGGCTGTGCCACTTCGGTCTCACGCCGGTCGATCGTTCCTCGATCCGGATCATTGGCGCCTCGATCCAGGTGTGACGGCACCGTGGGCACTTGCCCGGCTTGCCAAGCCGCTCGCGGTGAAACGTAAACCCGCAGTGACGGCACTGCGCCGGTGTCACGACGGCACGATAGGTTTCGTTGTGCCGAAGACTCTTCAGCAAATGCGCCAGATCGTCTTCGACTTCGCCGGGCGCAAGTTCGAGCTCGCGCGCCAGCTGATGGACACTGCGCGGCTCGCGCAGCAATCCGATGTAGTCACGTCGAAACATGGTCGATTCCCATGCGCCAGCAGCGCGCCACGATGCCTGGCTCGTGGTGTCAATCGGGTTTCGCGGTAAGACGTTCACGCCATTCGTCGAGCAGCTTCCCGCGCGCCCGGTTGTCGATTCGACAGGCATCCAGCCAGCCCTCGCCGACACTCAGCACGGAAGACTGCCAGCCCGAGTTGGGCGCACATTCCACCCGCACTTCCCAGTGATTGCCGCGCGGCTCGACTTCGAACAGGTAGGACCTGAGCCCGAGCTGTTCGAGCAGACTCTCCACGGTGTCGCGCGCCTCTGAGAGTTGTTTGACTGTCAGTTCCATATGGTTACCTCGCTCGATGCGTGTGCGTGATTTTCGGGATCAGACGTCAGTCATAGCCGTACAGCCAGCGCGTCGTGCCGTCGTGGATGTTGCGAACGGTATGGATGGCGCTGCGCGGAATGAACAGCTCGTCTCCCGGTTCCAGGACATGGCGCTCACCCAACATCTGTACCTCCAGCCGTCCTTCCACCACCGTGACCAGTTCGTTGGTTTCGTGCACGAAGTCGCGCCATTCCTGCCCCGGCGGATCGACGAACCCTCGGCAGGAGTAGCCGCGCTGGATCCACTCGCGCGCGACGGCGCCATGATCGATCGGAACCCGAAACTTTTGTCGAACGACATGCTCGCTGTCCTCGCTGGTGGCAGCTTCGCGGCCGGTCAACATGGCGTACAGCTGGTCCTTCAGGTGCACGCGCCGACGCTTCAGATTCTCGGTGTACTCATCCGATCGCGCCTCGATGTCCTGTTCGATCCGGTAGACTTCGTCATCGACCTCCTGGTATTCGCGGTACAGCTCCCGAAACACCGGATCTGCAAGCTTTAGTTCGTGAATGCGCTGCTTGAGATCAGGGAATTCACGTGCAAGGTCGCGGTGATGCTCGATCTCCATTGCTGATCATCCAGATTGTGGTTCATAGCAAAAACCTGCCACATTCCAGAGCGACCGGCCTTGTCGCGGATCAAAAAATCCCGCCCGGTCTGGCTGCCCTGGCCCTGCCGTGCTTGGCCAAGGCAAGCGGCAAAAAGAAAGGGGGGCGCTTTGCGCCCCCGTCCAATCCCTGTTTTGACGTGCCTAGCGTTAGCCGGTTTCGAGCATGCTGCGCAACATCCAGGCATTTTTCTCATGCACTTGCATGCGCTGGGTGAGGAGGTCGGCGGTCGGCTCGTCCGAAGCCGCCTCGACTGCCGGGAACACGCTGCGCGCCGTGCGCACGACGGCTTCCTGGCCGGCAACCAGGCGGCGGATCATCTCCTGCGCGTTCGGTACGCCTTCTTCCTCGGCGATGTCGGTCATCTTGGCGTATGCCTTGTATGACCCCGGGGCAGCGTGGCCAAGGGCGCGAATGCGCTCGGCAATGAGGTCCACGGCCGTGGCGAGTTCGGTGTATTGCTGCTCGAACATGAGATGCAG
This sequence comes from Acidithiobacillales bacterium SM1_46, assembly GCA_001304215.1. Lineage (GTDB taxonomy): Bacteria > Pseudomonadota > Gammaproteobacteria > Acidiferrobacterales > Sulfurifustaceae > SM1-46. The sequence continues at coordinate 21 of LJVB01000077.1, read as the reverse complement.
GGTATTGAACATCGGGCCGGT
>LJVB01000076.1 GCA_001304215.1 Acidithiobacillales bacterium SM1_46 | reverse complement strand
TCAGCGCCGAGTGCGCCAGCCGCACCCGCGCCAGCGGCTTCAGCGCCCAATGCGCCGAGACCTGCACCTGCGGCTTCGGCGGCACCGAGACCTGCGCCTGCGGCTTCGGCAGCCCCCGCGGCCCCGGCAGCTTCAGCGCCACCGAGGATGTTACCAAGACCCGAGGCGGCCTTGGATCCGGCGTCGTACAGAGACTTGCCAGTCTTTAGAAGATTGGTCAGTCCCGCAACCCCGCTGTCGCCACCCTGCGGACGATTGCTAGGCGGCTGCGCCGGGTTACCCTTTGGCTGACTGGCTCCGGACTTTACCGTCTCACCCAAGAGTTCAGTAAAATCACCGGACCCAGCATTTACAGGCTTAATGGCTTTGTCTTTAGAGAAAAATTCTGCCGAGCTTTCATCGTCATTGGCGTATGGCGTCTCGTTGTCGACAAATCCTTTAGTCTGATACCCAGTACGTCCGCCGCGGGCGAGGAACGCAAAGGCGTCTTCCGGAAATTTGGCCAGTTCAATGAGACGGCTGGAGTCGCCAAGGTCAATCGGCGTATCGCTCGCGGGGGCAGCGTACATGTCTTCGAGAGAAGAGCGCGCGGCGCTCGCCGGCGCAGTCGTCGCGACAGTGTTTCCGCCGGGGGCGGGTTTGGGCTTCGGGGATTTTGAGATCAGCCCCACGTCCTGACCAATGCCCTTACCAACCCGGTAGAGGTTCGCAAGCGCCTGACCGGTCGACGCAGCCTGCGCAAGTCCGCTGGGGCGGGCAGAAGGTGAATGCCCTGCTGTTGCCAGTTTGGCGACGGCGACCGGGCTCTTGGCCATCGAGGCGTAGCCGCCACCCGAGCCGGGTGTGCTCCCGCCCATGCCAGCCGGAGACTTGCCGCCGTACATCCCAATGGGAGCGCCAACAGCGGCGAGGATTGCCTGCCACGTCGCGTCAGTCATGCCGCCGCGAGCCATCCCCCCGCGTGCGCGTTCGGGGCGTCCGCCCGTGCCGTAGTAGCCGGGCCGATCAACGTAGCCGCCGCGAGCCCAGTTGTCAGACCAGACAGGCTCTTCAAACTTTGGCTCTTCAGGGGGCGTGATGATCATGGGCGACATATCGTTGCCCGCCAACTTGTCCATCAACTGCTGCCGACGCATCTGGCCGTACTGCTCGCCGCTCTCCAGCGGGCGACCATTGTACAGCGACGCAAGCTCTGCCTGCCACGACTCAGGCGTTCCAAGCGAATATCCTTCGGCCTTCGGCGCGAGCTGCGGAGCAATAGCGCCCGGCTGTATCGGGATGTTGCCGGTGATCATCTTGGGACCAGCGAAGTCCGGAGACGTGAATGCGCCGAGGCCCTGCAGCGGAGACGCGATAGGAATGCCGCGTAGGCCAGCGGGGGCAGCAATCTGCATGGGAGCCAGACCGCCGCCGTCAGCCTTTTTGACAGCGCCCTTGGTGGCTTCCTTATAATCGACAGTAAGGGCCTCCGCCCCGCCGAGGCCCGGAACCTTTGCTTTTCCAACGGCTTCCGGATGTTTCTTGGCAACTTCTTGCGCGGACAACCCGATCTGCGTGCGCGGTTCGCCCTTGTAGTTGAAGCTGTAAATGGTCTGGCCGTCGTTGGTTTTACCAACTGGGCGCATGTTCTCTTTCAGACGCTCGTCCGAGAAGAAGCCCGCGGGCTGCGTCGTCGTTGTCGTGGATCCAGACAGCGAGCCGGTGCCCATCGCAATGTTGGCAAGGAACTGCGCCAACTGGAACGGATAGGCACGCTCCTGCTGGAACTGGTTGTATAGCGCCTGCAGACCCGCCTGCTGCGTCTGCTGCTCTGCGGTTCCAACGCCCATCTGAGCCTGTGCGCCCGACATGGCGGCCTGCTGTGCGCCCGTGCCGAGGCTGGCAAGAAGGTTCGCCTGCTGCTGGCCAAGCCCTGCCTGCTGTGCGCCAGCGCCAAGAAGAGCCTGCCCCGTGCCAAGCTCCTGCTGATACTGCTGCTGCCCAAGGCCCGCGAGTTGCTGCGCGGCAGTGGCCCCCTGACCAAACGCGGTCTGGCCGAGATTGGCCGCCGTCTGTGCGCCAGTAATTCCCTGCCCGTAAAGCTGATTTGCAAGTGCAGCCTGCTGCTGCGCGGTCCCAAGGCCCTGCGCAAACTGCTGCTGACCAAGCCCCTGAATAGCCTGACCATACCCCATGCCAGCCTGCAATGCCTGTTGGCCTAGCGCGGCCTGCTGCTGTGCGGCAGAGAGCCCCTGACCAAACTGCGTCTGGCCAAGACCAGACAATGTCTGAGCACCCGTAATGCCCTGCCCATACAGCGCCTGCCCAAGCCCCGCCATCTGCTGCGCTGCACCGAGCTGCTGACCGTACTGCTGCTGACCGAGGGCCGCCAACTGCTGACCAGCCGCCTGCTGGGCGGCGCGATTGGCCTGCTCCGCCGACAGCCCAAGGCCCTGCTGCTGCTGGGCCGTTTGCAGAGCCTGCGAGTACGCCTGCTGATAGAGGGGGGCGAGCGCCTGCGCCTGCGCGAGACCCTGCTGCCCCTGAAGAATTGCTCGCTGTATGCCAGCCCGGTCACCGCCAAATGCTCCGGCCCGGATGGCTTCGGCCTGCTGCTGCGACTGCTGCTGGCCAAACTGCTGCCCCAGCGCCCGCTGGGTCGCCTCGACAACGTTTTGCGTGTAGGGGCTCATATACTGCTGTGTCTGCAGGGCTTCTGGGCCGACAGCGCGGCTACCCTGCAGAGCAAATTGTTGCGCAGCCTGATTGAGCGGGTTCGCGGCGGATAGAGACCCCTGCGTGCCGGACGTTGCCTGCTGATAATATGGAGATGCGGCACCCTGCGCGGAGAGAGCAGACAAAAATGCTGCAGCGTTTGCGGGCATTGCTCCCATCTGAGCAGCACCAAGGCCCTGCGTCGCCGCCTGCATGTACGGCTGCATGGCGCTTACGCCTTGACCGTAAGCCTGCCCGGCGGCAGCGTTAAATGGCTGCGCACCAGCCTGAGCCGCAGAGATATTCTGCTGGGCCTGCCCCTGCAGCGGAGCGGCTGCCCCCTGAGCCCCAGCAAGAGACTGCGCCGCAAATTGGTTAGCCGCTGCGCCCTGACCAAGGCCAGAAGCCAACTGCTGCTGCGCCTGCCCATAATAAGGCTGAGACGCCTGCGACGCGCCGGAGATGTTCTCGACACCTTGCTGGAATGTTGGCTGGCCAGCGCCAAACGACTGCTGCGCTACGTCGGTGGCGGCCTGATAGTAGGGCTGCGCCGCTCCAGCGGCCTGATTGATGTTATACGCCGCCGCCTGCTGCGTCGCCGTCATGGGGGCGACGAAGGCGTTGGGGTCTCCAGAATATTGTTGGAATGGCTGTTCGGCGACGGTCTCGGAGCGAGCATTTACCGCATTGTAGCGAGCAAGTACCTCCGGGGGGATCTGCACCTGCTGTGTAGTAGTTTGCGACTTGCCACCGCCCATACCATTTCTCCGTTTTCCGGCCCCAGCCGGTCAACAGGAGGCGCTACTCCGCCGCCTGCTTCCACTCGCCGGTTTTCTTCCCGTACAGGAAAAAAGCGCCGGACGGTTCGCCAAAAATTCGCCGATACATCCTGACTTTCCCCTCCGTCCTTTGATTGGAAAGGACGCCAATCGTGAGGGGCATGCCAAGCTCGTCAGAGACCTTTTTAGCAAAATCACATAACTTTCTAGCTCTTCCGCCACTTGCCACCCTGAAATCAGGGTGAATGAACACAGCGCGTTCTTCTAGAATTTGGTGGTCACTATACCATATGTTGCCAATTCTCAAAAGGATTGCACCTTCAGCCGGTCCGCCGGGCTCGCTGATTATGCCGATAATGCCTTTGTCGCGGTTCAGCGCGGGCCAAATCTCGTACAGCAGCTTTTCCGGGTTTGGCGAGACAAAGCCATTTTCTTCGCAGGCGGCCATCGCAAGAGCCATAATTTCATCCAGATCGTCCGGAGTCCCCACGCGGACAACCAGATTATTTCTCTTTTCACCCTTTTTCTCAGCCAAGTGACCCTCTCCTCTAGTCTTTCTTGGGTCCGGGCAACTTCTGAAGCGTCTTGATTGTTTCAGAACGGGTGCCCTTTACCCACTCATCCAGAGCCGCGTGGCCCCGGTCCATGTCGCCGTTGCCGACCCACATGACTTCTTCTGGAGACAGGACGTATTCGCCGCCGGCGGCGACAATAGCGACCGGATCCCCCTCCTGTTCAGCGCCAGTTATTGCAGCGCCTCCCGCATTCTTAAACATAATTTTGACGGCGCGAAAGCCAGCCATGGTGTTACCCTCACCCAGCGCCGAAACAATATCCGCCGGGATGACATAAGCGCCGCTCGGGACGTGCATCGGCAGGTGGTCCGTGCGCCCAGCAACGGGGCTGTGAATAGGGCCGACGTGCAGCTTTTCCGGAGCGCCAGTCGGGAGAGGGGCCTTTGTGGGGCCACCGGTCTTTTTCTTTTCCGGATCGTCAATCCAGAACATCTTGTCGACATTCAGTGAATTGACGTGCGGCAAGCCTTTCGGAGCCGGAGCCAAGTCGCGAAGTTCTTTCGGTACGTCATTGACGTTTGGCATTTTCGCCTTTCCGCCAGACTGTCGCGCCTTCCGCGCAGTTTCAAGCGCCGCCGCGACAGCCTGCTTCTGCGGGTGACCAGCCTTTACCATTTCCGAAATGTTGGAGCTGATTGTCTTCTGAGAGGAACCGTGTTTCAGAGGCATGGCTACACCGTCAAGTTATAGAACGAAAGAGCGCCTGTTGCACTGCCAACCGGACTGTTGTCTATACCCCTCGCCGCAAGAGTGTATGTATCGCTTGCGGCAAAGCCGTTCCCAGACAGAGATGCAGTATATCCCAGTTGCATATCAAAGTTATAGCCTGTCGGCACATCGGCGCTAAAGGTGGATTGAGCGGCGTCAGACGCGTATGAGGACCGAATAATATTCTCCGCAACCGTGGTCGCCGATGTCGCAGAAAAATCAACGTCAACTTGGCCTCCAGCCAAAGCCGTCCCGCCCCATGTAGCGCCAGTCAGAGTAGCGTTCTTTATCAAAACAACCTCATAGCCCGTCGAACCGCTAGATGTTGGATAGAATAGAATACCTTCCGGGAGAACAATTGCCCCATAATAGGAGGAATTTACCCGAATTGATACAAGGGGAGTAAAAGTCAGCCCGGTGTCATTAGCAATCGTTGTGCCGTTGTTGGTGCGTCTGGCGACAAATCTCTGAGAAGTTTGTTGGTAGCCCGCTTCGGAAATTACCGTGGAACAAATCATCTGTAGCGTCGCTGCCGCCGCAGTTGTGCCGGTTGTCACTATTTCATAGCGAAGCGGCAAAATGGCTGTTTGCATATAAACAACTGTGCCGATATTGGCATTCTCAAACGTGTGGCAAACAACATATTGGCCGTTGATAACAAAACCGCAGCGAACATTCCCTACGCCTAACCACTCGAAATCAAACCACAAAATCTGTGTTTTTGTGAGATCTAGCGTGACGCCAGAAGGCCCAGACCCGTCGAGCTTGTCGCCATTCCAACTTGCCTGCGCGACATAGCGGCTATCGTCAACGGATCCGCCGGTGTATGTGCGAACAACAAACGTAACGCCGTTTGCGCCCTGCTCAAGGTAGACGCCGTTGTACGCACCAAAGTACCCAACCCGCTGACGTAAATTTGTAGCGGCCTCCGCCATACTAAATGTTTGCAGAGTCAATAAGCTCTTGCCCGGCTGATACGCTAATACCCGTTTTGACTGCGCCATGGATGTCGAGCCAGACGTTGTTGTAACAGACAGATTAACCGATGACTTATTCGTATTGTATGTGTTTGTCCCACCGGTTGCTGTAACGTAACTATACTGTTGGTCTGCCCTAAAACGCGACTGACTATCAAAGATAGTATATGGTTGAGAGATGCGAAGACGGCCAAATGCGTCTACTGTCCCGCCACCAAACTGCGTGTAGATGGCGTTGTTTACAGATGAACCATACGGAGGATAAACCGTTATTGTCATTGACCCGGCCCCCCTCCAACCTTGATGGTTACTGTAGATGCTGACGCTTGCGCCTGAACGCTCCCGCCAGTGGATAACACCTGTTGGCCCGTCCACTGAACTGTCGTATTGCCGGGTATCGGGGCATTGTAAAAGACGGCGTTTGCGGCCCCAGCGCTTTCACCCGACGGCACAAGACACACTGTAAATGTCGCCGGCGCTCCAGACGTATTGCAAATTTCTATATCGACAATGGCCGTCTGCCTGCCGGACGGGACAGCATATAAAGTCCCAAACGATCCGGTTGTTGCGGCACCGGAGCTTAACGGAGTGCCGCGAGAGTAATTCCACAACCCCGTAGCGGCGATGCCGATGTTGTTTATCGCAACGACGCCGTTCTTTTGAGTTGTTAGAATGTCGTCAAGTGACGCGGCCATCAGTATTTCCCATCAATCTGCGAGCGGTAGCGAATATTTCCAAGTCGCCAGAAAGTGTCAATGTCTGTGCTCTCCAGCTTGATAGACAACAACCGAGCACGGATACGGGGCGTGATAAACTTCGTCCCGGCGGTCATGATGTAGGGGCCATACTCTGTAGGTGTGTCTCCCGGATAGTCTGCCCCGTAGAATGTAATGTTGACGTTTGCGCCCTGCGTGCCGCCGAAGTAACCCCACTTCATGTCTGGCCAGACCTGATCAATGAACATCTTCACGTCGGCGTCATTGACGGCGAAGTAGCCGGTCTGAAATGACGATACCATGGGGCTTGTGTCAGCGTTCTGGGAAGTCTCATGTTGGTAGATGTACTGATCAAGTGCCGCACCGATGGGCGGACCGAGGACGCTCTCGTTGATCCAAGCGGTGCGAGAAACATAGGGATTGTCATCCGTATTGAATCCGTAGTCCCACTGGTCGATCAGCGTGTTATATTTGAGATAGCCGTAATTTTCTCCCCCATTGCTTGTGGTTGGGAAGAACCACATGATCTCGCCAAAGCGACTGTTCGCGGCGAAGCGTATTTTATCAAGATTGTTTGTGTCCAGTTCCTGAAAGACGACGTCCCAGACGGGACAACGGATCGGCTCAACTCCGCCGCCAGCTAAGCGATAGAATTGACTCGGCCCCATCCAGTAGACTGCGCCGCCCATAGAGCCTGCGGCCTTTGCGCCGATTAGGCCGCATCCATTGCCGATCTCGTTAAACTGATAGACGTATGGTGGCCCAGAATACTGCATGGCCCAGACGCCAATGTCTGTCCAAATGAGCCCCTGCTGCGGCCCCTGAATACATTGGACGATGCGGGAACCCTTTGGAATGCGGTAGGATCCTGCCTGATTGGTGACAAGCGCAATCCATGAATTGTAGTTGTCGACGTCGCACCAGCGAATAAGGAGCGGATCCTTAATACCTGTGAACGTAGAGCCCCACGCAATAATCTGACGCTGCGGCATTGCGACAAACATACCGTCATTGACCGAAGGAGCGTTTGGTATCACTAGGGCCACGGGGTCGCCACTCGGCGGGCTCCACTGATAAATTGGGCCGTTGTTGGGACACGAGATCAGCGTGTCACCCCAATTATCGAGGGTCCAGTCGGTCGCATTTATAGGCGTCCCGGTTCCCGCAATTGGCGGAATACCCGATCCATACGCGCCCCCACCATACGGGCCAGTGCCGAACCCAGTGCCAGCCGGGATAGGACCAATTCCGTTGTAGAATATCGCGTATAGGTCTCCCCCGTTTTCAGACGCGCTCGCAGTTGCCGTTGCTTCCGTACTGCCAGCAATGGTGAATTGCGAGGAACTGATAACTCCGCGGACAATGTAATTCCCGTAAAGCGTAATGCCGCCAACAAGTGTCGCGATCAGCACGGGGAAGTTTACCCCCGCAACCAGTCCATGATCGGCAAGTGTCACGGTGACGATATTAGAGCCGCTTGTTGTGGCGTAGACGGCTGTCGCGCCGCCTCCACTAACTGTAGATGTGGCGTATTGTGGGTCGCCAAGAGCGTCCTTGGCATAGATTTCATACTGATTTGCCGACGCGCTTGAGTTGTAGACCTGATATTGACCAAAAAGAACAAGCCCCCCGACGCTAATCTGCGTCTTGATGTCAATGGCGTCATACGGGTCAGCCTGTCGGCCAGTGTCCGTTATGGTGACTTCGTTACTGCCGGCGACTGTCGAAAAGGCGACGGCGATGTCGACAACCGTTGTCTGCGGCGTGATGTCGTTTTGAGTCCCGGAGACAATAACACTAAGGGCCTGCCCGCCCCCCGCAGCAATGCCCTCCGCGCCAACGCCGAGATACGAATTGGCATTTGTATCTTCCCACGCCCAAAGGTTTCGGATGATCGAACCAATCGTGTTCGGAAAATATTTTGTCCAGCCCCCGAGTTTCTGGATGATTGCCCCGAGCGAACGGTCCGGAACAAAACGAACAAGCTGGCTTTCCGATATGGCCGCCTCATTGAGGGCGGGCGTCTTATTCTGATCGACGCCGGGAATGAGCTTTAGCGATGAGTGGGGCATTCATCACCTCGTCGGCGTGGCAAGGGGCGACGGGGACTGAGACGACCACGCAGATGCCTCAAACTTCTTCCGGACTTCCTCAGACAGAGCCCCCTTCAGCAGGGTCTGGTACTGACCCTCATAGCTCTGCGCCATGGCAGGATCGTCGGACTGTCGGCCAAAGTTTCGCTGGTATGCCGAAATATAGACCATGCTGGCCATAATGAAGAGGTCCGGCAAGTAGTCCGAGATGAATGTCGTCGTATTGGAGTCAGACAGGCTCGCGGGGCGCTGCGTGCCGACGATCTCTACATAATAGGTGTCATCGGCAAATGGGCCGACGTAGAACAAGTTGTCGTTGAACGGCGCAAAATATTTCGGAAATCCCGTGGCCGAGGAGGATCCGTAAACATTGTCGAGAAACTCTTTTGTCGCCGGGAGCAAGGCGTTTCGTACCCCAGTGTCAGGGTCAGACGTTCCGGCGGGGGTAATAACATTGATCTGCTCAGATACCACCAGAGTGCCGGCGGGGACAGTTATCGTGCGTGTTCCACTTGCTAACTGATAACCCGTCACTGCGGTCGAGGTCTGGAGCAGGTCGAGATCGCGGTAAATCCGGTTTTCGGCGTAGGTTATGGCCTGCGGCAGGACAATCAGAAAATCGGCGTTCGTCTCCTCGACCACGGCCATCGTCGCGATCTGGGTCTTGTAGGTCGAGTAAGTCAGGCCGGTAGTCATGAAATTCTCCGATAATGGCGCATAATATCACTTATTTACCGGCTTTGCACCACCCCTGACGCCGAGCGTTATTCACCTTAACCTCGACAATCGTCTGGTCAGTATCCTTTGACGACCAGCCAATTGGCTTCCAGACTTCGCAGACTGCCGAATTAGTCGCGACGATGCCCGTCATTTTCGCGCAACCGCTCAGGGTCACGGCTGACAGCATCGCCAGCGGCAATAGCATTTTGCGTGCGATTGAGAACATCCGCATTGTTTTCAGCCTCAATTTTCTGTTTAGCGTCCCTGCGCCCCTTGCCGTAGATCGTAAGAATCGCCGCCAAAAGACCAAGAACAGCCGCAGCCCAACGCATAATCGGGCTTACAAACCAGTTCATCAGCATTTTTTACCCCAAATCAGAAGGGCGATGACACACAAGGTTAGCGCAATGCTGATGGCGTCTCCCATAGATACAACGATACCTGTATTCATTACGAAGCCTCCTCGTCAAGGCGCTGTTTGCGCCAATACCAGATGCCAGCGGCGGCAACGACAATGACAATAAATGCAATCACCGCTGGCTTGCCAAGGGCCTCAGAAAGGCCAGAAACGACCCCATTAGCCTGCTGAAGAACCGGGATAACCTGCTGCGCAGCAGCAACCGCGCCAGCGCCGCCAGCGACAACAGCCGCATTGGCCTCTTTGGACTTGGTGATCTTCTTGCTGGCTTCGGGCGTATCAGGGGATGTCCGACCCTCTTCTTCGCTTTCAGGATTCGGCAGGCCACGCCACATCTCGGCTTCAGCGCGGCGGCGTCGCACAAGCCCCGGAAGCACCTTTCCACCGCCCTTGGTCCACTTCATCAGCTCTGCGGGGACTGCGTCAAAGCGCCCTGCGTTTACACGCTTCAGAAGGGTAGATTTCCCGAGTGCCCCCAGACCACAGTTAAAAGCAAAGCTGACCAGAACATCAAACTGGTTCTGCGAGAGATCAACTTTCACGAGATTTCCCACGCCTCGCTCAAAAACCGCAAGATCAGATTTCAGGATTTCAGTCGCCTTGGCGCGGGTGATCTTCATGCCGGGAGTAACCGTAGGCGCTCCTGCGGCAGACGTGTGACCGTAGCCAATAGTCCAAACCTTAGCTGGGCAGAGGTACGCAGTCAGGCGCATACCTTCAAATTCTTGGAT
>LJVB01000075.1 GCA_001304215.1 Acidithiobacillales bacterium SM1_46 | reverse complement strand
TCCGGCCGCTCAGTGCGCCGCCCATTGTACCTTACTGAGGTCGACTCCCTCCTGGTACATCTCCCAAAGGGGGGAAAGCTCTCGTAGCTTGTTCACCTTTTCGCGCACCAGGCGCGCCGTGAAGTCGATTTCCTCTGTCGTGGTGAAGCGCCCAATTGTGAACCGGATCGAGCTGTGCGCCAGCTCGTCGTTTCGCCCCAAGGCACGCAGCACGTACGACGGCTCGAGACTCGCCGACGTGCACGCCGATCCTGACGACACCGCAATGTCCTTGAGCGCCATAATCAGTGACTCGCCTTCAACAAAGTTGAAGCTGATGTTGAGATTTCCCGCTACGCGGTGGTCGAGGTCGCCGTTCACATAGACCTCCGGCATCTCCTTCAACGCGCCGAACAAGCGATCACGCAGCACTCGAATACGCTCGCCCTCCGCCGCCATCTCCTCGCGCGCGATGCGATAAGCCTCGCCCATGCCAACACATTGGTGCGTGGCCAACGTTCCGGACCGCATCCCCCGCTCATGACCGCCGCCGTGAATCTGCGCCTCAATGCGCACGCGCGGCTTGCGCCGAACATACAGCGCCCCGATACCCTTGGGTCCGTAGATCTTGTGGGCCGAAAGCGACAACAGATCAATGTTCATGCCATTCACGTCGATCGGTACCTTGCCGGCGCTCTGGGCAGCATCCGAGTGGAATAACACGCCTTTCTCGCGACAGAGCGCACCGATTGCCGCGACGTCCTGAATCACGCCAATCTCATTATTCACATGCATGATCGACACCAGGATCGTGTCGGGCCGAATAGCTGCCGCCAGCTTGCCGAGGTCGACCAGACCGTTCGACTCGGGATCGAGATACGTCACCTCGAATCCCTCGCGTTCCAGCTGGCGACAGGGATCGAGCACCGCCTTGTGCTCCGTCTTGCAGGTAATGAGGTGCTTGCCCTTCTTGCTGTAAAAGTGCGCCGCGCCCTTGATGGCAAGGTTGTTGGCCTCGGTCGCGCCCGAGGTCCAGACGATTTCCTTGGGATCGGCCCCGATTAGTGCCGCGACGTCCGCGCGAGCCGCTTCCACGGCCTGTTCGGCACGCCAGCCGAAAGTGTGCGAGCGAGAGGCCGCGTTACCGAAGTCGCCATCCATGGTGAGGTAGCTGCACAGCTTGTCTGCCACACGCGGATCCACCGGCGTGGTTGCCGAATAGTCGAGATAAATTGGTCGCTTCATCTTTTCCGCATCCTGTTTCGAATCACGTCCTGCTCAAACTTTCTTTCAAACTGCACGGCGGCGGGACGGCGGCCGCAGCCGCTGAATCTCCGCCGCTAGAGCGGCAGCAAAATCATCCACGTCACGCTCGTTGTTGCCAGCACCGAAACTCACCCGGATCGCGCCTATTGCAAGATCCGACTCCACCTGCATGGCGCGTAGTACGTGACTTGGCTCGTGTCGCACGCTACCGCATGCTGAGCCACTGGCGCAGGCGAACCCCTTGCGATCCAGCCCGAGAATCAACGTCTCGCCATCGATGTCGCGTAAACCAAAATAAACCGTATTGGGCAGACGATTCGCGCCGGCGCCAAAGATTGTCACGCCCCCGATGGCGCGAAGCGCCGATTCGAGCCGCGTGCGCAACGCCATGAAATGGGCGGTGCGTACCCCCATCTGATCAATAGCCAAGGAAGCCGCGGCGCCAAAACCGACGATGCCGGCCACGTTCTCGGTGCCCGAACGTCTGTCGCGTTCTTGCCCGCCGCCATGAAGCAGCGGCCGACACTCGATGGCCTTGTCCACCACCAGCGCACCGACGCCCTGCGGTCCATTTAGCTTGTGGGCCGACAGACTCATTAGATGGACGCCCGAGGATGGGAAATCCAGTGCGAGCTTGCCGGCCGCCTGTACCGCATCCGTGTGGAATACCACGCCTTGGGAACGCGCCACACTCGCGAGGGCCGGCACATCCTGAATCACTCCGGTCTCATTGTTGGCGTACATGAGCGACACCAGCCTGGGGCGCGCCGCGATCGTCTCACGAAACAATTCGGGGTGGACTCTTCCTTCGCGATCGACGGTAATCTCCCTCACTCGCCAGCCATGCGCCGCTAAAGCACGCGCCGGCTCTATGACCGAAGGATGCTCCGTCGCCCCAATTGCGAGAATACCGGGCTCGTCGGCTGCTGCCACACCCTTGATCGCAAGATTGTTGGACTCGGTGCCCCCACTCGTGAAGATCACTTGTGATGCGTGAACCTTGACCAGTGCCGCCACCTGCTCGCGAGCCGCGTCAATCGCAGCACGTGTGCGACGCCCGAAGCGATGCGGACTCGAGGGATTGCCGAATTGCTCACGCAGGAAAGGCATCATCGTATCGAGCACCGCCGCATCAAGCGGCGTTGTAGCGTTGTGGTCGAGATAGACCGGCATGGCCGTTACCCGGATTTCCGCGCTGACCTCAAACCGCCGACGCCTGCGCGCGTTGCTGTTGGCGCGAAGCGAGCTCCTGCACACGCGGACGATTGACCAGATCCGCAAGACTGATTCCAGCCAGGAAGTCGTGAATACGAGTGCTCAAGTCGTCCCACAGCTGATGGGTCAGGCACTCTTCGGCGCCATGACAATTTCGCTCGCCGCCACAACGACGGGCGTCTATGTTTTCGTTGATAGCGAGAACGATATCTGCGACCGAAATCTTGGCAGGATCCATGGCGAGGTTATAACCACCGCCCGGTCCGCGGATGCTGTCTACCAGCCCGTTGCGGCGCAGCTTGGCAAAGAGTTGCTCAAGGTAGGAAAGTGAGATTCCCTGTCGCCGGGCAATGTCGGCCAAGGTCACGGCACCCTTCTCATAGTGGAGCGCCAAATCGAGCATGGCCGTCACCGCGTAGCGGCCCTTGGTGGTGAGTTTCATAGGCCTAATCCTTACATGGGTTAAGACAAAACCAAGCTTTCCATACCTGATTAGAATTGTCAACAATTAATCCGGTTATATCGGGTATTAGTCCTCCTTTGGTGCGCCGCTACCACCGGCCTTTTCCAGGTTTTCCACGTCGAGTTCGGGAATTTCAAGATCCACCTTGATCCCCGCTTTTTCCAGCGCCGATGACAACGCCTTCATTTTGCCGTCCACGCGATGCATATGGTCGAGCATGAGATCGATGGCGTGCGCCACCGGGTCGGGCATGTCGCGCGTTTGCCCGTACGCATCAAAACCGAGCTTGCGCGCAAGCGCTTCGCGCTGACGCGTCTCGTCATCACTGCGCGGCGTGACGACGCGCCCCGGAATACCAACCACCGTCGCGCCTGAAGGAACGTCCTTCACTACCACCGAATTCGAGCCAATACGCGCGCCGTCGCCAACCATGATAGGTCCGAGCACTTTCGCGCCGGCCCCGATGACGACGCTGTTGCCCAGCGTCGGATGACGCTTTTCCTTGCGCCACGTTGTCCCGCCTAGCGTCACGCCATGGTAAAGCGTGCAATCATCGCCGATCTCGGCAGTCTCGCCGATGACTACGCCCATCCCGTGATCGATGAAGAAGCGCTTGCCAATGCTTGCGCCGGGATGAATCTCGATTCCGGTGAGCCACCGTCCGAACTGCGACAGGGCACGCGCCAGCCAGCGCAACTTCCATCGCCACAACCGATGGGAGACGCGATGCAGCGCCAGCGCCTGCACGCCCGGGTAGAGAATCAGCACCTCGAGCGCCGAGTGCGCCGCTGGATCGCGCTGGAAGACGCTTCTTACATATTCACGCAGACCATGAAACATCGGGTGATCTCGGGGTAAACAGCTATTAACTTATTCCTGATTCACGGCGTCAAGTTTTGTGGCGTTCCGGATGCTCCACCGCCGTGAGAATGCCGCGCAGGATATTCAACTCGCTCTGAACGGGTTCGGCCCGATTGAAAAGCCGCGTTAGACGCCGCATGAGCAGCCGCGGATTGGCCGGATCGAGAAACCCGATCCGGACCAGTACCCGTTCGAGATGTTCGTAGAAGCGGTCCAATTCTTCCGTCGTTGCCGGTGCGAGTTCCTCGGCGGTAGCGCCGCGCGCAAGTGCGCCATCGCTGCGTTGGAACGCCTGAAGAATCTCATACGCAAGAATCTGAACTGCGCAGACGAGGTTGAGGGAAGGATAGGCTGGGCTCACCGGAATACTCACCACGGCGTGGCACCGGTCGAGCTCTTCGTTCGTGAGGCCTGTGCGCTCCTGTCCGAAAAGCAGGGCCACAGGCCCGGTAGATTGAGTCGCAACCAACCGCTCGGCGCACTCATTTGGTGTAAGGGTGGGCCAGCCGATTCGCCGCGCTCTGGAACTGGTACCGATGGTGAGCACGCAGTCGCCCACGGCGGCCTCGAGTGTGTCGAACACGAGTGCTCCCGACAGCACGTTGCTCGCATCGGCCGCGCGGGCCTCAGCTTCGTCATCCGGAAACCGTTCCGGGGAGACCAGGCACAAACGGTCGAGACCCATATTCTTCATGGCGCGCGCTGTCCCGCCGATATTCCCAGGGTGGGTGGGCCGCACCAAGACGATCCGAATATTCGCTAGTGACATCGCCCTCTCCCGTCGTGCAGCGGCCTCCCATCCCCTTTCATGCGAAGAAGGTGACCGCTACAATGCGCGCCGTCTCCTCCCCACTCCGTTCTTCGGCGGTCAATTCATGCATCCCATGCTCAACACGGCGATCCGCGCCGCGCGTCGTGCCGGAACGATCATTATGCGTCATCTCGATCGGCTTGAGCGGGTGGCCATCGAGACCAAGGGTCGCGCGGATTTTGTGACCGAGGTCGACCGCATGGCTGAGGCGGAAATTATCGCGATCCTCCGTACCGCCTATCCCAACCACGCGATTCTCGCGGAAGAGTCGGGAGCACAGGACGGCAACGAATTCCGCTGGATCATCGATCCGCTCGACGGCACAACCAATTACCTGCATGGTTTCCCGCAGTTCGCGATTTCGATCGCGCTGCAACATAAGGAAAAGCTCGAACAGGCGGTCGTCTTTGACCCACATAAGAACGAACTTTTTTCCGCGAGTCGCGGGCAGGGGGCGCAACTGAACGAACGCCGGATCCGGGTGAGCAAAATTAGCGAACTCGATCGTGCGCTTCTCGGTACCGGCTTTCCCTTTCGATCGCAGGAACATCTCGACGTGTGGCTAAACACCCTCCGTGCGCTCCTACCGCTCGCGAGTGGCGTACGACGTCCCGGCTCAGCTGCTCTGGATCTCGCGTATGTTGCCTGCGGGCGCTACGACGGGTTCTGGGAGTTCGGGCTGAGTCCCTGGGATATGGCTGCGGGCTGTTTACTGATCCAGGAGGCTGGAGGCATCGTGACCGATTTTCGCGGTGGGCAGAGGTTTCTTGAGACGGGACATGTGATAGCGGGAAACGCCCGCATCCATGATTCCTTGCTCCGACACATTGAGCCTCACTTGGGTACGAATTTCAGTTAGCTCGCAGACGACTCCGATTTCTCGGCAAACACAAACTGCTCAAACGCGCTGGTACGCTCCAACATTTTGAGCACAACCACGCCGCGTCCGGAACTGCTGTCGCCGTCGTGCAGCGTTAAATCCTTGCCCTCCTGTCGCAACCCGCGTGGCAGGACCAGGGTCGCCGGACGGTGCAGCTTGCTCATGGTGGGAAGCAGCAAGGCAGGGGCATGACGGAGCCCACCTTCCGCACCCGCTCCATCCACGCTTACTACGACAGGCGTAACCCGGGGCGATAGAACCTCGACACCCACATCGACGCTCTCGTCGCGGACGCTCTTAAGCCACCGCACCGCAGCAACGCTCCAGTGCTCGAGCTCACCGGCGCGTTGAACACCAATAAGATCACCAACCCGAACGCTCGCTGAACCTTCTCCCGAATGCAGCAAGAGGAATCCGCGCGGACTGATGTCCTTGATTTGCCAACGATCTATCCGGAAGATCTCGGGCACCACTGGAGGCGCCGATGTCGCCGCCACAAGTGCAATCGGATCCGGCGGGGGCGCCTGAAATCCCGGTTCGTCAAGCGCCACATATTCCTCATTCTCGTTGTCCTGCGGCATTGCGCTTGGCGGCGTCGCACCCACGTTGGCGTCCGGCTCCGATACGGGTTCCGGCGTTTCTGCGTCTGGCGCACTGAACGGCCTCTGGCCGCTGGCAAAAAAATGCAGGGCGTTTACGCCGCTACAGATCAGTACGGAACCGTGGCGTTTGATACGCGCGTGCTCGCGACGTACCACTTCCCCCCAGGCACGCATGAGGCGCTGCATCAGATCCAGACATGCGCTCTCCAGACAATCCACGCCCATATCGAGCGACTGCACCGACGCGCCCTTCTCGAGGTGCTCGATGAATCCCTGAACAGTGCCCGCCAGCTCCGCGGCATCGAGCCGCCGCGCGCTTGGTAATGCCTCTGGTGCCCGGCTGCGTGGGTAGCCAATCGGCGGCCGATCTGAATCCAGATCGACCAGAAACTGACTCAATGGGCTGGTAGCGAGTACGTCCGCCGTCAATCTCGCCTGCCCCGCCCAGCGAGCAAGAAAGCTATAAACCGTGAAACATTCAGCTGGCGGCAGCTGGTAGGGGTTGCAGGCGGCAAGTAGCAGAATTTGCAGGTAGCGATGCCCGATCGACTGCGCTGGACCCGGGTCACCTTCCGGGGCCTGGATGATCTCCTCGAGCCTCCCGGTTTCCTCCGCAAAACGATACAACGCATGCGCGTCGCGCCAGATATCAGCCGGCGTGGGAAAGTAGGTCGCGTACGAGCGCAAGAGCGCCTCTCCGAGGAAATGCAGGGCTCGTGCCGCGCTCGGTGTAACGAGCTGTTTCTTGCTCCATAGAATCCGCTGCTGTTGAAGATCGTTCAGGCAGCATTTGTAGCCATTGGCCATCTCGAGATACAGGAGTCGAAGAAACTCAGCCAACGCGCGTTTCTTGGGGGGCAGCGGAATCGCAAGGCGCACGAGGGTCGCCTGCAAGCTCGAGATGACAGTGGCAACCGGTCGCGCGTAGAGCTCCATCAGCTCGAATCGCTGCGCGACATCAAGGTCCTGCCGATTGAGGGTATAAAGCGCCTGATAGATCTCGCGCGCGGCCTCGGCGCTGTCAGCCAGTGGCAGCGAATCGAGCCAAGCGCGCGCATTCCTCAGGTCGGTTTCGGCAACCCACGCAGACACACGCTTGTTAGGTATAGAAAGATTGAGTTGCGCCACCCGAGTGGTCCGGTCAGTCTATTTATGTTTTGTATCAATTGATTATAGACAACACCGCAGGCCCGCTCGAGCGTACTCCACCTCCATCGGGAAACCCGCTGCGAAAGGCCCCTATTCTGCCGCCAGTACCGTGCTTTTGGTCGAGCCGGGCCCCCAGCCTACCCCCAAGTCAATGGGCAATTGACCACAATCAATTTCAGACGTGCGCTGAGCCGGGTCTAATCCGGGAATATGCTGAAGCTTCGCCGCAGCGGCGCAGGCTGCGGCTACCTTCGCGGGCTGGTATCATGCGCCCGCACTTTTCCTGAAAGGTGGAGAAAATAGATGGCGTACGTTGTCACGGAAAGCTGCATTCGCTGCAAATACACCGACTGTGTCGAGGTATGTCCGGTAGACTGCTTTCACGAGGGGCCGAACTTCCTTGTTATTGACCCCGATGAGTGCATCGACTGCACCTTGTGCGTACCGGAATGCCCGGTGGATGCCATATATGCCGAGGACGATCTCCCGGATGAACAGCGCCAGTTCACCCAACTCAACGCGGAGCTGGCCAAGAAATGGCCGGTTATCACGGAAAAGAAGCCTGCCCCGGCGGACGCAGCGGACTGGGAAGACAAGCCGAACAAGCTGAAGGAACTGATTCGCTGATAGCGCAGGCAGTCGCGGGTCGAACGGCGACTTTCGCGGTCGTACAGGCGCGGCTTAACCAGCTAGGACGGTAGGGCTCTCTCTAGGCGTTGACTACGCAGTTGCGGCCGGCCGCCTTGGCAGCGTAAAGAGCACGATCCGCACGTCGCAGGAGCCCGTTGGCTGCATCGACACGGTTGCCGCCCTGCTTTTCCTCTAGCGCGGCGACCCCGAAGCTTGCCGTCAGTTTGAACCCCTCTCCGCCGTCGTCGAGGTTTATCGACGCGTGCGCGATGCGCTCGCGCAAGCGCTCTGCGATCGTACCCGCCTGACGGGCCGTGGTGTTCGGCAGTAACAATACGAACTCCTCCCCCCCGAAACGCGCCAATACGTCGCAAGCACGAAGCCCTTCCCCCAGCCAATGCGCAACTTGCGCCAGTGCGCTGTCGCCGGCCTGATGCCCATGACAGTCATTGACCTGCTTGAAGTGGTCAATGTCGACGAGAATCATGGCCAAGGGTTCGTCGCGGCGCTGCCAGCGCTCGGTTTCTTCGGCGAGCCGGCGATCAAAGAAACGGCGATTTGGAACTTCCGTAACGGCATCGGTCAGTCCATCGAGCCTTAGCCGCTCCTGGTTGCGCAGGTTTTCGAGGCACATGGCCGCAACAGCTGCGAGATGCTCTAGCAGGTCGGTGGCAACTTCCGGCCCGAAGTGGCGGGGTTCCAGGCTGGCCTGGTTGAGGCTCCCAATCAACTTGCCGTCGCGCAAAAGCGGGGCGAGCGCTACTGAGCCAATGGGCGCCGCCATGCCAGGGAAGAATTCGCGCTGAAGGCTTGGACTGCTTGCGCCGAGAAAGGGCCGGGCCGCTGGCCCGAACACCTGCACGTAGGAACGAGGCTCGACACTAATCAGCGCGCCGTCCGGTAGGTCCGGCTCAAGCTCGCGGGCGCAGAGACGCGCGAATTCATACTCCGGGTCGACGCAGGTTAGCGTTGCTGCATGTACGTGTGGAAAACTGCGCGGCAGGTCGACGGACAATACCGACACGAAGGCTCGAACGCTGGGTGCATCGAGCATCCGCAGCTCGATACGGCGAAATGCCTCCCAGATACGCTCGTTCGCGCGCACCTGCTGCGCGATGCGCGTCAGCGCCGGTTCGCGAACGGACTGCACGGCTGATTTTCGCCCAATATCTTTCATTCCGGGTCGCCCTGGCACCCCGGCAATGCCGGCCTAGCGCGCTGAGGTGCTCTTTTCGTCCTTGATGCCCATTGCCGCCAACAGCTTGGCCGCCGGAACATAGCCACCCACCTGACGACCGCTGTCGAGAAATACGGCTGGCGTACCTTCGATGTTCAATTGCATACCTAGTTTGAAATGCTGCTCAACCGGATTCGGACAAGTCTTCATTTCGAGCTTTCCACCCGCCTTGGCGATTCCGACGGCCTTGGCACGATCATCCGAACACCAGACCGCAACCGACTTGCGATAGGTTTCGGATCCGATGCCACCTCGCGGATAGAGCAGATAGCGCACGCGAACACCATTGCGATTCAGCTCTGGTACTTCCCTATGCAGCTTGGCGCAATACGGGCAGTCGACGTCTGTGAACACCGTCAGCGTGCGCTTTGCGTCTTTGGGGCCGATGATAATCATGTTCTGATCACCTACTGCATTCAGCGCTGCCGCTACCCGCTGGTCACGCTTCGCCCGTGTAAGGTTGCTGCGCGTCTTGAGGTCAATCACATCGCCCAAGATCAGGAATTTGCCATCGGCGCTCATGTACAGGATGTCGCCGTTGTGCTCGACCTCGTAGATACCGCCGACTGGCGACGGACGAATGGTCGCCGAAGATACCTCCGGGAAAGCGCGCTGCAATTCGGCGCGCAACTTCGCAATCTCGGCGTCGTTAGCGTGGGCCGGACCACCGATCGTGGCGGCGACTAGAACACAAAACGCTGCTGCTCTGGCAAACATGATGTACCTGGTTGTTTAGATTTGCGGCTGGGCACTGACCTGGCTCACCCGAGCATAGCCCAGCAGCTTTGTTAGAAGCGAACGGGCCGACTATGGTTCCTCAACTTCAGTGCGGCGCCAATGTGCGAGGGAACTGTTGCTCTCATATAGGCTGAGCAGCCGCTGCCCCTGTTACTGTGAGACTGACATAATTAACTTGTGAATCAAGTCGTTACCTATTCTTTATTATGTCCTTTCAAGACTAAAAATCCCTCTCAAGCCATCCCAAAATTTACTATCCCACGAAGATCATGAGGACCAAACCGACCACCTGAACTACGCAACGTGTCCCAATGCAGGTCGGACATGATTCCGTTCCAACGATTCTGCCGAACGGTACCGCTGATGGATTGCGGGTCCGCCTGAGAGGGCTTGAACTGCCTAACCCGCGCGTTCCCCCACTTTTGATGGCGTCGGTACTAGAGGCGCTGGCGCACAATCTCCCCAATCTCGGCGTCACTCAGCACTACGGGATTGGTCTGCATGCTGCTGCCGCGCGCGCCGGCCACAATGCGCTCAATGTCGTAGGTACTCACACCATAACTGGCGAGCAACGGGAGCTTCA
>LJVB01000074.1 GCA_001304215.1 Acidithiobacillales bacterium SM1_46 | reverse complement strand
ATCGCCGGGCGCTTGAGTCCGTGGTACTCGGCTACGAGCGCGGCGTGCGTAATGCCTCCGACGTGCTCATCTCGCAGCGCGTCCTGTTCCGCACCCGCCGCGATCTTGCCGAACAGCGCTACCTTTACCTTCAGGCCCGGCTTCGGCTCAAGGCCGCCGTCGGCGCGCTTGCCGAGGAAGACCTCGAACAGGTCAATCGACTGCTGGGCTACGCGGCCGCTGCCCCCTGACGCGCGTTTTCGCGCGACTCGTCAGTTCTGCACTGCTTCCGCCCATTTAGGTGGGCGCCCAAACAACACGCGAAATGTCGTGCCAAGCGGTTAGATACCGACGCTAGAATTGCCCAATGGAAATCAAGGTTGTCGAGCGAATTGCGGAGATACCGTCCGCGCAATGGAATTATTGCGGAGATACCGTCCGCGCAATGGAATTCACTCGCGGGCGACCACCACCCACTCGTGCGTCACGAGCTGTTTGCCGCGTTCGAAGAAACTGGTTGCGCTGTGCCGGAAGCTGGCTGGGTACCGCACTACCTCCTTGTGACGAATCACGGAGAGATCGTCGGCGCGGCGCCAATCTACGCCAAGAGTCATACCTACGGCGAATTCGTGTTTGATTTCGCCTGGGCTGAGGCATACCAACGTGCCGGCCTGCGTTACTTCCCCAAGTTAATCAGTGCCATCCCGTTCACTCCGATCGCGGGCCCCCGACTGCTTGTCGCAGATCGCCCTGACCGCGATGAGATCCAGCGCACGCTGGCCGAGGGCGCCACCGAGCTCGCGCGCAAGCTGGGGGTCTCTTCCATGCACTGGCTGTTCCCGCATGCGACAGACGTGGCGCGACTCGAGCGCCACGGCCTGATGCGCCGCGACGGCTTTCAGTATCACTGGCTCAATCCCGGCTATCGCGACTTCGAGGATTTCTTGTCCACGCTGAACGCCAAGAAGCGCAAGCAGATCCGCCGCGAGCGCCGCCACGTGCACGAGGCTGGGGTCGAAATCGAAATTCTCCAAGGGCACGAGATTTCGAGTGCGCATTGGGACCGAATGCACGATTTTCATCAGGCGACCATTCGGAACTACGGGGCCCCACCTTTTCTGACCCGCGCCTTCTTTCACCGGCTTGCGGAACACATGCCCGAGAACGTGGTGATGGTTTTCGCCCGCCACGGGAGGGCCTACGTTGGCGGCGCCTTCAACTTCCTCGGGCAGGATGCCCTTTACGGCCGATACTGGGGCGGACGGCAGGACATCCACAGCCTGCACTTTGAGGTTTGCTACTACAGCGCGATTGAATTCTGCATCGCGCGTGGGCTGGAGCGCTTCGAAGGTGGGGCCGGCGGAGAGCACAAGCTGGCGCGCGGTTTCGTGCCGGTCACTACCTACTCTGCGCACTGGCTCAAGCACCCGCAGTTCGCTCGCGCGGTCGCCGACTTCCTGGCGCGCGAGCGCAATGGTGTCGAGATCTACCTCGATGAACTAAATGAGCGTACGCCGTTCAAGAAGGCCGTTTCATAGGCTGGGTCAGTGCGGATTGAGGTAAGGACCCGCGGAGGCGCGAATATCTCCAAAGCAGCGTAAATACAATTCGCCTGTCATGATGCTGTTCTTTTCCGAGAGTGCTTCGGCAAGCTCGTCCTCATCGAGTTCCACGAGTATTTCCCCGGCCTGGTCGCCCGCCCATGCATTACAGCGTTCGTAAAGCCGATTGCCGCTCGCGTCGAACTGGCGCCAGCCGCGGACTCCGTGCCCGTAATGATAGAGATTGATAGTCGTGGCGCGCGGCGCATTTCGATACTTGGGCAAGTACCAGGCCATGTAGTCACGCAAAAGACGTCCGCTCGAATCGTAGACGTACACCTCGATGCTATGCATACGATCGGGATGCTCGGTTTCCCACTGGATACGGCTCATGAGCCGGCCCGAATCGACATCGTAATAGCTCACTTCACGATAGAAGCGAGGCATGCGTGCGTAACCGCCAAACTCCTCTGTTTCTCGAATCTTGCGCCCTTGAATCTGCTTTTCGTGCAAGGCCATGAGCCGATCGGCGAAGCGGTTCCAGACCGTCACCTGGTCGGTGTCCACGCCAGCCGCGCGCACTTCATCGCGCGCCATCCCATTCGCTGCCAGCGCGAGCATGCCTGCTGCCAGCAATCCCGACGTCATACGCATTGAGTCTCCTTCAACCTACTATTGTAATGTCGCGCGCTCCGACCAGTTGCCTTCCGGCACAAACTCCGCCTCCTCACGAATTGCACGCGCCTCGCCCGCCCGCCCCAGCCGGTCGAGAAACTCCGCCTTCAGCAGCATCGAGTCCCGCGCATCCGGCCGCAATCGCAAGGAGTGATCGACAAGGCTGAGTCCCTGATCGTTGTGCCCGACGAGGTAACAGACAAGCGCGAAATTGTGATAAGCCTTCTGGTAGCTTGGGTCGCTCTTGATGCACGCCCTAAAATGCTCCGTGGCCTTCGTGTATTCGCCGCGTTGCGCATAAATCACCCCGAGATCATCGTGCGCCTCGGCGTTGGCTGGATCGAGCTCGAGCGCCCGCAGGAAGTCACGTTCCGCAGCCTCCGCGTCGCCCTTCCACAGATTGCGAATCCCGCGCTTGGTATAGCCCAGAGTGCTTTCCGGGTTGCGCGCGATATATTGGCCGAGATCCAACACCGCCGCATCGAGATCTCCCGCGCGACCGTGTGCCATGCCGCGCCCAAAGTAGGCGTCATCGAGACTGGGGTCGAGCGACAATGCACGGTCAAAATCGGCAATCGCCGCATCGAGCTCGCGTAACTTGAAATACGCGAACCCACGCAGCAGATGCAATTTCGCCTGACCTGGCTCTCGTCGTAGCGCATCCGCAAGCATTTCCACTTCCTTGCGAAGCGCGACGGTGTCACCGGGCTGATCGAGCGTCGCGAGATCTGCCCGTGCGACGCCAACGACAAGAAGGAAGCCAACGCAAGCCAGAAGAGTAAGCGCCGGGCTGCGGCATGCCGCAAGTGCCATGTACACTCCCCCTAAATCGCGGGCCAGCAACCCTGCCCGAATTCGCAATGGTGCGCTATGGGCCAATGTGCTGCCGCACATGCCAGACTGGTATTCATAGAGAGACAAGATCGCTCCTTACTTTATTCCATGTATCTGCTCGACCCAAACAACGCCGACCTGCGCTTTCCGCCCCCAACGCTCGCCAGCCCGGAGGGATTGCTTGCCATCGGCGGCGATCTGCGCGTCGAGCGGCTGCTTGAGGCCTACCGCCACGGTATCTTCCCGTGGTACAGCGCCGGCCAGCCGATCCTGTGGTGGTCTCCTGACCCACGGATGGTACTCGTTCCCGAAAAGCTGAAGCTTTCCCGTAGCCTGCGCAAGACGCTTCGTAGCGATCGGATTCGCGTCACGCTCGACCGGCAATTCCGAAATGTGATGCAAGCGTGCGCAGCACCCCGGCCCGACCAGAACGGGACGTGGATCACCGCCGAAATGATTGCCGCATACGCCCAACTGCATGAAGCGGGCTACGCCCATTCGGTGGAGACATGGATCGACTCGGATCTGGTCGGCGGGCTCTACGGAGTCGCGCTGGGATCAATGTTTTTTGGCGAGTCGATGTTTGCCCGCGCGACAGACGCATCCAAGGTCGCGTTCGTGCACCTGGTGCGCCAACTGCAGGCGTGGAACTTCACGCTCATCGATTGCCAGGTCACGACGGCACACCTCGCGAGTCTTGGCGCTGAAGAGATTCCGCGTGCCGATTTCCTTCACCGTCTGGCTATCGCCCTACGCGCACCTGATCGGTGCGGCCACTGGCACTTCGACGAAGGTCTGGTCGTCAGCTAACCGTCCCTGCGCACGCGGCGCACGCGTTGGCGCACGGCGGTGGCATTGCTCTCGGCCTCGGCTGCTTGCGCCGCAAACTTTGACTCCATTATCTCAATGAAGCGCTTGGCCTGCGGGGACAGGAATTTTCCCTTGCGATAGACGATGCCGTAGCTGCGGCGCGGGAAGTACTGACTGAGCGGCAACCGGGCAAGCCGCTCCTCTCGCCCCAGACAGACGTCTGTGACAATAGAAATTCCGAGCCCCAGCTCTACGTACTTCTTGATCACCTCCCAGCCGCCGGCCTCAAGCGCGACCTGGTACGGGACGTTGTGCTGTCGGAATGTGAAATCGACGATCGCCCAGGTGCTGAGGTGGCGCGGTGGAAGGATCAGCCCATAGGGGCTGATGTCTTCCAGCGTCACGGATTCCCTTGCCGCCAACGGGTGATCGAGCGGCGTGATAAGCATCGGGTCATAGCTCACGACGGGCTTGTACACCACGTCGTCCGGCACTTCGAGCAGGGAACCAACAGCAAAGTCAGCCGTGTCAGCACGCAGCATCGCCATGCCGTCGCGTCCCGTCACGTTGTGCATCTTGAGGCGCACGCCCGGATAGCTCTCGACGAACTGTTTCATCGGGCCCGGCAGAACATACAGGATGGTTGATTCTCCGGCAGCGATGTTGAGCTCGCCACCTTCGATGCGCCCCTGCTGGGCGTGAAAGGTTTCATGCAGCCGGTCCATCCCGTCAACCAGTGGATGGGCAAGCTGGTAGAGCAACTGTCCCTCGGGGGTGAGGCGAATTTGCGGGCCGCGCCGCTCAAAGAGTGTGGTGCCGAACTCACGCTCAAGGGCCTGAATCTGCAGCGAGACCGATGGCTGGCTGAGAAAAATTGCTTCGGCTGCGGCAGAAATACTCCCGGCGCGCGCCGCGTGACAGAAGGCACGCAACTGCTTCAACCGATTCTGCTTGTAGTAAGGCGTACTGGCTGGAGACATAGTCACCCCCGATTTGTATTGTCTGTATCAATGATTGCTATTGAAATAATTGGATGAACAAATATAGCGCTCTTCGATAGACTGAAAATAGGTGTGGTTATTCCTGACCGATTCGGTCAGACGGAGGGGAGATGGCACAGCTTGGCCAAATCGCACTTGCTGGCTTGTTCCTCGGGGGGCTTGGTACCACCCTCGCGTCCGTTCTGGCCTTCGCCAACCGCAAGCTCTACGTCTACGAGGATCCCCGCATCGATGCGCTCGAGCAGATGCTGCCGCGCACCAATTGCGGCGCCTGCGGCACCGCCGGCTGCCGCGCCTTTGCCGAAGCCCTGATCACCGACAAGATCGTTCCCGCCGAATGCACGGTCTGCACGGACGCAGAACGCCAGGCCATCGCCGACTACCTCGGCATCGCGGTCGGCGAGGCAGAGAAACGCGTGGCGCGCCTCGCCTGCGCCGGAGGGAACCACGTCGCCTGGAATCGCGCCCACTACGATGGTCTGGCCACCTGCCGCGCCGCGAGCCTCGTTGCCGGCGGCGGCAAGGGCTGCGTGTGGGGTTGCCTTGGTCTTGGCGACTGCCGCGACGTCTGCGACTACGCAGCGATCTTGATGGACCCGCATGGCCTGCCAAGCGTGATCGATGATCGCTGCACGGCCTGTGGCGACTGCGTCGATGTCTGTCCCAAGCACTTGTTTTCGATTCATCCCGTCAGCCATCACCTGTGGGTAGCCTGCATGAACCAGGATGCGACCGATGCGGCTCGGGCAGTGTGCGAGGTGGTGTGTGACGGCTGCGGGCGCTGTGCGGTCGACGCCGCGCCGGGCCTGATCGAGATCAGGAACAACCTCGCGATCGTTGAATACGCCAATAACCGGCTGGCGGCGCGAGATGCAATCGAGCGTTGTCCCACGGGCGCGATCGTTTGGTTGGACGAAAAACGCGGTGCCGTGAAGGGCGCTGCGGCGCGAAAGATTCTGCATCAGGAACCGCTACCGCTTCGGACACAGGCGTGAAGCGAGCGACGAGCGAACTGTTTCGACCAGTGAGGTAACGACGATGACGGCGCCAGAACATGTTTTCAGGTATCCGGGCCAACGGGCCGCATTGGATGGCAACAGCGCCGTCATCATGTGCGAGCGCGAGGCGAGCGATGCCGCCGGCGCCTACCCGATCACGCCATCCACGCAGATGGGCGAATACTGGGCGGAGGAAAAGGCCAAGGGTCACGTGAACATTTCCGGCCGTCCGCTCATCTTTATCGAGCCGGAGAGCGAGCACGCAGCGGCCGGCGTCACTGCCGGACTCTCCATGTCCGGCCTGCGCGCCGTGAACTTCTCCTCCGCACAGGGCGTGGCCTTCATGCATGAATCCCTATATGCCGCGGCCGGCAAGCGCCTGCCTTACGTGCTCAACATGGGTTGCCGCGCCATTACCAAGGCGACGCTCAACGTGCATTGTGGCCACGATGACTATCACTGTGTGGATGACACCGGCTTCATCCAGGTCATGGCCAAGAATGCGCAGGAGGCCGCCGACCTCAATCTCGTCACGCGCAAGACAGCGGAACTCGCTCTCACCCCAGCCATCGTTGCGCAGGACGGCTTTCTTACTACCCATTTGATCGAAACCTTGCAGGTGCCGGAGCGGGGACTTGTCCAGGAGTTCCTCGGCCGACCCGACGACATCATCGATACGCCGACCCCGGCGCAGCGCCTGATCTACGGTGAGAAGCGCCGGCGCGTCCCAATCCTGTGGGACGTCGACGACCCGGTGCTCTCGGGCGCCGTGCAGAACCAGGACTCCTACATGCAGGCGGTCGCAGCGCAGCGCCCGTACTTCTACGAGCATGTTGAAGAACTCACCGACCGTTGTCTGGACGAATTCTTTGCACTTACCGGGCGACGCTACCGCCGCGTCAACACCTACCGGGCCGAGGATGCCGAGTACGTCATCGTTGGCATGGGCTCGATGATCCCAACCGCAGAGGTAGTAGCGGATTACCTGCGCAAAACGCGCAAGCTGAAGGTGGGTGTGGTCAACCTCACCATGTACCGCCCATTTCCGGGCGATCTGCTCGGTCACGTGCTGAAAGGCAAGAAGGCGGTGGTGGTGCTCGAGCGCACCGACCAACCACTGGCCGAGGATCTGCCGCTCATGCGCGAGGTGCGCGCCACGGTAAGCAAGTGCCTCGAAAATGGCTCGGCGGGCAAAGGCGAACCGCCATACCCGGGGTATGCGGCCTTCAAGGCGGGTGATATGCCACGTCTCTATTCCGGCTGCTTTGGTCTCGGCTCGCGCGACCTGCAACCGGAAGGGCTCATCGCCGCCGTTGAGAACATGCTCCCCGACGGCAAGCACCGCAAGTTCTTCTATCTGTCAATCGACTTCGTGCACGACAAGGCAGCGTCACCCAAACAGGAGATTTACCAGCAACAACTGCTCGATGCCTATCCGCGCATCCGGGAGATGGCACTGCACGGCAGCGAGAACCCAAACCTGATGCCGAAGGGCTGCATCACCGTACGCTTTCACTCCGTCGGCGGTTGGGGCGCCATGACCACTGGCAAGAACCTGGCCATGACGCTGTTCGACTTGCTCGACTATCACATCAAGGCCAATCCCAAGTACGGCTCGGAGAAGAAGGGTCAGCCCACCACCTATTATCTGTCCGCCGCGCCGGAACCAATCCGGGTCAACAGCGAATACGTCTATGTCGACGTGGTGCTGTCACCCGATCCCAACGTATTCGAACGCGCCAACCCGTTCCAGGGCCTGCATCCGGGTGGCGTGTTCATTGTCCAGAGTAATCTTGGCGAACCCGAGGCGGTTTGGAAAAGCTTCCCTGAATGGGCGCAACGCTACGTCGTCGACAACAAGATCCGCGTGTTCTATGTCGATGCCTTCCGGATCGCGCGCGACGAAGCCACCGACCCGGAACTGCAGTTTCGCATGCAGGGCATCGCGTTTCAGGGTGCGTTCTTCAAGGCCTCGGGGCTGATGGAGCGCGCCAATTTGAACGAAGACAAGCTGTTCGCGTCCATCAAAGTCCAGCTTGAACACAAGTTCGGCGCCAAGGGCAAGCGCGTAGTCGAGGACAACCTGCGCGTGGTGCGCCGCGGCTACGATGAGATCCACGAGATCACTGACAAACTCGTATCCCGGCCGACGGTCGAGTCGTTGCGTGAGGAACCGGGACTACCGGTCATGCTCAAGCAGCTCGCCGTGAGCGATGACAGGCGTACCGACATTCACCGCTTTTGGGAGCAGACCGGAAGCTTCTACGCCGGCGGCGGGAACACGGATAGTCTCGCCGACCCGTTTGCCGCCACCAGCCTGATTCCGGCGTCGACCGGCCTGTTCCGCGACATGACGCAGGTTCGCTTCGAATATCCGAAATGGCTGCCCGAGAAGTGCACCGCCTGCGGAGACTGCTACACGGTCTGCCCCGACAGCGCGATCCCCGGCCTGGTCAATTCGCTCGGCGAAGTACTGGACACCACACTGCGGCGCGTGGAACGACAGCAACCGACACGTCATCTGCGGCGTACGCTTCGCGCGGTGGAAAAGAAATGGCACGCGGCGCTCGATGCCACCGCCGAAAATGCCAACGTGCGTGCCCTGCTCGATCAGGCGATCGAAGCAAGCATCGACGAGACGCTGCTCGAGGTCGAGGCCAAGGACCACCTTCGGCAGGAGTTCGCGCGTTTTCGCGAGGCGATCGACGGGTTCCAGTTCGCGATCACCAAGCCCTACTACACTGTCAAGGAAAAGCGCGCCAAGGGCAGCGGTGGGCTGTTCTCCATCACCATCAACCCCTATACCTGCAAGGGCTGCATGGAATGCGTGACGGTGTGCGAGGACGAGGCGCTCGTGATCGAGAAGCAGACACCCGAGGCGATCACCCGTCTGCGTCACGAATGGGACTACTGGATGGATCTGCCCACCACGGCGCCCGAATACATTCGCATTGACGATCTCGACGAGCGCATCGGAGCGCTCGAGACCTTGCTGCTCGACAAGCGCAATTACACCTCCATGGTTTGTGGTGACGGTGCCTGTCTCGGTTGCGGCGAGAAGAGCATCATCCATCTGTTCACATCGACGGTAACAGCGCTCATGCAACCGCGCGTCAAGCAGCAGCTAGAGCGCCTCGACGATCTCATCGGACGCCTTGAAACCCATGTCCGGCTGAAACTCGCCCAGACCGTCGATCTCGGCGATACAGAGGCCATCGGTGACGCGCTGAAAAACCTGCAGAACAAGGACGTTACGCTTTCGCGACTGACTGAGCGACTCGATGCCAGACACGCCGCCCAACCAATCGATGCCCAATGGCTACGCTGGGTGACGCAGATTCTCGAGAAGCTCAAACATTTGAAGTGGCAGTACACGAGCGGCCTGACCCACAATGGCCGTGCGGCGCTTGGCATTATCAACGCTACCGGCTGCACATCAGTGTGGGGCTCCACCTACCCCTACAATCCGTATCCGTTCCCTTGGACGAGCCACCTGTTCCAGGACTCCCCGTCCATGGCGATGGGCATCTTTGAAGGCCACATGGCCAAGATGGCCGAGGGCTTCAAGGCGATCCGCATGGCGGAGCTCGAATTAAAAGGCGAATACGATGCGCAGAAATACGACCATTTCTTCACGTACTTCGACTGGCACCAGTTCTCGGATGAGGAGTTTCATCTCTGTCCGCCGGTCGTGGCCGTCGGCGGAGACGGCGCGATGTATGACATCGGCTTCCAGAATCTTTCGCGCATGCTGATCTCGGGAATGCCGATCAAGGTGCTTGTGCTCGATACCCAGGTCTACTCCAATACCGGCGGCCAGGCCTGCACGTCTGGTTTTCTCGGTCAGATCTCCGACATGGCGCCCTACGGCAAGGAACATCATGGCAAGGAAGAGATGCGCAAGGAAATTTCACTGATCGGCATGGCGCACCGCACTGCCTACGTCATGCAGGGCTCGATGTCGCACGTCACGCACCTTCTGGAGAGTTTCATCGAGGGCCTCAACAGCCGCCGCCCGGCGCTGTTCAACGTCTACGCCGTATGCCCGCCGGAGCACGGCGTTGCGGATGATGAGGCCGAACTGCACAGCAAGTTTGCCGTGGAAGGTCGCGCCTATCCGCTGTTCCGCTACAACCCAGATAACGGCAACACGGTCCAGGAATGCGCTTCGCTCGAGGGCAACCCGGCAATTGATAATGATTTCCCGGTCTATACGCTCCAGTACGTGGACGAGAATGGCCAGTCAGCCAGCATGGACCTGCCCATGACCTTCGCCGAGTTCGCCATCAACGAAGGACGCTTCCGCAAGCATTTCAAGATCGCACCGCCCGAGACCTGGAGTGATGAAATGATGCCGCTTGTCGAGTTCCTCGACCTCGAGCCGGCAGATCGCGAGGGCCGCTTCCCCTACATCTGGACCGTGGACAAGAACAATCATCTCAACCGCGTGCTGGTGTCAGCCGACCTCGTCAATACCGTCATCGAGCGGCGCAATTTCTGGAGGCAACTCAAAGGGCTGGTGGGCATCGGCAAACAGATGGATACCGAGCGTGTCGTTGCAGAAGCGCGGCAGGAAATGGCGCAGCGCATTTCGCAGGCACTGCTCGCCATGGCGGCAGGCGGCGGGGCGGCGGCGCTTTCGCAGGTGCTGGGCACCCCGTCGGCGACGCCCAGCGCCGCAACCGAAGGTGCGACCACGGCGGGCGCACCGGCAGCCGGTGCGCCCGCCGATTATGAGCCAGTGTGGATTGACACGCCGGAATGCACCACCTGCGACGAATGTATCAACATCAACCCGAAGATATTCGCGTACGATGATAACAAGCACGCCTACATAAAGGACCCGCGCGGCGGCCCCTACAAGGACATCGTGCGCGCGGCGGAGAAGTGCACGGCCGGAGTCATTCATCCCGGCACGCCATGGAATTCTACCGAACCGGGGCTGGAAGGTCTCAGAAAGCGCGCGGCAAAGTATCACTAAACGGGCGCAGCAACGGGTGGAAAGAGTATCGCCCGGCCAGCAGCACGAAACTATGGGGCGGCGCAGCGGCTGCAATGCACCGTGGAGCAGACAACGATGCTCAGTCTGTTACGCAGAAGCTTCGCTCACGGCATCCACCCGCCGGGGCACAAGGACACCACGGACC
>LJVB01000008.1 GCA_001304215.1 Acidithiobacillales bacterium SM1_46 | reverse complement strand
TGGTGCCGAAGGTCGGAATCGAACCGACACGGTGTTGCCACCACCAGATTTTGAGTCTGGCGCGTCTACCAGTTCCGCCACTTCGGCGCGGGCTGTGGCAGTATAGCAACGCCCTGCGCCGCGTCACAACGCGCGCACTGACAATCACCGATAAGCAATGCTCATTCTGGCCGGAGATATTGGTGGCACCAACACGCGGCTGCAGTTGCTGGACGCAATCGCGGCACAGCCTGTGCTGGTGCGCGAGGCGCATTATGCGAGTCGGAACTATGTGACCCTTGCGGCTGTGCTGCGGGATTTCCTCGCCGGTGGATCCATCGCGGGGGCCGCGGCCTGCTTTGGCATCGCCGGCCCTGTACGCGCGACACCAACCGGCCAGTCGGTACGGACAACAAACCTGCCGTGGGAGATCGACAGCAGCGCGATCGCACGTGAGTTCGGTTTCGGGCCAGTGCATTTGATCAACGACTTTCAGGCGATTGGTTATGGGATCGAGGCGCTCGCTGCGACCGAACTGGTAACGTTGCAGGCAGGTGAGCCGCTCCAGCATGGAACGCGCGCGGTTATTGGCGCGGGCACCGGTTTGGGCCAGGGCATTCTGGTGTGGCAGGGTGCTCATTACGAAGCAATCGCGACTGAAGGGGGGCATGTCGACTTTGCTCCGACCAACGAGCTCGATTTCGATCTGGCGAAGCACTTGCGTGTCGGGCTTGGACGCGCATCGTACGAAGACATCCTGTCAGGCCCGGGTCTGGTGCGACTCTATGGTTTCTTGCGGCAGCGCGGTGAACTGCGGGAGTCGCAGGCGTTGGCGAAGGCACTGGAGCGCGAGGATCCAGCGGCGGCCATTACCGAGGCGGCCCTGGCGCAGGGTGATCCGCTCGCAAACGCGGCGCTGGACTGTTTCGTGCGCATCTACGGCGCGCAGGCCGGCAACCTTGCGCTGTCCGCCGGCGCGTCGGGAGGGCTCTATGTTGCCGGAGGCATCGCGCCGCGCATCCTCCCTCGCCTGCAGCGGGGCGACTTTCTTGCGGCGTTCGGCGACAAGGGATCGATGGCGCATTTTGTGCAGGCGGTTCCGGTGAGTGTCGTGCGGGCGGCAGACGTAGGTTTGCGGGGGGCCGCCAGGGTTGCAGCCCGGTTGGCATCCGGCACGGGCCACGGTGGCCTGTGAGGCAGAACGGGTGATCACCCAAGGCAAACTGTAAGGAGTCATGGGGTTGGCGGCATCGACAGGGCGGAACAAGCCCCAATTTCCGGCTGTTTTTGCCGGTATTTGACCGGAATCAAGGTTGGGGCGGCCGCCCGGCGAGACGATGCGATAGAATGGTTAACGGGGTCACAGGCGCTCAGGGTGGCCCAACAACAGCAGTCAAGATACAAGACCCTCGGGAGTAAGCATGCAGATTCCACTTCAAGTCACCTTTCGCGACATTGAGCACTCCGACGCCGTCGAGACGCGAATTCGCGAAAAGGCTGAGAAGCTTCAACGTTACTACGACAGGATCATGGGGTGCCGGGTGGTGGTCGAAATGCCGCAGCGGCACAAGCATCAGGGCAAATTACATAGCGTGCGTATTGACCTCACCGTCCCTGGGGCCGAGCTGGTGGCCAACCATACGCAGCACGAGGACGTCTACGTGGCGATCCGCGACGCTTTCGACGCCATGTCGCGTCAACTGGAAGACTTTGCGCGCAAGCAGCGTGGCGAGGTAAAAACGCACACGGCGCCCGGCGGTCGCTAGCGGTTCCGCGCGGTCTTGCGCTCGCTGGCACTGCGCTGGCGGGTGGGCGGCTTCGGCGGTTTGGGGCCCGACCGCAGTTCGTTGTAGAGATCCAGATATTCCACGGCACGATGCCGCCAGGAGAAATCCTGGCGCATGCCGGCCTGTTGCAGTGTTCGCCACTGGGTGGGCTGAGCGAACAGGTCGAGCGCTCGATCCACCGCGTCGACCAGAGTCTCGGCGCTGGCGTTTTTGAAACAGATCCCCGTGGCAGTCGCGTTGGAAAGCGTCTTGCGCTGCGCATCGATAACTGTATCGGCCAGTCCGCCTACCTTGTGCACGATCGGTGTCGCGCCGTAACGCATGCTGTAGAGCTGATTCAGCCCACAGGGCTCGAAGCGTGACGGCATGAGAAACATGTCCGCGCCCGCTTCAATCAGGTGGGCGCGGCGCTCGTCGTAGCCGACAAACAGACCCAGGCGCCCGGAATGCTTTGTGGCGGCCGCACGCAACGCCTCTTCGAATTCCCGCTCGCCCGTACCGATGATGGCGAGCTGTAGCGGGCGCTTGAGCAGCTGCGGCAGCGCGTCGATGACGAGATCAATCCCCTTCTGGGTCACCATGCGGCCCACCATCCCGATGAGCGGTGTGGTGTCATCACGCGGCAGTCCGAAAATTTCCTGCAGCGCAGATTTATTGATCGCTTTGCCGGACGGCTCGTCGGCCGAATAGGGCGCAGCGATCAGCGCGTCATTGGCCGGATCCCAGGTCTTGTCATCGATGCCGTTCAGGATGCCGCGCAGGACCGTGGCACGGTGCCGCAGCAGACCATCGAGCCCATCACCGAACTCACTGGTTTGGATCTCGCGCGCATAGGTGGGGCTCACTGTGGTCAGCCGATCCGCGAAAGTGAGCCCGCCCTTGATGAAGGACACCTGCCCGTGGAACTCAAGTCCCTCAAGCGACCAGAGATGGGGAGGCAGGTGAAGCGAGGCAAAGGTTTCGTATGGGAACACGCCCTGATAGGCGAGATTGTGAATGGTGAATACCGTTGCGGGCCGGGGCGAAACCGATGCAAGTAGCGCCGGTACCAGACCGCTTTGCCAGTCGTGGCAGTGCAGGATATCCGGTTGCCAATGAAGGCCGGCCTCATCGCGTGCAATGGCCACCGCGACGTGGCAGAGCAGAGCGAAACGCGTCGCGTTATCGTGCCAGTCATGCCCAAACTCGTTCATGTAGGGATTCCCCGGGCGCCCGAAGGCCGCCGGGAAATCGACCAGCCAGACCGGCACGTCCGTACCGGGAATGATGCCTTCAAGAATATTGACCGGCTGCCAGAGCGGTGCGGCCGTGAGCTGGCTGACGAGCTTGAGCGATCCGGCTACGGCAACGGTGTCCCGGTATGCGGGCATGAGAAGCCGCGCATCGACGTTGAGCGCGCGCAATGCGCTCGGCAGCGCGCCACAGACGTCGCCGAGCCCGCCTGTCTTCATGAGCGGATGCGCCTCGCTGGCAACGTGCAGGACGCGGTGCATGGGCGCTGGGGGAGTGGTGGGGGTGGATGCCGGCACGGTGGCCTAGCCGCTTCTCAGGTAGTCGCGCGTGAGCTGCTTGCCTTCCTCGACCGCAGGCTGATCGAAAGCGTCCACCCCGAGCAGCTCGGCGAGCGCCACCGTTTCGGTTTCGAGCAGGATGATGAGCTCGCCGAGCGCGCTGGCGTCCGCGCCCAGGCTGAGGGTGCGGTTTGGCCGCTTGCGGCGCGTGAGGGTTTCGCGGGTGGCACGAAACTCGGCGTGGAACAACTCGCCAGTGGTGTGACCGGACAGTGGCGCCACCGCCGGCAGTTCCGCGAAGCGCGCGTCCACTCGCAGGCCACGGGTGGCAAGCGTCGGATCGTAGAGCAGGGTGAATTGCTTGTCGTCGGGCCCTTCCAGATAAAGTTGCAGCTGCGAGTGTTGGTCGGTGGTGCCGTGGGCATCGATAGGCGTGAGGCCGCGGGGGCTTCCGGACGCGTCAATCTTCCCGACCGATTCGGCCAGGAGCTGCCTGTACCAGCGCGTGATGGGGCGCAGACGATCCGCATACGCGAGCTGCACGCAGAGCGTGCGGCCACGCTCGGCATGCAGATATTGCGTCGCCGCCTGGAAAAGCGCCGGGTTTGACTCCAGTTTTGGTGCCAGACAGCGGGTTGCCATGTCGCGCGCGCCGGCAAGCAGGGCTTCGATGTCGACGCCGGCAAGCGCTGCCGGAAGCAGTCCGACCACCGAGAGCACCGAGTAGCGTCCGCCGACCGCCGGGTGGTGCAGCACCTCGCAACCGAGGGCCGAGGCAATGCGTGCCAAGTCACCTTGTGGGGATTCGGTTACGGCGAGTATGTGTTGGCGCAGCTTGTTGGCCCCAAGACTGGCTTCGAGCGCCGGCAGCACGGTAAGGAGCTGTGCCAGCGTTTCGGCGGTGGTGCCTGACTTGGAGATAACGATCAGCAGCGTCTCGCGCCAGTCGACGCGATCGAGTTCGGCAAGGGTGGTGGGGTCCACATTATCGTAGAACGTAACCGGATGGCGGCGCCCGCCGAGTATCCGTACCAGCATTTCCCCGCCGAGCGAGGAGCCGCCGATACCAAATACGATGGTGCGCGCAAACCGCCCGGCGAATTCGCGCGCACGCCGGGTGAATTCCTTTTCTTCGCCGGCAAAGGGCAGCCCAAAATAGGACGGTGCATCACCGCGTCGCCAGGCGTCGAGCCGTTCACGAAGCACGGTCAGTCGTGGTGCGAGCGCCGCGACCGAGGCGCGAGGCACGCCGCTGGTCCCGAGGCGATCGTCAAAGAAGGCGTCGGCGTCTATCGTCAGTTTGCGGTCGAATGTCATCGTGTCAGGTGTGGCAGGGGGTTGTTGTTAGAGTCGACAGGTGCCAAATATCACAGGCATTTAACGCGAACAAGGACGAGTTGGCGATCAGCCGTTGGTATACTACCCGACAGCCGCCGGCAAGAACTAATGCCAGGCGGGTGTTGTGATCCGCCATGTGCAGTAAAAGGGCGGGTCGCACCACAAAACCTTAATTGGGAGAGCCACGCGTGAGACGCGTAGAAACGGAGCGTTTCGTCAGCCGACTGACGCGCGACACGCTTGCGCTGATTTTGGCCGGCGGTAGAGGATCACGCTTGACCCACCTCACCACTTGGCGCGCCAAGCCGGCGGTGCCCTTCGGTGGCAAGTTCCGGATTATCGATTTTCCACTCTCGAACTGCATGAACTCCGGCATTCGCCGGGTAGCGGTGCTGACGCAGTACAAGGCCCATTCGCTGCTGATCCATGTGCAGCGGGCGTGGGGTTTTCTGCGCAGCGAGCTAGGCGAGTTTGTCGAGCTGTTACCAGCGCAGCAGCGCATCAGCGAAACCTCGTGGTACACGGGCACGGCTGACGCGGTCTACCAGAATCTCGACATCATCCGCGCACATGATCCACGCTATGTGTTGATCCTCGCCGGGGATCATATCTACAAGATGGACTATGGTCCGATGCTCGCCTATCACGTCGCGAGTCACGCTGACATGACGGTAGGATGCATCGAGGTTCCGCTCGATCAGGCGCGCGCATTCGGCGT
This sequence comes from Acidithiobacillales bacterium SM1_46, assembly GCA_001304215.1. GTDB lineage: Bacteria > Pseudomonadota > Gammaproteobacteria > Acidiferrobacterales > Sulfurifustaceae > SM1-46. The sequence continues at coordinate 42,768 of LJVB01000008.1, read as the reverse complement.
AATGACCGTCGATGCCGACAATCGCGTGACCGACTTTGATGAGAAGCCGGCCGAACCCGAACCGATTCCGGGGCGCACGGATGTAGCGTTGGCCTCGATGGGAATCTACATATTCAACACCGGATTCCTCTTTGAGCAGCTCATCAAGGATGCCGACGTGCGCGACTCAAGGCATGATTTCGGCCACAACATCATTCCCGCCATCATTGGGCGCTATCGCGTCATGGCTTACTCGTTTCGCGATCCGCAGGGCGATCAGGCGTACTGGCGCGATGTCGGCACCATCGACGCGTATTGGCAAGCCAACATGGAGCTGATCGGGGTGACTCCCGACCTGAACCTCTATGACGACGAATGGCCGATCTGGACCTATCAGGAGCAGTGGCCACCGGCCAAATTCGTGTTTGACGATCCCGATCGGTGCGGCATGGCAATCGACTCCATGGTTTCCGGTGGTTGCATCATCGCCGGTGCGGTACTGCGCCGCTCGCTATTGTTTTCGAATGTGCGTATCGAACCCCACTCGACAGTAACCGACTCGGTCATCCTGGCCGACACAAGGATCGGCAAGCATTGCCGATTAACCAAGGTCGTGGTTGAGCGTGGTTGCGAGATTCCGGATGGAACCGTGATCGGCGAGGACCGCGAGGCGGACGCACGTCGCTACGACGTCACGCCCGGCGGCGTCGTGGTGGTGACGCCAGAAATGCTGGGGCAGGAAATCCATCATGTCCGCTGAGCAACGACTGAAGGTTGTGCTCTGCTGGCACATGCACCAGCCGCAGTACCGCGACCTAGTGAGTGGCCGCTACCATCTGTCGTGGACCTATCTGCACGGTATCAAGGACTATGTCGACATGGCCGCGCACCTCGAGGCGGTGCCGAGCGCGCGGGCGGTCGTCAACTTTGCACCGCTGCTGCTCGAGCAGCTGGCCGACTATGCCCGTCAGGTGGACGGGTTCCTGCGTAACAGCGTCTCAATCCGCGACCCGCTGCTGGCGGCTCTTGCACAGCCCGCGCTGCCGGAAGACATCGAGGAGCGTCGACTGCTGGTGAAGGCCTGTCTGCAAGCCAATGCGGTGCGCGTGATCGAGCGTTTTCCCGCCTACCAGCGCCTCACCTCAGTCGCCGAGATATTCCTGCGGGACGCTGCGTTTGCGTCCTACGTCGCCGATCAGTTTCTGGTCGACCTTCTGGTCTGGTACCACCTCGCGTGGCTCGGCGAGACGGTGCGGCGCAGTGACCTGCGTGTGCGCCGACTGATGGAGAAGGGGGCCCAGTACACGGTGCATGAGCGGCGCGAACTGCTGGAGATCATCGGGGGACTGCTCGCTGACGTCGTGCCGCGCTACGCCCGGCTCGCAACAAGGGGTCAGATCGAGCTTTCAACCACTCCGTACGCCCATCCGATCGTCCCGCTGCTGCTCGATCTTCGTTGCGCTCGCGAGGCGATGCCTGAGGCGCCAATGCCGCTGCTCGAACGCTATCCCGGCGGCGAGGAACGCGCGCGTTGGCACATCGAGCGGGGCTTCGCAATATTCGAGCAACATTTCGGGTTTCGGCCTGGGGGCTGTTGGCCGTCGGAAGGCGCTGTGAGCGACCAAACCGTGCGGCTGTTTTCGAAACTAGGGTGCCAGTGGCTCGCTACCGGCGAGTCGGTGCTGCGCCATAGCCTTGCCAATCTGGGGCACGCGCCGCACGAACTCAAGGCCGCGTGGATGTACCACCCTTACCGGCTTGATGGATCATCCGTGGCCTGTTTCTTCCGGGACGACACGCTATCCGACCTGATCGGGTTTTCCTATGCGACATGGCACGCCGATGACGCCGTGGCCAATTTTGTTGAGCAGCTCGAGAGAATCGCCGACACCTGCGGAAAGCACCCGGATCGACTGGTGCCCATCATTCTCGATGGGGAGAACGCCTGGGAACACTATCCTGAGAACGGCTATTATTTCCTTCGCGCGCTTTACCAGCGGCTTGCCGAGCACCCGCGCATCGAGCTCACGACTTTTTCGGACTACCTGCGTTCGTATGGACCGAAGCCGTTGGGCGCGCTCGTGGCGGGCTCGTGGGTATACGGCACGCTGTCGACCTGGATAGGCGATGCCGACAAGAATCGCGGCTGGGACATGCTGGGCGATGCCAAGCGCGCGTTTGATGCAAACGCGCCGTCGCTTGCGCCAGCACGGCGCGCGCACGCGGAGGAGCAACTTGCGGTATGCGAAGGATCCGACTGGTTCTGGTGGTTTGGGGACTACAATCCCCAGGCGACGGTGAGTGACTTCGAGTGGTTGTATCGCCAGCACCTCACCAATCTCTATCAGTTGCTCGGCATCGAGCCCCCGGAATACCTCGCGCATGTGTTTACGCGTGGGGGTGGCGCGCCGGCGCTGGGAGGCACCATGCGCCCGGGTGGTGCCGCGTGAGGCGGCTGCAGCGCATCGAACAGCGGGAAGCGGCATGATCGGCAATCGCTCCCCTCGGCCGACGCTGGACCGGCGCCGGGCCGGTGTACTGTTGCATCCGACGTCGTTGCCGTCGGGAGATTTTGGTGCTGATGCCTGGCGCTTCATCGATTTTCTTGCTGAATGTGGCGTGAGCGTATGGCAGATGCTCCCGCTCGGTCCGACGCACGAGGATCTGTCTCCTTACCACGCGCTATCGGTCCATGCCTTCAATCCGCTGCTAATCAATCCCACGCGGCTCGCGGAGTGGGGCTGGATTCCGGCGCGCATCAGCGGTGGTCGCGCTGCACAACTCGGCGTCGCCTACGAGTGGTGGCGTGGCTACGCAGACGCGGATCTGCGCGAGGAGGCGCAGGCCTTCTTCGATGCGGAAAGTTATTGGCTCGAGGACTACGCGCTATTTAGCGCGTTGCGTGCGCGCGAGCAGCATCAATCCTGGTGGCATTGGGGGCCCGCGCTGCGCGACCGGAAGCCGGCGGCGCTCGTAGAGGCGCGCCGGGAGCTGGAAGAGGAAATCGATCGTATTCGTTTCGAGCAGTTCGTGGCGGCACGTCAATGGCACGCCTTGCGCGCGCACGCCGATGAACGCGGCGTGCGCCTGTTTGGAGACATGCCTATCTTCGTTGCGCATGACAGCGCGGACGTGTGGGCACGGCCAGACTGTTTTCGGCTCGACGCGGCGGGTCAGCCAGAGGTGGTCGCCGGTGTTCCGCCGGATTATTTTTCCGCGACTGGTCAACGCTGGGGCAATCCGCTTTATGACTGGGAACGGCTTGCAAGGCACGGCTTCGACTGGTGGATGGAGCGCGTGCGCACTGAATTCGCGCGCTTTGATCTGGTGCGGGTGGATCACTTCCGCGGGTTCGAGGCCAGCTGGGAGATTCCGGCGAGCGCCCGGACTGCGGTCGAGGGTGTTTGGCGCGAGGTTCCGGGTGCCGCGCTGTTCGACTCGCTACGCGATGAATTCCATACACTGCCGTTCGTGGCCGAAGACCTCGGCCTGATCACGCCTGCGGTGCACGCCCTGCGCGAGCGCTATGGGATGCCAGGCATGCTGGTGCTGCAGTTCGGATTTGACGGCAGTCCCGAGAATCCCTATGTCCCGCACCACCACCAAAAGGACCGAGTGGTCTACACCGGAACGCACGATAATGATACTACCCGTTCCTGGTTCGAGGGGCTGGACGCACAGGCGCAGCTCAGGGTCGTCGACTATCTCGGCTTTCAGCACGAGCCGATGCCATGGCCAATGATCCGCGCGGCGTTTGCGTCGGTGGCGCAGCTCGCCGTAATCCCGATGCAGGACCTGCTCGGTGCGGGTCGCGGTCATCGCATGAATACGCCCGGGACGACCCAAGGCAACTGGAAATGGCGCTTTGAGTGGGATGAGGTGTCGCCCCCGCTGGTTACGCGGCTGCGACACCTGATGAGCCTCTACGGGCGCTGATCGGTCAAAGCCAAAGCATGTAGCCCGCTTCGTAGCGATGCGACAACGCCGGATGAAAGGGAATCAGGCGGATCTGGTAGTACTGCAACCCCGCCAGTCGAGGCTCGAGATCGAGGCGAAAGAGCGTCTCACCACTATCCAGGGGCGCACGGGGCACGAACACATGGGTGTCCAGACGCTCGAAGTCGCCGGTGTCGGTTTCGCGGCCCACGAGACACTCAACCACTACGTCATCCGACGCGAGGCCGGCAAGGTGCACCGCTACATCGATACGCAGTGTGCTGCCCGAACGAATTTCGGTTGGCACTGAATCCATGCGGCGCATACGCACCCGTGGCCAGTGTTCCTCCACGCGACGCCGCCAGGCAGCGAGTTCCCTCGCCCGCGCAAAATCATTTCCGCCGAGTACGAGCCGTTGCTTGCGCGCCGGCGCGTAGTACCTGCGCACATAATCCATCACCATGCGCTGCGCATTGAAGCGCGGCAGGATGGATTTCATTGAGGCCTTAGACTTGCGTACCCAGGCCTCGGAATAACCTGAGCCATTGCGAGCGTAGTAGAGGGGTATCACCTGGCGCTCAAGAATATCGAGCAGCTCCTGACCCTCCTCGCGATCCTTGTAGGCACGGTCATAGCCCGGACCGTGCGGCGTGATGGCCCAGCCATTTTCGCCGTTGTAGCCCTCGCCCCACCAGCCATCGAGTACGGAAAGGTTGACGACGCCATTGATGGCCGCCTTCTCGCCGGAGGTGCCGCTCGCCTCGAGCGGATACTCAGGGGTATTGACCCACACATCCACACCGGTGACGAGTTTGCGCGCGAGCGCCATGTCATAGCCCTCGAGCAGGATGATGCGCCCCTCGAACTCCGGCCGGCGGGAATACTCGTGGATGATCTTGATGAGGTTTTGCGCGGGAAGGTCGTGCGGATGAGCCTTGCCGGCGAAGACCAGGACGCAGGGACGCTGGGGATCATTGACGAGCCGTGCAAGGCGCGCCAGATCCGAAAACAGCAGGGTGGCGCGCTTGTAGGTTGCAAACCGACGCGCGAATCCGATGGTGAGCACATCGATGTTGGTCGGATAAAGATTGGCCGTGACGCGCTCGATGAGCGACTCGCTGCAGCGATTGCGGCGGTACTGGTGGATCAGGCGCCGGCGGACATCGCCGAGCATCTCGCTCTTCAGCGATTGGCGAAGACTCCAGTAGCTGTGGTCGGGAATTTTGTCGATGGCTTCCCAGTAGCCTTCGTTCAGCAGTTCATTTCGCCAGCCGCCACCAAGACGCATGTCGAGCAGATTGATCCACTCGCGCGCGAGAAACGTCGGCACGTGCACGCCGTTGGTGATGTACCCCATGGGGTTTTCTTCGGGTGGAATCTGCGGCCAGACGTAGGCCGCCATCTGCGAGGCGACGCCGCCATGGATGCGTGATACGCCATTGCGAAAGCGAGAGCCGCGCAGGGCAAGTGCGGTCTGATTGAAGCCTCCCTGGCTCGCGGGACTCGCGCCGATGGAGAGAAAGTGACCCATGTCCACGCCAAGCTCGCGCACGAAGGCGCCGAAGTACTCGCGCATGAATTCATGATCGAAGATGTCGTGGCCGGCCGGTACCGGCGTGTGGGTGGTAAAGACCGTGTTCGAGGCGGCCGCTTCGAGCGCGCTATCAAAGTCGAGGCCCTGGCCGACATACTCACGAGTACGCTCGAGCACGAGGAACGCAGCATGCCCTTCGTTGATGTGCCAGACAGTAGGCCGGTGGCCCAGTGCCCGCAGGGCGCGCACGCCGCCGATGCCGAGCACGATCTCTTGCTGCATTCGGGTGTGCGCGTCACCACCATACAGTTGATACGTGATACGCCGGTCAGCTTCTTCGTTCTCCGGAAGGTCCGAATCGAGCAGGTATAGCTTGATGTGTCCCGCCTTGACCTCCCAGACCTTGAGTGTGACGCGGCGTTTTGGCAAATCGACGTGTACATGGACTTCCCGCCCGTCACGCGCTTTCGCCGGTTCAGTCGGCAGGTCGGCAAAATCCTTGGGCGCGTAGTGCGCAACTTGGTTACCCTGCACGTCAATCGTCTGGGTGAAGTAGCCCTGCCGGTAGAGCATGCCGACCGCGACAAACGGAATGCCTAGGTCGCTCGCCGCCTTGCAGTGATCACCGGCGAGAATGCCGAGACCGCCTGAGTAAATCTGGAAGCTCTCGTGGAGTCCGAATTCGGCGCAGAAATAGGCAACCAGATCCTGCTTGGGATCGAGCAGATCGCCAACGTTGGGACTCATCGACTCCTGGAGATAGGTGTCGTAAGCGGAGAGCGCCCGATTGTATTCCTCGACATACACCCGATCACTCGCTGCTTCATCAAGACGGCGTTGCGAGACTCGGCGCAGGAATACCTTTGGGCTGTGGCCGACAGCCTCCCACAGTGCCGGATCGAGCCGGAAAAAGAGTCCGCGAACCTGTCGATCCCAGCTGTAGAGCAAGTCGTTGGCGAGTTCGTTCAGTCGGGAGAGTCGTTCCGGGAGAACAGGCTGGACTTCGAGCGAATAACGGGTACCGGACATGATGAGATGTTCTTCTCAGGGAAGCGTGGTCAGCGATAGTCCCGGCGGGACCGGAACACCTATTATAGTAGGAGAAGGGGACATCCCTCGATAGATCGGAAGCGCGCCAGGCCAGATTCGATTGATGGAGACATTAATCTTGGTTAGTGCGCCACGACCGCGTCATGCTCAAGTCTGACTTCGCATACAGCCTGCCGCCCGATCTGATTGCCCAGAAACCGCTCACGTTTCGCAGCGCGAGCCGCCTGCTTGCACTCGATGGGCCCACCGGCGCGATACGTGATTTGCGCTTCACCGACCTGCCAGGCCTGTTGCACGCGGGAGATCTGATGGTGTTTAACGACACGCGGGTGATCCCGGCGCGGCTATTGGGGACGAAGGACACCGGCGGACAGGTCGAGGTACTGATCGAGCGGGTGCTCGATGCGCGGCGCGCGCTCGTACTAATGCGTGCCAGCAAGGCGCCGCGGGCGGGGCAGCGCCTGCAGCTCGAAGGGACGGTTACTGCGCGCGTGCTCGCACGCCGCGGAGAATTCTACGAACTCGAGTTCGAATCGGATCGCCCCGTACTTGCATTGCTTGATGCGATCGGACACATGCCGTTGCCGCCCTACATCGCCCGAGCCGATGTCGCCGCCGACCGCGAGCGTTACCAGACCATCTACGCGCGGGAGGCGGGCGCCGTCGCCGCCCCCACGGCCGGACTGCACTTCGACGCGGCGACGCTCGCGCGGCTCGATGCGCTCGGGGTCGAGCAGGCCTTCATTACATTGCATGTCGGGGCGGGTACATTCCAGCCACTGCGGGTCGAGGAGGTCAGCGCGCATCGTATGCATCGCGAATGGGTCGGCGTCAGCAGCGTCACCGCCGAGCGCGTCAATGCTGCGCGGCGCGAGGGTCGGCGAGTGGTCGCGGTGGGTACCACCGTGGTGCGCGCGCTGGAGGCCGCTGCGAGCGAGGGCGAGGTGCAGCCGTTCAACGGCGAGACCGATATCTTTATCTACCCGGGTTATCGGTTTCGCGTAGTGGATGCACTGGTCACGAACTTCCATTTGCCGGAGTCGACACTGCTGATGCTGGTATGCGCCTTGGCCGGGAGGGAGCAGGTGTTGCGCGCCTACCAGCATGCGGTGACAAAGCGCTATCGTTTCTTCAGCTACGGCGATGCGATGTTCGTCACGCGGGCAGCGTGAGCCGCGTGGCCGGTGCAGGGAGTGATACACTGCGCGCCGGCGCAGACGCCTTCGTTATGAAATTCGAGCTCATCGGATCTTGTGGGGCCGCCCGGCGGGGGCGACTGAGACTTGCGCGCGGCACTGTTCAAACGCCGGCCTTCATGCCTGTCGGTACCTACGGCACCGTAAAGGCGATGACGCCGGAAGAGTTACGCGAGACCGGTGCGGAAATCATTCTCGGGAACACCTTCCACCTCATGCTGCGCCCCGGTGTCGAGGTGATTCGCGCCCATGGCGACCTGCATCGCTTCATGCACTGGGAGGGACCGATCCTCACAGACTCCGGCGGCTTTCAAGTCTGGAGCCTGGACAGGCTGCGCAAGGTCACGGAACAGGGCGTGCGCTTCCAGTCGCCAGTCGACGGTAGCCGTATTTTCATGGGACCTGAGGAGTCAATTGCGGTTCAACACGCGCTCGGTGCGGATATCGTGATGATCTTCGATGAGTGTACGCCGCATCCTGCAACCGAAGCCGAGACCCGGGGCTCCATGGAACTCAGCTTGCGCTGGGCCGAGCGCAGTAAACTCGCTCATGGCAAGCATGATTCGGCTCTGTTCGGAATTGTCCAGGGTGGAATGTATGAGCATTTGCGCGATATCTCGCTCACCGGACTGAAGCAAATCGGCTTTGATGGATATGCGATCGGGGGCCTTTCGGTTGGCGAGAGCAAGGCGGACATGTTCCGCATTCTTTCTCACCTGGCACCAAGAATGCCGGTCGACCGGCCGCGCTACCTGATGGGTGTCGGTACCCCGGAGGATCTGGTGGAGGCGGTGCGCCGGGGTGTGGACATGTTCGACTGCGTCCTGCCGACCCGCAATGCCCGCAATGGCTGGCTGTATACGCACGATGGTCATGTCAAGATCCTGAACAGCCGCTACGCGGCCGATACTGGCCCTATCGACCCGCAGTGTGACTGCTATACCTGCCGCCACTACAGCCGCGCCTATCTGCGTCACCTGCAGCGTGCAAACGAGATTCTCGGCGCTCGGCTCGCAACAATTCACAATCTCCACTACTACCAGAGCCTTATGCGCGGGCTGCGGGAGGCGATTTCGTCCGAAACACTGGATGATTTCGTCGAGAAGTTTTATCGTATGCGCCCGAAAAACAGCGAGGCGCCCGGCACGGCAGCAGACAGCGCCGCGAGCACCTCAATTCCAAGCAACCGAGGCACTTCATGAATTATCTGATCTCCGAAGCTCTGGCCGCCGATGGCGCGCCGGCTGCCCAGCAGGGCGGCAGCATGATGTCAATCCTGTTTCTGGTCCTGATGTTCGGGGCATTTTATTTTCTCTTGATCCGTCCGCAGCAGAAACGCGCGAAGGAGCACAAGACGATGATCGCCAGCCTCTCGAAGGGTGACGAAGTGGTGACCGCGGGTGGGGTACTGGGGCGCATCAGCGATATCAGCGAGAACTACGTTAGCGTTGAAATTGCCGACGGTGTGAACATCAAGGTTCAGCGCCAGGCGGTGCAGACAGTGCTCCCGAAAGGGACGATCAAGACAACAGGCTAACGCCGGCGTCGCTGCAGCGCGCGTGCCCGCTTGCGGGCCGCGCGCATGCCCCGCAACATGAACAAGTATCCAGTCTGGAAGTACCTGTTGATCCTCGCAATCGTCCTGGTTGGGGCGATTTACGCACTCCCCAATCTGTTTGGGGAGTATCCGGCGGTTCAGGTTTCACCCACGCGCACCACCAAGATCGATGCCGCCGTGCTGGCGCGTATCGAGCAGACACTCAAGGACGCCAAGCTAGAATATCTTGGCGCCGACATCGAGGAAGGCAGCGCGCGCGTGCGTTTCGCTGACACCGAGTTGCAGTTGAAAGCGCGTGAGCGCGTGGCCCGCGAACTTGGCGAAGGCTTTACGGTTGCGCTCAATCTCGTGCCTGCTACCCCGCGCTGGCTGGATGCGATCTCCGCTCGGCCCATGTATCTCGGTCTTGATCTGCGTGGCGGTGTGCACTTCTTGATGCAGGTCGACATGCGCGCCGTCCTCAAGAAGTCCGAGGAGTCCGTTTCGAGCGACTTGCGCCGCATCCTGCAGAAGGAGCGGATTCGCTATCTCACGGTGGTGCGTGCCGAGGGAAGTGGCGTCGAGGTGCGCTTCCGCGATGGCGAGGAGCGCGACAAGGCCCGCGCCGTGCTCCGGAAGGAACTACCGGATCTCGAGGTGTCAGAAATTATGCGTGGCGCGGAATTTGCTCTGGCAGCGCACTTCAAGGAGCAGGCGCTGATTGGCAAGGCGCAACGCACGCTGGAGCAGAACATGCTGGTGCTGCGTCGACGCCTGACGGACGAGCAGCTCGGCGTTACGGAGCCAGTTATTCAGCAGCAGGGCTCGGACCGAATCGTGGTGCAATTGCCGGGCGTGCAGGATACCGCCAAGGCGAAGGCCATCCTCGGGCGCACGGCGACGCTGGAAATCATGCTGGTTGACGAGGAGAACAACAGCCGTGCCGTGGCGACCGGCTATGCCCCACCGGGAACCAAGCTTTACAAGATGCGCGACGGCCGCCCGATCCTGCTGAAGGGCGGGGTGATCTACTCCGGCGAGAACATCGAGGAGGCGGGCCCTGGCTTTGACAGCCAAACCGGTCGCCCGATCGTGTCAATTACTTTGGATGCCAAGGGAGCCGGTATCAATCAGCGCGTCACCGGTGAGAACATCGGCAAACGCATGGCGGTGATCTACATCGAGATCAAGTCAGACCCGAAGTTTGACGCAGAAGGCCGTCCGGTGCTGGACGAGCAGGGCCGGCAAGTTCGCGAGAGTCGCCGCATCGAGGAGGTCATCACGGCGCCCGTGATCCGCTCGCAGTTGGGCAAGCGCTTTCAGATTGAAGGTCTCGAGGGCACTCAAGAGGCGAACGAGCTCGCGCTCCTGCTGCGTGCCGGCGCGCTTGCCGCGCCGGTTTCGATCGTCGAGGAGCGCACGGTGGGTCCCTCGCTCGGGCAGGAGAACATCGAGCAAGGCATCAAGGCGACCTGGATCGGGCTTGTTGCCGTCGTAGTGTTCATGATCGTCTACTATCGCGCGTTCGGCTTGATTGCGAATATCTCGCTGTTCCTGAACCTGGTGTTGTTGGTAGCTATTCTGTCTATTTTTCAGGCGACCCTGACGTTACCCGGCATCGCGGGTATCCTGCTCACGCTCGGTATGGCGGTTGATGCCAATGTGCTCATCAATGAGCGCATCCGCGAGGAATTGCGTAACGGCAACTCCCCGCAGGCCAGTATCCACGCCGGATTTCAGAAGGCCTTCGCCACCATTGCCGATGCCAATATCACCACGCTTATCGCTGCGGTCATGCTGTTCTACATCGGGACCGGACCGATCAAGGGATTCGCCACGACGCTCAGCATCGGCATCCTGACAACAATGTTTACCGCGGTGATGTGCTCGCGCGCCATGGCCAATCTGGCGTTTGGCAGCCGTCGGCTTGAGAAACTGCCGGTCTAGGAGTGCACCATGGAGATTCTGAAGCGGCAGACCAACATCGACTTCGTCAGCAAGCGCTACTGGTCGATCGGGCTTTCGACCGCAGCGAATGTGGCGACCCTGGTGCTGCTGATGGTCATGGGGCTGAACTTTGGCTTGGACTTCACCGGAGGCACGCTCGTCGAGGTGAACTACCGCGAGCCGGTTGAAGTCGCCGAAGTCCGCCAGAACCTCGCGCGCGGCGGCATTGCGGATGCGGTGGTGCAGCGCTTTGGCAGCACGCGTGATCTCATGGTGCGCATGCCTCTCGACGGGGATGCCGATAAGGACGCGGCGACGGCGAGCGCCAAACTGGTCGATGTATTGCGTGCGCCGTTCAAGGAGCGCGCGCTAGAGAGTCGTGCTGGGCAGGCACAACAGTGTCGCGTCGACGGAGAACCGCAGCCGCAGGCCTGTCACGTGCAGATCAAGCGTATCGAATTCGTGGGTCCGCAGATCGGGCGTGAGCTGGCCGAAAAGGGCGCGCTTGCGCTCATTTTCACCACTATCGGCATCATGATCTACGTCATTTTCCGGTTCGAGTGGCGGTTTGCGGTGGGCGCTATCATCGCGACCGCGCATGACGTGTTTCTGGTGTTCGGGTTCTTCACCGTCACGCAAATGGAGTTTAGTCTGCAGGTGCTGGCCGCGATCATGGCGGTGCTTGGTTATTCGTTGAACGACACGGTGGTGGTTTTTGACCGCATTCGCGAGAACTTCCGCAAGCTCCGCAAGCAGACGGTCCCCGAAATCATGAATGCGTCGATTAACCAGACGCTGGCGCGCACCATTATCACGTCCGGATCGACCGCGCTTAGCATGGTGGCGTTGTTCCTGTTCGGCGGTGAGACATTGCGCGGGTTTGCGGTGGCGATGTTGATCGGCATAGGGGTCGGAACCTACTCTTCGATTTTCATTGCTACCCCCGTCACCCTGATGCTCGGAATTACTCGTGACGACATGCTTCCGCCCAAAAAAGAAGTCGTCCAGGACAGTCTGCCATAGCCTTGAGCGGGATGACCGGTAGTCCCGCCGTCCCTCCCTCCCGTCGGTAGCCGGTTGGTGCCCAGACGGCGCCAATGCTAGACCCATCTGATTCTTCCCTCGCACAAAGGAAGGGTTCACATGAGCTGGCAAATCGTACCCGGCAATTCGTCGCTTTCTATGCTGCTGTTGGCCGCTTTGGCGCTCGCGTTCCTCTACGCGGCGCGCCAGCCGCTGCATGGCGTCATCCACTCACTTTCGCGCGCGCTGTCCGACGGGCTTCGACTAGGAGCCCGTTGGCTGGCACGGGCCGCCGTGCGGCTAAAAGAGCGCAATACACTTGTGCTGCTGGCGCATGGGCGCGAAGAGGTTACCCAGGCGATCGAGCGCGAGTTCCAGCGCGTCACGGTGCTGGTCCAGCGCGATCTGCAGGGCTATCCTGCACTGCAACGCAGGCTGCTCGACGACATTACGCGCATCGAGGAGGACTACCGTAAGTGCGGAGAGGTTCCACCGCCGCCACCCGAGTGGGTCAAGGCCGTAGAGGCGGTCGCCCAGATCAAGCACACGGGCGATGGCGTTGCGCAAAAGCTGCTTGAGGTCATCAGCGAGTCACTGGAGAGCATCTACGAGCAGGTCCTCGGGGAATACCGGCGCGCGTATGAAGAGCGTCACCGCATCCTCGACAGCTTCGTTCCGTTCGGCCGCTCCCTGAATGAAACCCTGCTCAAGGTCGACCGCAACATCGGCGGGCTGCAGGAGAGTGCGGCACGTATAGACGCCCAGATGGACCGCTACGAACAGATCGCCGCCGGTTCAGAGCGCGTCGAGCACTCACTTACGGCCTCCGCGACGGTGCAGTTCGTGATTTCCGCGCTGGTGCTGGTCATCGCATTTGGCGGAGCCTTCGTGAACTTCTGGCTCATCGCGCGCCCGATGTCAGCGATGGTCGGGGGTGGCGAATATATTGTCGGGGACTTGGAGGCCTCGCACATTGCCGCGCTCGTCATCATCCTGGTTGAGGCGACCATGGGACTATTCCTGATGGAAACGCTGCGCTTCACGCACCTGTTTCCGCGCATCCATAACCTGCCGGATCGCATGCGCCGGCGCATGTTGTGGGTGGCATTTTCTATCCTGTTTATCCTCGCGGGTGTGGAGGTGGCGCTCGCCGTCATGCGTGACCAGATCATTGCGGCCGATATCGCGCTGAAGCGAGGTCTCGGTGGAGGCGAAATTGTTGCCGCGGTCGTGGAGACCGCGTGGGTGAACAAGATTCCGGTGGCCGGACAGATGATCCTGGGATTCATTTTGCCGTTTGCACTCGCCTTCATTGGCATTCCACTCGAGTATTTCATCTATTCCGCGCGCACTGTGCTCGGCGGACTGCTGGTGCTTGTGGTGCTTTCGTTGGGTTTCGTGTTACGCCTGACCGGCAATGTCACCCGCCATCTGGGTCGTGCGCTGGTGATGGCCTACGACGCGGTGATCTTCCTGCCGCTCATGATCGAACGGGCGGTGCTGATGCTGCGGGGAAGGCCAGTGGCATCCGTTTCCGATGCTGCAAGGCTTGCCAAGACGCCGGAGACACTGCTGTGATGCGCCGCCGTTGGCTCATAATGCTCTTACTCGCCGCCGTGGGCTTGTCCGGCTGCGGCGACAAGAAGTCCCATGCACGGGCGGTGTACCTGCTGGTGGACACATCGGGCACCTATGCGCAGGAACTTGACCGCGCCGAGCAGGTCGTCAATTTTCTGCTGGGCACCCTCAATCCAGGTGACTCGCTGGCAGTGGCCCGGGTGAAAAGTCGCTCCTTCACGGAAAAGGACATAGTGGCCAAGGCCACCTTTGCCAAGGACCCATTGCAGGCGAACGGCCAGAAACGTGCGTTCAAGGAGCGGGTGTCGGCGCTCAAGGAAAAGAGCAAGGGCGGTAGCGCCTACACCGATATCACTGGCGGCATCTTGCAGGCAGCGGAGTTCCTGAACGAGACTGGCGCCGGTCGCAAGACCATCCTGATCTTCTCCGACATGCAGGAAGAACTAGATGCCAAGACGGAGCGTAACGTCAACATGAATCTGACGGGCATACGGGTGGTCGCGCTGAATGTCACCAAGCTGGCAACCGACAATGTCGATCCGAAGCGCTACTATGGTCGCCTGGAGTCGTGGGAAAAGCGGGTGAAGAGCGCCGGTGCGGCGGAGTGGCGCATGATAAACGATCTGGAACACTTGGAGCGCATGTTCTAGGTCGTGCCCGCAGGCGAGTGCCCACTACTTGTCGAACGGACGGGTCAGGACGCGTACTACTTCGTACTCTGCATCGCTGGTGGCTGCAAATCCGGTGTAACGCGGGTCAAGGGCCTGAATCACCCGTCGATGCTCGGGGTTGTCGAGCTTGAGGGTGAGCAGGGCCCTCTGCATCTGCGCCGCCAGACGATCGTCCACGCGTTTGCTGACGGCGATGTTGTACGGTGGCAGTCCCGGCGACGTGTGAACGACGCGCAGCTCACCCCGTTTTACCCACTGTGCGGCGGTGGTGTCCTTCAGGATGCCGGCATCAAATTCGCCGCTGGCGATCCCGCGCGCAATGTTGTCGTAGTGACCAATAAACTTGTACGACCCGAGCTTTTCCAGCGGCATGCCGGCATTCACGACGACGGCGCGCTGCAGGATAGCCGCCGGGTCGCCAAAGGCGAAGCTCTTGCCGGCAAGATCGGCGACCGAGCGAATCGGGCTGTTACTTCGGGTGACGATCATGAGGTGCAACGAACCCTGTCCGGCGGTTACGCACTTGACGAGCAATCGCGCCTGCCCGGCACTTTGCGCCTTGATGTAGGCCACCGGAGTCAGGTAGGCAATGTCAACCGCGCCGGCGGCCACTTCGTTCGAGGCGCGTGTCAGATCAGAAGACAGGCGCAGCTGAACGGGGCGCCCGAGTTCGCGTGTGAGGTAGTCGGCGAGCGGCTTCAGGCGTCTATACATGGCGCTGGGGATGTCCATCGCCACGGAGCCGAGATAGAGTTCAGGCACATCGGCGGCCGGGGACGTCAAAGCCGTCCCGGCGAGCACCATGGCCGCGCCCGCGGCCGTAATCCATCGTCGCATCCTGCGTTTCACAAGATTTGGCTGCGTTGAACCTTGTCGAGCATCGAGTAGTGTGCCACGTGATTGCGGCCATTGCGCTTGCCGAAGTGTAGCGCGATTTCGGCGCACTTGAAAAATTGCTCGGCTGAATCAATTGCTTCGGTGCAGGGTAGGGTGGCAATTCCCAGGCTGAGCGTCACTGCAATCGACTGACTGCCCACGACCATGGGCTGGGCCGTGATGGCATCGTGCAGCTCATCGGCAATGGTGAGCGAGGCAGCGATGGTTGCATGTCGGCAAAGGATGAAGAATTCATCTCCGCCGAAGCGGCAAGCCACGTCAGAGCGGCGGATGCGCTCAGAGATGGCGCCTGCCACGCGTCGCCCGATTTCATCACCGACGCGGTAACCGTAGCGTTCGTTGACGTCCTTAAAGTGATCGATGTCGATGAGGATGATGCTGATGGTTTCGTCCCCCCGGATGGATTGGGCCACCTCGTTTTCCATCAGCAGCTCGAAGTGGCGGCGGTTGTAGAGGCCGGTGAGCGGGTCGGTCACGGCGAGTTGCCCGAGCTCCCGGTTGACGCGCTTTAGCTCATCTGTCTGAGACGTAAGGCGCGCATTGGCCTCCTGTAGCTCGGAATTTGCGAGATCGATGCGCGAACGCAACAGGCGATGCGCGTCGTGCAGCTCCCCATGCAGGCGGTTGAAGCGGGCCGCGACTTCGCCGAACTCGTCAGAGGATCGCAGCGAGATGGTGCGTGGCGTGGGCGCTAAGGTGTCACCATCATCTCGGTGCAGGGCGTTCGAGATGACACGAATCGGCCGAATGATGGTCCAGGAGAGCGCGGCGAACTCGACTAGCAGCACGAGAAGCGTGATGATCACCTGCCGTAGAATGGAGTCATGACGCGCGCGCTCGAGCTTGGCGACGATGCGCTGCGTGGAAAGCCCCATGTGCAGCTCGCCAACCGTATCGTTGCCGAGGCGAATGGGCTGGCGAAATCGGACGATGTCAGCGCCGCTGCTCTCGGTGCCAGCCTGCGCCATGTTGTTCCCGCGCGCGCTCAGCACCCGTGCGTACTCAATGTCTTCGTTCTTTACGAGTTCGGCCAGCAGAATCTCGATCGCATGGTAGTTGTAGCCGACCACGCTGTTGGCCAGATTTTGCGCGATGAAATAGGAAAGCTCCTGGCCGCGGCGGTTGGCCTCGTCCAGCACCTCGCGTTCCTGCGAGCGCAGCGTAAGCCAAGTGTTGGCAGTCAGTGCGACCAGAAGCGCTGTAAGCAGGACGAGAGCGACCTTCTGGCGGATACCAAGCCGCAGCAGCCTTCCGTGTCGCAACAGTTGCAGGAAATTGTGCGTAACGGGTGGGTTGGGCTCTCCGGCGGGCAGCGGTGCCGCCGAGGCGTCTAAGCCATGCTTCGTATTAGCCGAGTCCGTCAGCATTTTGTTATGCCCATCTTCAAGTCGTTTGCCCCGCAGCCCAAAGGCACGGCGGCCTGAATGAATCATCCCCGTGCCAGGCTCATTCCCCAGCAAAACAGGCATTTCGGTGGGAAATCGGCTATCCTAACGGCCCTCTCCGACCCCCCCTATCGCATGCAAGTAATGGGCCGGAAGTACACTCTCAGGGAGCAGCCGAAAATAGCCATGTTTAGTCGCAATCAGACCATCCAGGGGTTCGATCAGGCGCTTTTTGACGCTATTCAGCAGGAGCGTCGCCGCCAGGAGGACCATATCGAACTGATTGCCTCTGAAAACTACGCCAGTCCCCGGGTACTGGAGGCGCAGGGATCGGTCCTCACGAACAAGTACGCTGAGGGTTATCCCGGCAAGCGCTACTACGGGGGATGCGAATACGTAGATGTGGCGGAATCCCTTGCCATAGATCGCGCCAAGCAGCTTTTCGGGGCTGCCTATGCCAATGTCCAGCCGCATTCAGGCTCGCAGGCAAATGCGGCTGTGTACCTCGCCCTCCTGAGCCCAGGTGACACTATTCTCGGCATGAGTCTGGCTCATGGCGGTCATCTCACGCACGGCGCGAAGGTCAATTTCTCCGGCAAGATATTCAACGCCGTCCAGTACGGGCTGAATGACAAGACCGGCGAAATCGACTACGAGCAGGTTGAACGGCTCGCCGCCGAGCACAAGCCCAGAATGGTCGTCGCGGGCTTCTCGGCGTACTCGCGCGTGGTGGACTGGACGCGTTTCCGACGGATTGCCGACTCGGTCGGTGCCTACCTGTTTGTTGACATGGCCCATGTAGCGGGCCTCGTGGCAACAGGGCATTACCCAAATCCGGTACCGGAAGCGGACGTCGTCACGTCCACGACCCACAAAACCCTGCGCGGCCCGCGCGGCGGAATTATCGTGGCGCGCGCGAATCCGGAAATTGAAAAGAAGCTGAACTCCATGATTTTCCCCGGCACCCAGGGCGGACCGCTCATGCACGTCATCGCGGCCAAGGCAGTGGCGTTTCTCGAAGCACTGCAACCGGAGTTCAAGACCTACCAGCAGCAGGTGGTTACGAACGCCCGGGCAATGGCAGGCGCGATGGCAGCACGCGGCTACAAGATCGTTTCGGGCGGCACTGACAACCATCTGTTCCTGGTCGACTTCATCGACAAGAAATTGACCGGAAAGGACGTCGAGGCGGCGCTCGGGGCGGCGCACATCACGGTCAACAAGAACGCCGTGCCAAACGACCCGCAGACACCCTTCGTGACAAGCGGTATTCGTATTGGCACCCCAGCCATCACGACTCGTGGGTTCAGCGAGGCCGACTCCCGGGATCTCGCTGGCTGGATCTGCGACGTAATCGACAGACTTGGCGACACGGCAGTTCGCGATGGAATCAAGGCCAAGGTCGAGGCAATCTGCAAACGCCTTCCGGTGTACGAGCACTGATGTACCAGGGCCGGCCCTGCGCCGCGACCGACGCCCACCGACTATCGGGATGGGGAAATGCGCTGCCCGTTTTGTTCGGCTGATGAAACCCGTGTGGTGGACTCGCGCCTGAGCGACGAGGGCGACAGCGTGCGCCGGCGGCGCGAATGCGAGGTCTGCGGAGAGCGCTTCACGACTTTCGAGCGCGCCGAGCTGCGCCTGCCGCAGGTCATCAAGTCAGACAATCGGCGCGAAACCTTCAATGAGGACAAGCTGCGTGCGGGGTTGTCCCGCGCGCTGGAAAAGCGTCCGGTTGATGCCGCCGCGGTCGATGCCTTGATCGGGCGGATTCGCCACAAACTGCTCGCGAGCGGAGAGCGCGAAGTGCCATCGCGGCAGATCGGTGAGTGGATCATGGATGAGCTCAAAGATGTCGATCCGGTCGCCTATGTTCGGTTTGCCTCCGTTTACCGCAGCTTCGAGGACCTGAATGCCTTCAGTGAGGCGGTGAAACGACTGCAAAATGAGCCGAGCGCGGACCTGCGGCGCAAGCAGCTGCGTCTGCTGCCGGATGCCGAGCTGCCGGAGGCGAATCGCCGACGCTCGGGGCGTAAGCCCGGCAAGTCATGAGCTTTTCGGCTGACGATGCGCGCTTCATGGCGCGCGCCATTCAGCTCGCGCGTCGCGGCCTATATACGACCGATCCCAATCCGCGCGTTGGCTGTGTCATCGCGCGCGATGGCAAGATGCTGGGGGAGGGGTGGCACGAGCGCGCGGGCCTGCCACACGCGGAAATTGAAGCGCTCAACGCGGCGGGAGCAGCTGCACGCGGTGCGACCGCGTACGTCACGCTTGAACCCTGCTGTCATCACGGACGCACGCCTCCCTGCACGGATGCGCTAATTCGTGCCGGTGTAAAACGGGTGGTCGCCGCCATGCTCGATCCGAACCCGCGGGTTGCGGGTCGGGGGCTCGCGGCATTGGAGCAGGCGGGAATCGCCATCGGGGTCGGTCTACTGGAGGCCGATGCCGATGCGCTCAATCCCGGGTTCCTGTCGCGCATGCGCGCGGCGCGCCCGTTTGTGCGCCTAAAGCTTGCCGCGAGCATGGATGGGCGCACGGCGCTTGTGTCAGGTGAAAGCAAATGGATCACCGGGGAGGCGGCACGGCGAGACGTGCAGCGCTGGCGGGCGCGCAGCGCCGCCATACTGACCGGGGTCGGAACGGTGTTGGCCGATGATCCTTCGCTCACGGTACGGGAGCTCGAGATAGGTCGGCAACCGTTGCGGGTCGTGGTCGACACAAGGTTGCGGATGCCTCGCAACGCGCGGATGTTACGCTTGCCGGGTGCAACGCTACTCGCGACGGCCAGCAGGGACATGGCGCGGGCCCAGGCCCTTCACCAGGCGGGCGCCGAGATTGTCGTGATCCCGACGGACGGTGGGAGAGTAAACCTCGCGTCACTCATGCAGACGCTCGCAGCCCGCGAAGTAAACGAAATACTCGTTGAGGGGGGAGCGACTCTGTGTGGCTCGTTGGTGGATGCCGGCTTGGTGGACGAGGTGCTCCTGTACTATGCGCCGCATCTCATGGGCGCGGCGGAACGCGGCATGTTCGCGGTGGAACCGCTCGCTGCCATGAACGAGCGCACAAGGCTGAAAGTTGTGGATGTTCGTGCAGTGGGCGAGGATTGGCGCGTCACGGCCCGGCTCATGCCAGTTTAATGAGCCGGGCTGCATGGCAGCGGGCGTGTTCACTTCGGAGCGGTGATGTTTACTGGAATTATCGAGGCGGTTGGTCAGGTCACGCAGCTGGAGGCGCGCGGTGGCGACGTCCGTATTGGCGTTGCCACCGGAAAGCTCGATCGGCGCGACGTCAGGCTGGGCGACAGTATCGCGGTGAACGGCGTATGCCTGACGGTCGTTGATTTGCTGCGGGAAGGTTTCGTCGCCGACGTGTCCAGCGAGACGCTGGCACGTACGACGGTTGGTCAGTGGCGGGTGGGGGATCGTGTCAATCTGGAGAAGGCGCTGACTCCGACCACCCGGCTCGGGGGCCATCTGGTTAGTGGCCATGTCGACGGGATTGGTCAGGTGCTTAACCGGCATGTCGACGCCCGCTCGGTGCGTATTCGCATCGAGGCTCCGGCGGAGCTGGCGCGCTACATCGCGAAAAAGGGCTCGATCTGCGTGGACGGTGTAAGTCTCACTGTAAACGAGGTGATTGGCGCGGCGTTCGATCTAAATATCGTTCCGCACACGCTCGTCGAGACGATTATTGACGTCTACCAGCCCGGTCGCGCCGTAAATATCGAGGTTGATCTTATCGCGCGCTACCTCGAACGGTTGCTGCTTGGCAAACAGGCCGCCACGCCGGGAAGCACGATCACGCGCGAATTCCTCTCGGAGCACGGATTCCTCTAGGAAAATTCGCTAACGGGTCTTTTTCGGGGGTACCTCGAAGTCCAGCGTTGCGCGCGCCAGCAGGGCGGGTTTGGCCTTGGGTTTCGTGCGGTAAGTGAGACGACTGACAACGCGGTATTTTCCGGCAGGGGTTGCCTCCGGGATAGGCAGAAGCTCCTGCGCACTGTAGTAACCCGGATTCGCGAGTTGCTCGGAGAGGTTCACGACTTTAGTCGCTACGCGCTTGCCGCCTTCGGTAAAGATCTCACGGGTTTCCTCGACGATCAGTGTGCGCGCCCTGTCTGAGCGCTGTAGGTACAGTTCCTTGCGCAGCGTGAAATGGGTGCAACGACGTGCCGGACCGGTTTCGGGCTCTATCCTGTATACCGGCGCAGCTGCCAGTACATTGCGGGAAAGCGGCCGCATCTCCGCGGCGAGCTTGCGAGTCTTGGCGGTGGAGCGGTCAAAGCGAGGCGTGTAGTCGGTTTGCTTGCGGTCTTCTTCGAAGCGTGCGCAATCCGGGGTAAACAGGCTTGCGCAACCGGTGAAAAGAACACTAAGCAACACGAGAACGGCGAGGCGCGCGACGTGGCTGGCGCTGGTGTGCATCACAGTGAGACGATCCTTGTCGCGGATGAAGGCTAGCTGCCCCAGGCGTCGCGGACGACGTCGTAGCGGTCGCGACTCGCTGCCTTGGTCGGCGCGGGAGGTGGCGTAACCGCCGTCTTTCGCACGGCGGGCCGGGCGACCGGTGTGCGCTTGGCGATTTGAGCAGTCTTCACGGCGACTGGTTTCGTCTGTGCCAGCGGCGTCATACTCGGAACGGTGCTAGGGGTTGGCACAACGCCAAGATTCCAAAGCAGGAATGCTGCGGTGGCGACGAGCGCGGCATCAAATCCCAGGCCACCGATCCATGGACCACGCTGATGCAGGCCATAACGGCGCATGTCCCGCTCGTGCGGCGTACCGGCGGCTTGAATCACTTCCGCGTCACGCTGCCGGCGCTCAATGAGACCGAGCTTGAGCAACGCGACGCGAAATTCACTTACGGTCTGGAACCGGCGGGCCGGGTCCTTTTCAATCGCTTTCAGGATTACCCACTCGAGCTCCGGAGGAACGCGACGCGCGTAGTGCTTCGGCCGCGGAGGTGATTCCTGCACGTGGGCGTGCATGAGCGCGAAGTCAGTGCGCCGCTCAAACGGCAGGCGCCCGGTAATTGTCTCATACAAGGTGACACCAAGCGTATAGATGTCGGACCGATAGTCAGTGCCACGGCTATTGATCTGCTCGGGCGCCATGTAAAGCAAGGTTCCGGCCATGGTAGCGTGTTGCGCCGCGTCGCTGTTATCAAGAAGTTTGGCGACTCCGAAGTCCATGATCTTGATGATGCCGTCCTGCGTGACGAAGAGGTTGGAGGGTTTCAGGTCGCGATGCACAACGCTTCGACGGTGAATATGGGCGACGCCCTCGAGCACCTGGACGAACAGGCGTACCGCCTCGCTGACTGGCAGCGGGCCTTGCGAGCGCAGCAGCTGCGCAAGAGTCTGGCCCTCAACATACTCCAGCACCAGTACCTCACCGGCGGAGAGCTCCATGAGCGAGTAGAGCGTCAGCACGTTCGGATGATTTAGCCGTGCGTGGGCCTGCGCTTCGGCGCGGAAGCGCTGCAGATGGTCGGGATGGCGGCACACATCGGGCGGCAGGACCTTGAGCGCAACGATGCGCTGCAGTTCCGCATCGTGCGCCTTGTAGACGACACCCATGCCGCCGTCGCCGAGGCGCTCCAGCAGGGTGTAGCGGCCGAGTCGGTCACCCGGCGCAAGGCCAGGCGCGGATTCACGGGCATGCGCGCGCGCGGCATTAGCGCGCCGCTCCGTAAAGCGATGCGAAAGTACCACCGTGCTCGTAATTGTGTTGAGCTTGTGAGCTTCCACGACCCTGCGCCTCACAACGACAAAATCAGGCAAGAAACAGCTTGTTGTTGCCCCTTAAACTATAGCGGCTGGGACCTGGGGTTAAGGCCAGGTGACGGGTTTTCGACAAGTGTGGCGGCGCGGCGGATGGGCGGCGAGTGTCGAGATTTCGTCGCTGATCGACCCGAAGGGCAGTCACGACTGGAAAAATGGGGGATAATGGGCGGGTTTTCCCAGACTTAGGCAGCTGTTATGGATATCAGCCGTACCCCAGAGATCGTCGAGGAGTTGCGACGCGGCCGCATGGTGGTCCTCATGGACGATGAGGATCGCGAGAATGAGGGTGACCTCGTGATGGTGGCCTCGCTGGTGCGCCCGGAAGACGTCAACTTCATGGCGCGGCACGGCCGTGGGCTCATATGTCTCACCCTGACGCAGGAACGTTGCCGCCAGCTCAATCTTCCGCTCATGGTGAGCGACACGCACTACCGCGGCACGACCAATTTCACTGTCTCGATCGAGGCAGCGCACGGTGTGACCACCGGCATCTCGGCTGCGGATCGCGCGACCACTATCCTTGCGGCAGTAAAGGCGGATGCGAGCCCCGCAGACGTCGTGATGCCTGGTCATATATTCCCTCTCATGGCGCAGAAGGGTGGCGTGCTGGCTCGAGCGGGTCATACCGAGGCCGGTTGCGATCTGGCGCGCCTCGCGGGATTCCCGTCCGCAGCGGTCATCTGCGAGATCATGAATGAAGACGGCAGCATGGCGCGCCTGCCACAGTTGCAGCAGTATGCACGCGAGCATGGACTGAAGATTGGGACGATCGCCGATCTCATCCGCTATCGCGTGGAGAAGGAGTCAACCGTCCAGCGTGTCGGCGAGGCCGTGCTGCCAACTGAGCACGGGGAATTTCGCGTGGTTGCCTATCATGACGATATCGGTGACTCGGTCCATTTGGCGCTGGTGAAGGGTGACATCCGTCGCGAGTGGCCGACGCTTGTCCGTGTCCACGTTCAGGAAAGCCTGCTCGATCTGTTTACGGACGTGCATCGCGCTGGTCATTGGACACTGCATCGGGCGCTCGAGCGCGTGAACCGGGAGGGAGCCGGCGTGGTCGTGATCCTCCAGCAGGAAGAGCCACCGATTAATCTGCTCCGGCGTGTCGAACACTTGAACAAGCGAGGCGTCGGCCTAGAATTGGCGGCCCGCGCGGAGCGCAACGAGATGCGCACCTATGGGCTCGGCAGCCAGATACTTGCCGATCTTGGTGTCGGCAAGATGCGCGTGCTGGGGCATGCAATGAAGGCTCCGGGGCTTTCCGGTTTTGGACTGGAAATCGTTGGCTACCTTGAAGCAACCGCGCTCAATGCAGATTTCCCAAAAGAGAAGAAAAGCATCGGATGAGTACGATCAAGAGCATCGAGGGCGACCTTGTGGTACGTAACGCCCGTTTCGGCATTGTGTTGGGACGCTTTAACGATTTTATTGGCGAGCGGCTACTCGCCGCGGCAACTGACACGCTGTTGCGTCATGGCGCCGATCCGGCAAACGTGGAAGTGGTGCGCGTGCCAGGAGCGTACGAGATTCCGCTGGCGCTCAAGGCGCTGGCGGGTGCCAAGAAATTTGATGCGCTGATTGCGCTCGGCTGCGTAATCCGCGGGGCCACCCCGCATTTTGACTATGTGGCAGGAGAGTGCGCGAAGGGTGTGTCACAGGTGACTATGCAGTTCGATGTACCGGTCGCGTTCGGCGTTCTCACGACCGATACGATTGAGCAGGCAATCGAGCGCGCCGGCACCAAGGCCGGCAACAAAGGGATCGATGCGGCGCTGACCGCGATCGAGATGGTCAACCTCCTCAAGAAGCTGCGTGCCTAGGAGGAGATGGTATGAGCCGGAAAACGGCCGGCGCAATGCAGGGCGGAAGGCATCTCGCGCGCCGCGCTGCACTGCAGGCCCTCTACCAATGGCAGCTCACCGGCCAGGCGCCGGGGGATATCGAGAGCCATTATGTCCTGGATCATGAGATGGAAGGGATCGATCTCGATTTTTTCCATCAGTTGCTGCGCGAAATCCCGCTCCACCAGCACGAACTCGACGATCACCTGATTCCTCATCTCGATCGGTCGGTGGACGACGTAGATCCCGTGGAACTCGCCTGCCTGCGCATTGGTGCCTACGAGTTTGAATTTCATCCCGAGATTCCCTACCGCGTCGTACTGAACGAGGCGGTCGAATTGGCCAAGACCTTTGGCGCCGAGCACGGTCACAAGTACGTCAATGCCATACTCGACAAGGTTGCCCACGCGCTGCGTCCACACGAGGTAGGCGCCGCTCGCGCCCCGGTGTAGGCCGCACCGGCGGTGGACGAGTTCGAGATCATACGAACCTACTTCGCGACGCAGCCGGTGACGCGCGCCGACGTGGCGCTCGGCATCGGAGATGATGCAGCGCTGTTGCGTGTTCCACCGGGGCACGAGCTGGTTGCCACTACGGACACGCTGGTAGCCGGGGTGCATTTTCTTGCAGACACGGATCCTGCGGATCTCGGCTATCGGGCGCTGGCGGTCAATCTGCGCTGGCGGTCAATCTCAGCGATCTTGCGGCGATGGGGGCGGAGCCCGCCTGGGCCACCCTGAGTCTTACGCTTCCCGATGTGGACCCGCGCTGGCTGGAGGGCTTCTGTCGTGGTTTCTATGAGCTTTCGCGCGAATTTGGCGTGCAGCTGGTGGGCGGCAATCTGGCGCACGGCCCATTGAACATCACGGTTGGTGCCTACGGACACGTGCCGGCTGATACCGCATTGCGGCGTGACGGCGCGAGAGCGGGGGATGTGATTTATGTTACCGGCGTGCTCGGCGACGCGGCACTCGCACTCAATCACTTACTTGGTCGTCAGCTGTTGGACGCGGTCGCGTTTGCATCGGTGCGTGCCCGGCTGGTGCGGCCGCACCCGCGCGTTGGAGAAGGCCTGCGGCTGCGCGGTATCGCTTCGGCCGCGATTGATATCTCCGATGGTCTGCTGGCCGATCTCGGCCACGTATTAGCGGCAAGCGGGGTCGGTGCGCGTATCGAGCTGTCCCGCCTGCCCGTCTCCGATGTGTATCGGAGAGAATTCGCGCGGGCAGGTTGGGAGCCGGCGCTCACGCAGGGTGACGACTATGAACTTTGCTTTAGCGTTCCACCCGCGCGCGTCGCAGCCCTCGAGGCGCTTACGCCGATGCTTGGCTGTCAGATTACCCGCATCGGAGAAGCGGTCGGCGAAGCCGGGCTCACCGTGCTCGATGCTTCCGGCCACCGCTATGTCGCGCGTCATGCGGGTTACGATCACTTCATGCAACACGCGAACAAGGGGAACTGAATGCGGATCGGCACGCCGTTAAGTCCGTCGGCCACGAGGATCATGCTCCTGGGGGCGGGAGAGCTTGGCAAGGAAGTCATCATCGCCCTGCAGCGTCTCGGCGTAGAGGTGATCGCGGTTGACCGCTATCCCAACGCCCCGGGACACCAAGTTGCGCATCGGGCGCATGTTATCAACATGGCGGATGGGGCGGCTCTTCGGACGCTGGTTGAGCGCGAGAGGCCACAGATCATCGTTCCGGAAATCGAGGCCATTGCGACCGATACGTTGGCCGAAATCGAGCGTGCCGGCATTGCCGAGGTCATTCCCACCGCGCGTGCCGCGCAGCTCACCATGAATCGCGAGGGCATCCGGCGGCTTGCCGCTGAGACCCTCGAGTTGCCCACGTCGCGGTATGCGTTCGCCGAGACCGAAGCGGAGCTGAAGGTCGCGATCGACGGTGGCATTGGCTACCCGTGCATCGTGAAGCCGGTTATGTCGTCCTCCGGCAAAGGTCAATCAACCATTCAGGCGCCGGAGGATGTCCAGAAGGCGTGGGGCTACGCGATGAGTGGGGGTCGGGTTGCCAAAGGGCGTGTGATCGTCGAGGAGACGATCCCGTTTGACTATGAGATTACCCAGCTAACCGTGCGGACCGTCGGACCCTCGGGCGAGGTAGAGACGTCGTTTTGCGAGCCCATCGGCCACGTTCAGGTCAAGGGCGATTACGTAGAATCGTGGCAACCGCAGCCGATGAGTCCGGAGGCCCTCAGAAAATCCCGCGAGATTGCAGGGCGAGTGACCGACAATCTGGGCGGGTGCGGCATTTTCGGCGTGGAGCTGTTCGTGAGGGGGGATCAGGTCTGGTTCAGCGAGGTTAGCCCGCGGCCGCATGACACCGGCATGGTGACGATGATCACGCAGGTTCAGAACGAGTTTGAGCTCCATGCCCGGGCGATTCTTGGCTTGCCGGTTTCGACCGCTCTGCGTGCCCCGGGCGCTAGCGCTGTCATCTACGGCGGCATGGAAGAGAGGGGCATTGCCTTTGAAGGCGTGAACGAGGCCCTTGCCGTGCCGCAAACAGACCTGCGCCTGTTCGGCAAACCCGATGCGTTCACACGACGGCGTATGGGGGTGGCGCTCGCGAACGCCGACACCATTGATGAGGCGCGCCGTCGCGCCAAGCTCGCGGCGTCGAAGGTGCGGCCAGTCAAAGGCTGACGATGCAGAATTGTCCCCTCTGCCGGCCGAAAGCGGAAGCCGTTCTATGGAGCGACACGCGTCTGCGCGTAATTCTTGTCAGTGACGCAGATTACCCGGCCTTCTGCCGAGTGATCTGGAACGAGCACGTAAAGGAGATGACCGATCTCGCGGACGCAGACCGCTCGCACCTCGTGCGGGTGGCGCTCGTCGCGGAAGAAGTCCTGCGTGCGATGCTGCAGCCGGACAAGATCAATCTCGCGTCGCTCGGCAATCAGGTGCCACACCTGCATTGGCACGTGATTCCGCGCTTTGTAGACGATGCGCACTTCCCGGACCCGGTGTGGGGACCTCGCAATCGCCAGGGGCACCCACACGCGTTGGAGCCCAAACGTTTGAGAACTGAGTTGATAGCGAGGCTGGGAGCCTCGAGTGGCTGAGCAGCGCCTCAAATGGTGGACCATTTGCGCTCGCGTGCTGTTGGGAGTTGCGTTTGTGGCTCTCTTTCTCGATTCAATTGCCACGACGGTGCACTGGTGGCGTGGTCAACTAGGCGCACCCACGGTCATCGACTGGATCGAGATCGGACTGCTGCCTGTGCTGTTGTTGGTCTATCTTCGATACTTCTCGGTGTTACGGCCGGATTGCAATGCCTGCCAACCCCCCCGGGATCCGTCGCGGCGAGATCACCCTGGTGTGTAGGTGCCCGCCCATTGTGGAGGGGGCGCCAGTCCGTGATAATGGCCGCGCCAATCCGGGGTGGCAGCGTCCTGCAAGGGCTGGCGGGCGCGCACTTAGCATAAACCTCGGCGTGTAATGTGGGCTATGGACACGCATCAGCCTCTTTTCCATCACTAACCACCACTCAGGATGCCGCGAGGCATTCGTCCCAACTAGGAGGGAGTTCATGCGTTTTTCAAAGTTGTTGACTGTCGGCGTTTGTGCGCTCGGTCTTTCGGCGGGCGCAGTGCTGTCGGCTCAGGCCGGTTCGGTCAAGGTCGAAGGTACGCGATTCACACTGGATGTGCCGCAGGGATGGAACCCGGGTTACAAGGACACCGACAAGTTGTTCATGTTCTATGTCAAGGATCCCGCCAGCGGATCCGCTCTGGAGGGCGTCTACCTGCGTGGCCAACAGGCGAAGACGTTCACGATGGGTGATTTCAAGAAGGCGCGCGTCAGTGGCGAGGACAAGCGTTATGAAGGAAAGGGTCACAAGGTGGTGAAGGAGGGTGCGGTCACTGTTGGTGGTGAGAAAGGTGTTTACCTGCACACCACGTGGAAGGATGGTGGCAAGGACATGGAGAAACATACAGCTCTGATGCTAAAGGACGGCGAGCGATACCTGGTTGTTATGTCTGGCCAAAAAGGCAAGGTCGACAAAAAGGTATTTGATCACGCTGTCTCGAGCTTTGCGCTGGTGTCAGACAAGAAGAAGTAGCAGTGCACGCGGCGGGGCGACTGCCCCGCCGCGCTTTCCTTCCTGGATTTGCCGATGTGTCGTATTGAATCTCTTCCCCGGCGCCGCCTGATCGTATGAAGTTGCTCGCCCTCGACACTTCGACCGACATATGCTCGGTCGCCCTCATGATTGGTTCCAATATGCGCGAGCGGGATATCTCCGGCATGCGCCATGCCGAATCCATCCTGCCATCGGTCCAGGCGCTGCTCGCGGAGGGAGGTATCACGCTGGGCAAGCTGGACGCTATTGCTTTCGGGCGCGGGCCCGGATCGTTTACCAGTCTGCGAATCGGAGCTGCAGTGGTGCAAGGTCTTGCGTTCGGTGCCGATATCCCGGTGTTGCCAGTGTCTTCGCTGGCCGCGCTCGCCCAGTCGACTGACGCCGAGCGGGTATTGACGGCGCTCGATGCCCGCATGGGGCAAGTGTATACAGCCTCGTTCTTGCGGGGCGAGGATGGACTGATGCGTTCCATTGGCGCCGAGACGGTTTGCGCGCCGGACGACGTGCCGCTGCCGGACGGCACGGATTGGACCGGCGCTGGCAGCGGCTGGGATAAGTACAGCGATTTGCTCTGCCAGCGCATAGGCGCTCGCTTGAAGGAGTGGTTGCCGGCGCTATTCCCGCGAGCGCGCGGCGTGGCGGCGCTCGCGATGCCCGGTCTTGCCGCGGGCGAAGCGCTGGCGCCGGAGCAAGCGTTGCCTGTCTATTTGCGCGACGACGTTGCGCGCAAGGCCGGGCGCTGAACGTTACGCGCTGTGTTGGCTGGGAATCTCTTCTTTTGGTTGTGGGGCGGGGCGGATGCGTGCCAGCTCCACCGCCGTTCCGCGCGTGCGCAGAATCTCGACCACATAGCCGTGCAGCATGAGGCTGGTGCCGGGTTCGGGGAGGTCTTCGAGATATTCGATGATCCAGCCGTTCAGTGTTCGTGATTCCTCGAGAGGCAGGTTCCATCCGAGGGTACGATTGAGGTCACGCAAGCCGATCGTGCCGCGTACCAGGAAACTGCCGTCTGACTGGGGCTGCACATCGTCGCGCTGCCCGAGTGCACGTGCGGTGAAGTCACCGACAATTTCCTCGAGGATTTCGTCGAGTGTTATTAGACCCTGGATGTCGCCGTATTCGTCGACCACCAGACCCACGCGCCGCTTCACTTTCTGGAAGTTGAGCAGTTGCGTGTTGAGCGGAGTGCCTGAGGGAATGAAGTAGGGCTCGATGAGTGCCTCGGTGAGCGACTCGAGATCAAGGCGCTGTTCACGGACCAAATTGAGCACACGACGGACGTGCAGCATACCGACCACGTTGTCGAGGCTGCGCCGGTAGGCCGGAAGTCGCGTGAAACGTGTGGTAGTGAGAGCGGAGACGATCTCGTTCCACTCTGCATCGAGATCGATCCCGACAATCTTGTTGCGCGGGACCATGACGTCATCGACGCGCAGTTTTTCCAGCTCGAGAATAGCGAGCAGCATCTCCTGGTGCGACTCCGGGATGAGCACGTCCGCCTCGCGCACCAGTGCCTTCAGCTCCTCGGCGGTGACCTCCGTCGGCGTCTTGGCGAGAACAGATACTCCGATCAGGCGCAGCAGCAAATTGCCGAGCGTATTGACGAGCCAGACCATCGGATAGAGCGCGAGTAGCAAAGGGCGCAGCACATAAGCCGCGGGGTAGGCAAGTCGCTCAGGTTGCAGTGCGGCATATGTCTTGGGCGCGACTTCTGCGAAGACCAGTACGACAAAGGTGAGTAGGAAGGCGGCGATAGCGACGGCCCCCTCACCATAGAGCTCCAGTGCGAGCAGAGTGGCGAATGATGAGGCCGCAATATTGGCGAAATTGTTACCAACCAGAATCACGCCCAGCAGCCGGTCTGGTCGCGCAAGCAACTTGGCGGCAAGGCGCGCGCCGCGGTGACCACTCTCCGCCAGGTGGCGCAGTCGGTAGCGGTTGATGGTCATCAGGGCGATTTCGGCGCCGGAAAAGAACGCCGAAAGCAGGATCAGGCAAACAAGCGCGCCAATTAGCGCGCCGGTGGAGAGATTGAACAACCTGTGGCTACCTCCGCAGGAACGAACTTCGATTCTACCACTGGGCATGCGCGATGCGCGCGTGCAGGATTGCGCAGGCCCGTGTGGGCGTCCAGTTGCCTCAAGCAGCTCAAAATGAATCCGGGTCGCGCCGGTGGGTGGCCCACTACATGCGTCATGGCAAACGGCGTCAAGAGTCTCGCTGCCAGGGAGAGTCCGGCTGATGGTGGTTGGCTCGCGCTGCACATGGGCATCGTGTTGCTGAGTAACGGGAATCTCAGACCCGCACGTACTTGCCTTGCCGCGTCTCGCTTCAGAGCCGGGCACTGGCAGTGAATACCCTTCGGCTAGTCGCTCGGTTTGACTGGGCAGACGATATTGAGAGGACAGTCGATTTCGTGTCCGCCGCCGAGCTTTTGCCAGACGTGCTCCAGCGCGCTGTCCTCGGTTCGGTAGAAACGCTCCTCGCCAAGCTTGTCGTGCAATCCGGTACGATGGAAGACTTCGAGCACCTGCTTCTTTAGCCCGGTGAAGAGAATCTCGATGCCGCTCCCCTGCAGCCGCTCGGCGAGCTGCGAAAGCATTTGCTCGCCGGTCGCGTCAACCTGGTTGATACCGTCGCCTACGACGATGACGTACTTGAGCTCAGGTTTGAGCGACACGCGCTCCATAATCTTGTCTTCGAAGTAGGAAGTGTTGGCAAAGTAGAGCGAGCCGTCAAACCTGATCATGGAGATGTTTGCGCAGGTGCGCAACCCAAAGCTTTCCGCGTCGCGCAGGGTCCCATCAGGGTGTCGCGCAAGGACCGCGACGCGAGGCGCCATGGTACGGTAGAGATAGAGCACAAGCGCGAGACCGGCTCCGATCAAGATACCCTTGTCCAGGTGCGGCGCGAACGCAAGCGTAAGGACGAAGCTGACGATTGCGACAATGCCGTCGTGAGGGTTTGCGAGCCACGCGTGTCGGACAGCTCTGATATTAATGAGCCCTGCCGCCGCCATGATGATAACCGCGGCAAGCGTTGCCTGGGGAAGGTGGTAGAGTAAGGGTGTGAGCCAGATCAGCGTCGCGACCACGACGATGCTCGTGACTACCGACGAGAAGCCAGTAACCGCACCGGCACTGATATTGACGGCAGATCGCGAGAAGGAACCCGAGGTCGGATAGCTCTGGGTCAGACTGCCGAGGATGTTACCGATACCCTGACCAATCAGTTCCTGGTTAGCGTCAAGCCGCTGGCGGGTCGTCGTGGCCATAGCCTTGGCAATGGATATGGCCTCCATAAAGCCAAGGAGTGAGATCGCTACGGCCGCCGATATCAGCTGCAATATTACACCCAGATCGAATTGCGGCAGCTGCACTGAAGGCAGGCCCTTTGGGACCGTACCCACGACGTTTCCGCCACCATTCATGACAAGTTCCGCGCCTTCGACGGCGCGGATCCGCCACAGTCGTCCGTCGGGTTGGGAGCCTTGCGGAAGGTGCCCGCGCAGGTAAAACCTGCCGGGCTGGTCGCCATGACCCGGCACGTACTCGAAGCGGCTGCGCTTCAATTCCTCGATGTCAGCTTTAACGCTCCTTACGCGGCGGTCGCGCTTGAGTCGAAGGGTGTCCCAGGAATGTTGGGCAGATAGAGTGCGAGAGTCATCAACACCGAATTGTTTCTCGGTCGCACGGAAAAGCCTTTCAGCGCTCAGCACCGTCTCATTCAACTCGGGTAGCTCGCTTCTCAAGGCAAGCTCGTCACGGACAACCTCATGCACGGCGACGGAATCGATCTGGGCGGGCGAAACGCGCTGAATTCGCTCGAACTGGATTGCCCAGGAGAGTGCGGTTGTGACTGCCACCGCTATCAGGACGCTTGGAAGGCGGGGATTCACGCGTTTTAGCGTTACCATGATGGTCGACGCGCCGATTGCCATTGCCAGCGTCGGCCAGTGCGTCTGGCTCATTGCCGCAACAATAGTGCTCCAGACAGTTTCATAGTGATACGCCGCCGAGGCGACGCGCACGCCGAAGATTCTGTCGAGTTGGGAGCTGGCAATGATGATTGCAGCGGCGTTGGTAAAGCCGATGATCACCGGGTGCGAGAGAAAGCTGACTACCACGCCCAGCCGCAGGAGTCCCAGCGAAAGCTGAAATATGCCGACGATCAAGGAGAGCATGATCGCGTAAGCGACGTAGCCAGTACCGCCGGACGCCGCGATGGGTTCCAGTGCCGCCGCGGTGAGGAGCGATACCACGGCAACCGGGCCCGTGGCAAGCTGGCGGGATGATCCGAACAGGGCCGCTATCATCGGCGGCAGGAAGGCTGCGTAGAGTCCGTAGTAGGGTGGCAGGCCGGCGAGCTGTGCATAGGCCATCGATTGCGGGATGAGCACCAGTGCCACGGTTACGCCGGCAACAAGATCTCCGCGCAGGACGCGAGGATCGCGAAGTTCTGGCAGCCACTTGAGAAATGGCAGAGCCCGCGCCAGCTTTTCGAGAGAGGCGTTCGTCACGCGGCCTAGTGTTCTGCGCGATACAGAGCCTGTCAACGCAATCACTTGCTCCGGATCGGGAATGCGGCGACTGCGTTCCGCGTTGTGGTTATCCGGCGGGGCCGGACCACAGGTCCGGATATGCCGCAGCGAGAGTCAGTCTCGTGTGGACTAACCGATTCGTACGACTCATCCAGACTTGTAACGGTTCCGGCCGGCCTGGTTGTCTCTAGGTGAGGGAGACGAACCTTTGGGCGGTCGGGTCGTAGCGCAGGAGTTCGCCGCCGTCCATATCGAAGTACCAGCCATGCAGCTGCAGGACACCGTCCCGGATGCGTTCGGCGACCCACGGAAAGGTCAACAGATTCTCGAGAGAGATGCGCACCGCATCCTGCTCGCATTGGCGAGCCGCTGCGTCGGACTGCGGATCCAGGCCAGCTTGCAGAGTGGTATCCCGTGCCTTGGCGGCAATGGTCATCCAGGGTTGTATGAACTGGCTGGATTCGCCGGTGCCTATGGCGTCGTGGAGCAGCGCGCGGATGCCCCCGCAGCGCGCGTGCCCGAGCACGATGACGTGGCGTACCCCAAGGCCGCGCACGGCGAATTCTAGCGCCGCGCTGGTACCGTGGTAGTGGCCGCCGGACTCATTGGGTGGAACGAGATTGGCAACATTGCGAACGACGAACAGATCGCCGGGATCGCAATCCGTAATGATTGCGGGGTCGACGCGCGCATCGCAGCACGCAATGACCATGATTCGGGGAGACTGGCCCTCGCGCGTCAGGCGCTGGTACAGGCCATCCTCGGTGTGGAAATGCTCGTGACGGAATCGCTTGAATCCGTCTACGAGCTTTAGGATCTCGTCGTCAAGCAAGGTTTGGCCCGTCGCCAAGCAACCACGTGCGGGAGTGCCGCATCGGTTCCCGGGTTGCACCGTAGGGGCAGGCATCCGGCAAACGCGAAGGCCGGTCGCCACGGCACGTACAAGAGGTTTTCATCAGGCGCTGCGCACCACCAGAACCGCGCAGGGCGTTTGGTTCAGGACTTTCTCGGTCGTGCTGCCGAGGAGCGCCCGTTCCAGTCCTGTTCGTCCATGACTGCCGACTATGATCAGGTCAGAATTCCTCTCCTTGGCGACGTCGACAATCATCGCGTCCGCCCGACCCTCGGGTAGTCTGGTTTCCGTCACGACGCCCTCTTTCTTCATGAACGATGCTATGCGGTTGACCGCCAGGCGGGCCTCCTCGCGTCGTTGGTCACTGTGGCTGGGCAGGGTGACTGAGACGACCGATACAGGCGTGCTGCAGAATTTGGCCAGATTGCAGGCGGCAGCCGCGGCTGCATCGCCGAAACGTGAGCCGTCGGACGCAACAACGAAATGCCTCCCAACCAGCTCCGAGATCCGCGGAACCACCAGCACGTTGCAGTGTGCATGGCCTATAACCTGCGCGGTGACATCACCGAGCATCAAACGAGCCAGGCCGTGCCGGCTTCGACGGCCCATGATGATTAGATCAGCCTGCATCCGCTCGGCCTGCCTGATGATCTCTTCGTGAAGCTCGCCGGCCTGGGTAGCCTCGGTTTCGCACGCGACCCCGCTGGCGTCTGCCTCCTTTTGAACCTGATCGAGGTGGGAGCGCGCCGCATCAAGCTCGCGACCCACGAGCTGTTCGCCCATGGCGTAAAGCTCTGCGTTACCTCCGGGGATAGCACTTACGACGCGCACGCGAGCGCCGCACTTTTGTGCCATGCCGATCGCCGCGCGCACGGCACCCATGCTGTACTCGGAGCCATCACTGGCAACCAGGAAGCGCTCGAAGCGGCCAAGCGGGGATAGCTGCGGGTTCGCCGGAACCGCGACGCTTGGCGAAACGGCCGTCGGAACGGGGGTCGCGAGCTCGAGCCGATGCAACCTGATGCCACGCCAGAGCGCGGCGAAGATGATTGCTGCGCCCGCCGCCAGCGCACCGATCAGGATAATGAAGCTGACATTCTTCAGGCCCGTCGCCAGGTGCGGATGCAATGGCGAGAGAATCTCAAGCTCGGCCAGGTACACGGGAATAACGATGGCACGTGAAAACAGTACCAGCACCATGATGACGCCCATTACGAGCTTGATAACGTGCGGTGTTACGTAGGTGGTTCCGATTGCTCCGAGCTGGATCCCGAACAACGAACCGGCGAGGATGATCATCGCGAGGCGAATATCGACCAGTCCGCTCCACGCGTACTTGATTGTGCCACCAAGCCCCATGACGAACGCGACAACGAGTTCGGTTGCCGAGGCCATCAGGCTCGGTGCGCCGAGCACGTAGTGCATGCCGGGGACGCCAATAAAGCCGCCAACTGCGATGGTGGCGGCGAGCATGCCAGTCGCGAACCCGAGTGGTATGGTGAAGAGAATGGAAACCCGGGCGTTGAGACTCTTGAAGTAGACCATCGTCCCCGGGATATTGATCGACTGCACCCAAAGAGCGAGCGGGGAAACCTTTTCGGTGCTCGCGCGCCCAGAGCGCTGTAGACGCAGTGCGTCTAGAAGCACGTAAGAGCCGACGATCCCGAGCACTATCACGAACGCGACGCTCACGTACAGATTGGAACCAGCGTCTCCAAACGCGCGCTTGATCCCCTCTTGTATGTGCGCGCCATAGAGTACGCCAGCCTCGGCCGATACGCCGGTGATGAGACCGAGCTTGACATCGACTTGTCCGTACTTGGCACGCTTGATGGCGCCCACCAGCGCCTTGGGAAATTTGTGGCAAATGTTCGAGGCCACGGCAATGATGCCAGGCACCCCCATGCTCATCATGGCAGGAGTCAGCACGAAGGCGCCGCCGCTTCCAATGAATCCACTTACTAGACCAGCGATGAAACCGACAACCAGCAGGTAGGTGACGTCAAGTGCGTTTAGGTCGATGAAGCTTGTTGTTAACTCCACTGCATTACCCCCCGGTGCCCGATGCTACTTCTTTGCTTTTATTCCAAGAACATCCCAGAAGTGCGATGTGAAATTACCGTGCGAGAAAGAGAATACGAATGCGGCTGTCACGGGAATGATGAAGAACCAGGATCCTTTTTCCGTGAAAGCGAGTACTTCGTCCTCGAACAGATAGAGCAGGACATAGAGCACGAGGCTAGCGACGCCATAAACAATGAGCTTTGTCATCTGCTTGCTTGTGGCGCTAGACAGTATGTTCGGCATGACAATTCCCTTGGTACAAATTGCGGTGGGTGGCTAGTTCCAGCGGAGCATGGCCCACACGGGTCTGGGGCCTCATGAACTCCGGATTTCCATGGGTTTTTCTGTACTTGCAACCTCGGTCGGACATTCGAGAAACACATTGTTCGAGCAGCGCGCACAGACGCCGGGGTCGAGCCGGCGGAGGATCGTTTCAATCGCCTGTTGTTTGGTGACGAAAATATTCTCGGCGCCGATCAGGTCGCGGAAGCCACCTTTGCGTAGCGTATTGCAGGCTTCTTCCTTGAACTTGACGAGATAGAGACCGCCACCAAGCGCCTTGCGTCGTTTGGCTTCGGCAGCCAGAAGTTCGGCGCCGGCGAGATCGACGAAGTTGATGCCATTGCCCACCAGTAACAAGTGCTTTTGGTTTGGGAACTGCTGCGCAACCTGGTGCAACTGCTCGTGCACGTGGTCGACAGCGCCGAAGTACAGCGATCCGTCGATACGCATGATCTTGAGTTGCGGGCACTCCGGCAAATCCGGATCAGTGACGAAGTGCCGATTGTGTGCCCCTGGATCAGGGACCCGGGTGACGACGCCAGGCTGAGAGGTGCGCATCAGGTAAATGATGAGCGACAGCATCACCCCGACATAGATTGCAAACTCGAGCTCGACAAAGAGCGTCGCCAGAAAGGTCGTGGCGAGTATTGTCGTTTCACGCTTGCTGGTCGTGATAATTGTCTTGATTTGATGGAAGTCGATCAGCCGCCATGCGACGACCAACAGCACCGAAGACATGGCAGCAATTGGCAGGTGGCCGGCAAGCGGAGCGATCAACAGCACGACAAGCGCGAGCGATACGGCGGCGAACACCGCCGCCATCGGCGTTGCGGCGCCAGCCGCATAGTTAAGACCGCTGCGCGTGAAGGAACCGGATGACGCATAGCTCGAAAAGAAACTGCCAACGACATTGGCCAGGCCCTGTCCCACGAACTCCTGGCTGCCATCGATGCGCTGGCCTGACTTGGCGGCTACCGAACGCGCAATGGATACGGCCTCGACGAGCCCAAGCATCGCGACTGCAAGCGCCGCGCTCCCCAGTTTCTTGATCGCCGCCAGGTGCAAATCCGGCATGCTGAGCGGGGGCAACTGCTGGGGGAGCTCGCCGACCAGCTGTATGTTGTGCGCGCCCGTGCCAACAATCGCAGCAATGACTGAACCCACCACCATGGCGATCAGCATTCCAGGCCAGCGCGGTCGCCATCGCATCAGGACGATCAGTATGACCAGCGTGGTAGCCGATACTGCGAGCACGAACAGATTCGTGTTGAGAATCTTGTTCGCCAGTTCTTGCCAGGTGTGCAGGAAGCTTTCACCAGCCGGAATGTTCACGCCGATGAAATTCTTGAGCTGGCTCGTGGCAATCAGTACGGCCGCGCCAGCCGTGAATCCGACCACCACCGAGTGTGAAATGAAATTCACCAGGGTTCCCATGCGCGCGAGCCCGAGCACAAACTGGTATAGGCCTGCCAGAAAAGTCAGCGTGAGCGCCATCTGAACGAACTTGGCGCTGCCCGGGTCAGCAAACTTTGAGATTGTCGCGAAAACGACGATCGAGATCGCTGTCGTCGGTCCGGAGATCAGATGCCGGGAAGACCCGAAAAGCGCGGCGATGATCGGCGGAACCATTGCAGTGTAGAGGCCGTATACGGGAGGCAGCCCGGCGATAAGCGCAAAGGCCACGCCTTGGGGGAGCACAACGACCGCGCCGGTGAGTCCGGCAATCAGATCGGCTTTGAGTGTTTTGCGGGTGACTAGTGGCCACCAGCGCAAAAACGGAAAAACGCGTGGCCAGAAGGTGTTGCAGTAGGGGGCGGCGAGAGTCTGTGATGTCATCGAACTGCCGAGATCGAAGCGTGCCCAAAGATTAGCCACCGCCTCCCAGGACAGCGAGCACGTAACTTCAGAAAGAGTCGGCTCAAGGCAGGCGCAAGACGGAGGTATTCTAGCGCCCGTGGACCGTGCGCGCCACCGTAAATCGGTTCAAACGGGGCGCTTGAGCAGCACCTCCAGCACGAACTTGCTCCCGAAATACCCGAGGAGCAGCAGCATGTAGCCGGCCACGGTCCATCCGACTGCCGTGCGGCCCCGCCAGCCGTAACGCCAGCGCCCGAAAAGCAGGGTACCGAACAGGATCCAGGCTATCAGTGACAGGACGACATGGTGGGTGAAGGGCAGGGCGCGACCGAAAATCTCTTCCGAGAAGACGATTCCGGTGACGAGCGTAAGTGTGAGCAGTAGGAATCCGATACCGAGCATCCGGAACATCAGCGTTTCCATGGTCTGCAGTGGGGGCAGTGCCCGCATCAACCCGACCGGCTGGCGGCTCCGGAGTGCCCGTTCCTGGTAGAAGAGCAGCAGGCTCTGCACTGTTGCGAGCGCGAGCAGAGCGTAGGCGAGAATTGATATGACAATATGCGCGGCTTGTAGCCCCGAGGCCGTTGGAATAACGGCTTGGCCGGGCCAGGCCCAGGCGAGAATCACGGTCAACGCCGACACGGGAAGGACCAGTAGCCCGAGATACTCTGCCGGACGGCTGATGGCGGCAATCACATAAAGTATGGATATGGTGCAGGCTACAAGGGAGGCTGCCTGGGTAAACGGCAGATTGAGCCCGCCTGCTATCGGGACGGTGGCCTGCAGCAGCAGCGCATGCGTTAGTACGCCACCAAAGGCGACCACGAGGAACGGGGCGCGCAGCGTCGGAGCGGCAGGACCACGCAGCAGCCGGTACCACTGCATGCCACCCGCCATCAGGTAAAGGGCGGCAGCGACGAGACTCGCAACGGTGCTGGTCATAGGATATTCGCCCGGGCATGATGGCACAGCTCCTTGCAGCTTTGAAGGGCGCGACTATCTAGAGTCATTATGAGACT
Organism: Acidithiobacillales bacterium SM1_46; assembly: GCA_001304215.1. GTDB lineage: Bacteria > Pseudomonadota > Gammaproteobacteria > Acidiferrobacterales > Sulfurifustaceae > SM1-46. Next base: position 3,679 of record LJVB01000008.1, on the reverse strand, counting down.
TCGTATTCTGGGAGCCAGCGGCGGGATCGGTGCCGGTGCGCGTACCACTTCCTTCCTGCTCGGGAGAGACGTCCTGATCGACGCCGGTACCGGTGTCGGAGACCTGTCGCTCGACGAACTCGGCGCGATCGATCATGTAGTGCTCACGCATTCGCATCTCGATCACGTAACGGCACTGCCATTTCTGCTTGACGCCGTCGGCGCCAGCCGCCAGCGGCCGGTGACCGTTCACGCGCAGGCTGCAACACTGGATGTGCTGAAGGCCCATATCTTTAATAATGCCGTGTGGCCCGATTTCGCCCGTATCCCGAGTCCCGAACGCCCGTTCCTGCGCTATGAGGTGTTTGCTGCAGGGCAGGAGCGGGTCTTGGGCGGCTGCCGTGTACGCAGCATTCCGGTGACGCATGTCGTACCGGCGGTCGGCTTCCTGTTCCAGGGCCCAAATGGGAGCCTGGCGTTTTCGGGCGACACGGCGTCGACCGAGGAGTTCTGGAAGGTGCTGAATAGCTGCCCGGATCTCCGGCATCTCATCATTGAGACTAGTTTTGTCGATGCTGAGGAGGAGATAGCCCGGATTGCGCGTCATTTCTGTCCGGCAACAGTGGTGGCGGAACTTCGAAAGCTTAAGCGCCGCCCCATTATCCATATCACCCATCTCATGCCAGGAGAGGAAAAGGAAATCCTTCGTGAGATCGCGCACCACGATGCCGGACTTGAGGTTCATCCGCTTGTACCCGGCACCGTGATAGAGTTTTGAACCCGCTTCCGGTTGGGTCTGTTCCACAACCTCCCTGACAACGATCAATGTTCGACAACCTCACCAACCGTCTGCAAGGCACGCTGAAGCGCCTGCGTGGCGAGGGCCGACTCACGGAAGAGAACATGCGCGAGACGCTGCGCGAGGTGCGCATGGCGCTGCTCGAGGCGGATGTGGCCTTGCCGGTGGTGAAGGATTTCATCGAACAGGTGCGGCTTCGCGCCCAGGGCCAAGAAGTACTGAGCAGCCTTACCCCGGGTCAGGCCCTGATCAAGGTGGTGCAGGAGGAATTGGTTGGGCTGATGGGAACTCCCGAGCCGCTCCAGGTTGCGCCGCCACCTGCAGTGATCCTGGTAGCCGGCCTGCAGGGTGCCGGCAAGACCACCACGGTCGGCAAGCTGGCACGGTTCATTGTTGATCGCCACAAGAAGTCGGTGCTGGTCGCGAGCACCGACGTCTACCGTCCCGCGGCCATCGAACAGTTGAAGCGCCTGGCGACACAGGTTGGCGTGGAGTTCTTCCCCAGCGATCCGCAGGACAAGCCGGTCGAAATTGCCGCGGGCGCCGTTAACGAAGCGCGACGCCGCGTGATCGATGTGGTACTGGTCGACAGCGCCGGCCGCCTGCACATCGACGGGGAGATGATGGACGAGATTCGCGCTGTCCATGAGGCCATTCACCCGGTGGAAACGTTGTTTGTGGTGGATAGCATGACCGGCCAGGATGCCGTCAATACCGCCAAGGCGTTTAATGAGGCACTACCGTTATCCGGCGTGATCCTTACCAAGACCGACGGCGATGCACGCGGCGGCGCCGCGCTGTCGCTGCGCAAGGTCACCGGCAAACCGATCAAGTTCCTTGGCGTGGGCGAGGGGATGCAGGCGCTCGAGGCTTTCGATGCGCAGCGGGTGGCGTCGCGTATTCTCGGCATGGGCGATGTTGTCGCGCTTGTGGAGCAAGCCTATCAGGCGGCCGATCAGGAGAAGAGTCAGGCGCTCGCGAAAAAGATTGCCAAGGGCAAGGGCTTTGATCTGGACGATTTTCGTGAGCAGCTGCGGCAGATGGAAAAGATGGGCGGATTGGCGAGCGTGGTCGACAAGCTCCCTGGAATGGGAGAAGTCCCCGAGCACGTGCGTGCCCAGATGAATGACAAGCAGACGGCGCGGCTAATCGCCATCATCAATTCCATGACGCCAGGGGAGCGACGCAACCCAGACATGATTCGCGGTTCGCGAAAGCGGCGCATCGCTTCGGGTTCGGGTACGCAGGTGCAGGAGGTCAACCGTTTGCTCAAGCAGTATGAGGATATGCAGCGCATGATGAAGAGCTTTGGCAAGGGTGGGCTGGGACGCATGTTGCAGGGGATGAAGGGGAAGTTGCCGGGCATTCCCCGCTAGTTGGCAAGGATTAACAACCTGGGGCGAAACGGGGTATAGTCGCCAGAACAATTGCAGCGAAGGGCGGTTCGCGCATGTCCCAGACCGGTTCCACTACATCTAGCAGCAAGACCCCGGAGCGTCGCGCCGGCAGTCAAAGCGTCATTGACAAGCTCGTCACCGAGCGCGCGGAGATGCTAGGGCTGTTCTGCCGCGTCGCCGGGCTCGAGCCCTTCGAACATCAGCACCATCGCAAGCCGGCCAGAAAGCTTTTGCAGGAGTTTTGCCAGGTGCTGGTAGATTACATCGCGGCCGGGCACTTTTCGCTCTACGAGCGCATTGTCAATGGCACCGAACGTCGAGGCGCGATTAAGGATCTCGCCGGCCGGTTGTATCCGCGCATTTCCGATACCACGCAGTACGCGCTCGATTTCAACGATAAGTACGACAACGGCGAGGATGATGAGATCGCCGACAGCTTCCACGATGACCTTTCGAAGCTCGGTGAGGCGCTCGCGTTGCGTGTCGAGCTCGAGGATCAGATCATCAACGTAATGCGGCGATAGTTCGTCGTCGCGTCTCATCCCCCGAGCCGCGACGTTAACCGCACATTTGTGGCGGTACTTCCCGAAACTCGTGGTATTCCGGCTTGCGTGCAATCGCAGCGGCGATTTCGCGCTCAAGCCGTGCAACACCGTGCGGGCGGGCAATTAGCGCTGGGCAGAGAGTGTCTGGCCGTTTAGTCCGCGGCTGTCCGGACCGATCAGATACAAGAATGCCGGCATCAAGTCCTCCAATCGCGGGAGACTGCTTGCGTCTTCCCCCGGGTAGAAGCGTGAGCGCAGAAAGCCGCGAGTAGGGCCGGGGTCGAGTGAGTTCACGCGCACCGCCGTATTGTTGGCAAGCTCGGCCGCGAGCGTCTGCATCAGCGCCTCATTGCCGAAGGCTGCAGCCGCGAAAGCGCCCCAATAGGCCCGTGCCTGGCGGCCAACATCAGCCGAAGTGAAGATAACCGACGCATCCTCCGAACGCCTTAGCAGCGGCAAAAGCGCGCGCGTGAGAAGAAACCGTGCGCTGAGGTTCACCTGCAGCACACGGGCCCAGGTATCAGCGTCGTACAGCTCGAGCGGTGCGAGCAGCCCGGGCTCGAAGGCGGCGTGCAGCAAACCATCGAGGCGATCAAATTCCCCGCTCAGAACCACAGCCAGTTCTTCGAACTGGGCTGGCGAGCCCTCCGCGAGTTCCAGCGGAACGGCGGCCGGCTTCGGAGCGCCGCTGGCGACCAGCTCGTCATATACCTTCTCGAGGTGACGTGCCGTTCCGCCGATCAGTACGAGCGTTGCGCCATGTCGGGCAAACGCGTGGGCTGCGGCGCGACCGAGATCGTCATTCGCCCCCGTTACCGCGATGACGCGCCCCGCGAGCAAGTTGGCACGGGGATGGTACTCGCGCGGAAGCTCAGTCTGCGTGGCCATGGGGAGCAGTAGTATAAGAGGTCAGGCGGGCGATTGCGCCCTCAGGAAGCGCACTCGGGCAGCAATCGCCA
>LJVB01000073.1 GCA_001304215.1 Acidithiobacillales bacterium SM1_46 | reverse complement strand
TATTCATGCCTCGCTGCGCTTCCGCGCTCCCCCGCGATGCGGGGATTCGGCTATCGCGAGTGAATCGCGCACGCCGTAAGGCGGGGCGCTTCCTGTGACTCGCGCCGAAACAGACCGGACGGTTCGCGTTTACTACGGACCGGCGCTCGCTGCCTACGGCTTTGGTAACGATCACCCTTTCGGTCCCGATCGCCTGGACGCGTTCTGGCGCGAGTTCAAGCGCCGCCGCCTCGATGAGCGCGTCGCGGTGTCGGTGCCGGTGATGTGCGCCGAATCCGATCTTGCGTTGTTCCATACGCCCGCGTACATCGCGCGCGTGCGGGCGGCGAGCAGGCACGGCAGCGGCTTTCTTGATTACGGTGATACGCCGGCGTTCGTGGGTGTGTACGAGGCCGCAGCGACGGTGGTCGGCAGCGTGCTCGACGCGGCAGACGCCATCCTCGCCGGCAGTTGTGCGCGCGCGTTCGTACCGATTGCGGGACTGCACCACGCGCGACGCGACATGGCGGGGGGCTTCTGTGTCTTCAACGACCTCGGTGTGCTGATCGAATGGCTGCGCGCCCGCCATGGGGTGCGGCGGATTGCCTACGTCGATATCGATGCCCATCACGGCGATGGCGTGTTCTACGAATTCGAGGACGACCCCGAGCTGATCGTCGTCGACGTGCACGAGGACGGCCGGTATCTCTACCCCGGCAGCGGCAGCGCCCGCGAAACCGGCACTGGTCGTGCCGAGGGCACCAAGCGCAACGTGCCGATGGCGCCCGGCGCCGACGATGATGCCTTCCAGCGCCTTTGGCCGGAACTCGAAGCGTTTGTCCGAGACGGGCGCCCGGAATTCATCCTGCTGCAGGCTGGCGCCGATAGCATACGTGGCGATCCTCTCACTCATCTCGCGTACTCGGCGCAGACCCATGGCCGGACGGCAGCGCGGCTCGCGCGCCTTGCCGATGAGCTCTGTGACGGGCGACTGCTCGCCACCGGCGGTGGCGGCTACGATCGCGACAATCTCGCCAGCGCCTGGTGTGAGGTGGTGGCGGGGCTGCTTCCGGACAGCAAGCACGGCGAAATTCGCTAGACTGCCCAGGAGACGTCCGAGGCTCGCATGAAGATACTGCTCGCCCTCGCCCGCGCGATCGACAAGCTCAATGAATATGCCGGCCGCACGGTGCGCTGGCTGGTGCTCATCACGGTATGCATCGCCGCTGGCAACGCCGTTGCGCTGTGGTTGCTGAGCGACTCCTCTAACGCGTGGATTGAAGTCCAGTGGTACCTGTTCGGCGCGGTGTTTCTGCTTGCGGCAGGCGATACGCTGCGCCACAACGGCCATGTGCGGGTGGACGTGCTGTACAGTTGTCTGCCGCCGCGCGCCCGTGCGTGGATCGACATCGTCGGCAGCGCGCTGTTCCTGTTGCCACTGTGCGGCTTGATCATCTGGCTGTCTTGGCCCGGGTTCGTTGAATCGTTCGTGAGCGGCGAACGCTCGCCTGATGCCGGCGGACTGTTACGCTGGCCGGTGCGGCTGCTGATCCCGCTCGGCTTTGCACTGCTCGCGCTGCAAGGTGGCGCCGAGCTGATCAAGCGCATTGCCTTCCTGCGCGGCCTCGCGCCGCTGCCGCACGAGCGGCCCGTCGAACAGGTATGAGCCGCGGAGCAGGGGCCCCGCGACTTGCGCGGGGATGCGACCGGCGAATGCCTCTGGCCGCCGACAGCGTAGTGTGCCGAATTCGCACGGCAGCACGGAGGCGGCGGGTATGAGCCTCGAGCTGATGGCACCGCTGATGTTTGCCGGGCTGGTGGTATTCCTGCTGCTCGGCTACCCGGTTGCCTTCGCACTTGCGGCCAACGGCATGCTGTTCGCCACTATTGGCGTGCAAGCCGGATTTTTCGAGTTCAGTCTGCTGCAGGCGTTGCCCGAGCGCGTGTTCGGCATTGTCTCGAACCAGTTGCTGCTCGCTATCCCGTTCTTCACCTTCATGGGTCTGGTGCTGGAACGCAGCGGCATGGCTGAAGACCTGCTGGATACAATCGGGCAGTTGTTTGGGGCGGTGCGCGGCGGACTGGCTTACGCGGTGATCCTGGTCGGCGCGCTGCTCGCCGCTAGCACCGGCGTAGTCGCGGCATCCGTGATCGCCATGGGATTGATTTCATTACCGATTATGTTGCGCTACGGCTACGACCGGCGACTCGCGACCGGCGTAATCGCCGCCTCCGGCACGCTCGCGCAAATCGTCCCGCCCTCGATCGTGCTGATCGTGCTCGCCGATCAGCTCGGCGCGTCGGTGGGCGAACTCTATCATGGCGCGCTGGTTCCCGGGCTGCTGCTCGCGGGGCTTTATATGGTCTTCGTGCTTGGTATGTCGCTGTGGCGACCCGCCGCAGCACCTGCGTTGCCGTCCGCGGCGCGCGGCCTGAGAGGCGCGGCGCTGCTGCGCCGGGTGGCGGTGGCATTGCTGCCGCCGCTAATACTTATCTTTCTCGTGCTCGGCACGATATTCCTTGGCATCGCCTCGCCCACCGCGGGCGGCGCCATGGGCGCGGTAGGTGCGCTAGCGCTTGCCGCTGCGCGCAAACGCCTGAACGGCAATGTGCTTCGTCAGTCGCTCGATAACACGGCACGGATCACGAGCTTTGTGATCTTCATTCTCATTGGCTCGACGGTGTTCACTTTGGTGTTCCGCGCGCTCGATGGCGATCGCTGGGTGGAACACCTGCTCACCGGCCTGCCGGGTGGTGTGATTGGTTTCCTGCTGGTGGTGAACCTGCTGGTGTTTGTGCTGGCGTTCTTCCTCGACTTCTTCGAGATTGCTTTTATCCTGGTACCGCTGCTTGCGCCGGTCGCGGCTGTACTTGGCATCGACCCGATCTGGTTTGGCGTGCTGCTCGCGATCAACATGCAGACTTCGTTCATGCACCCGCCCTTCGGGTTTGCGCTGTTCTATCTGCGCAGCGTCGCGCCACCAGCAGTGAAGACGACTGATATCTATTGGGGCGCAATACCGTTCGTGGCGATTCAGTTGGTCATGGTCGGAATGGTGGTCGCCTTCCCAGGGCTGGTTGGCCACGCGGGTGTTGCGACAAGCAGCGGCATTATCGAAGTGCCGCTCGAGTCCGATCCGGGGGCGGACTATTTGCTTCCGCCGCAGTGGAAGTAGTGCGAAGAATCAGCCGCGATGCGCTTCAACGGGAGCTGTCACGGCGGTCGACGGCTCACTTCACGTAGAAGAGAAAATTTGAATAGGACGCCTCGGCGACCTTGGACCACTGGTTACTCGCGTCCATGAACTTCTTCCACTCAATGTAGATGCGCCGGAACGCCGGGTTTCTACGTGACTCGCCTTCATACATGGCGAACGCGGCCTTGCGCGCCGCCAGCATCACATCCTTCGGGAACGCGTGCAGTATTACGCCCTGCCTGAGCAAGCGCTGAAGCGCCGGCGGGTTCTTCGCGTCGTACTCGGCGAGCATATGCACGTTGGCCTCCGCAGCCGCTACTTCAAACGCGGCCTGATAAGGCGGCGGCAGCGATTGCCACTTCTTGAGGTGCACGAAGAAAGTGAGCTGCGGCCCACCCTCCCACCAGCCCGGGTAGTAGTAGTGTTTGGCGATCTTGTGAAAGCCGAGCTTCTCGTCATCATACGGTCCGACCCACTCGGTGGCATCGAGCGCGCCGCGTTCGAGCGCGGGATAGATATCGCCGCCGGCGATGGTCTGCGGCACCACGCCGAGCTCAGCGAGAATCCGCCCGCCAAGACCGGGGATGCGCATCTTGAGGCCCTTGAGATCGGCGAGCGACTTGATTTCCTTGCGGAACCAGCCGCCCATTTGTGCCCCGGTATTGCCTCCCGGAAAATGCAGCACGCCGTACGACGCGAAGAATTCACGCATCAACTTCAGGCCGCCGCCGGCATACATCCAGGCGTTTTGCTGGCGCGCGTTCAGGCCGAAGGGCAGCGCGGTGTCGAACGCAAACGCGAGGTTCTTGCCGACGTAGTAGTAGCCGGCGCTCTGCCCGCACTCGACCGTCCCTTGGCTCACGGCATCAAAAACGCCGAGTCCCGGTACCAGCTCGCCGCCGGCGAATGTCCGAATCTGGAACTTGCCAGAGGTGAGTGCGGCGACCCTGGCCGCGAGCCGCTCGCTGGCACCATAGATGGTGTCGAGGCTCTTGGGAAAACTGGAGGCGAGGCGCCAGCGAACTTCGGGGAAATCGGCGGCGCGCGCCGTGGCGATCGCGCCAAGCAGCAAGCCAGCGCTGGTGCCGGTGAGGAGATCACGGCGCTTCATGAATTGGGTTCCGACGCGTCACGCCGGCATTGTGCACAGCGATGCACCATGCGCCAATCGGTGCTTGCGAGAGATGGACGGGGTCAGGCGCTGACGCGGCTGCGGCGGGCGGTGCGCACCGCAGCCGGCTTGCTGACGACTACGCGGTTGCGACCGCCGCGCTTGGCTTCGTAGAGGGCCTTGTCGACGCGTGCGAGAAGCTGGGTAAGGTCTTCACCCTTGCGGAATTGCGTGAGCCCAAGACTGATGGTGACCTCGATCAGCTGTTCCTTGTGGCGGAACTTGCGCTCGCTCACCGTCTTGCACATCCGTCCGGCAATCTGGCGCGCGGCCGCCAGCGTGGTGTGCGGCAGAACGATCAAAAACTCCTCGCCGCCGTAGCGCCCGACCTTATCCGGCATACGCACTGCCTCGGTAAGCACGCCGGCCAGACTCGCCAGTACCGTGTCGCCGACATCATGCCCGCGCTCGTCATTAATCCGCTTGAAGTGGTCGATATCCACCATGGCGATGCTGAGCGGCGTGCCGTAGCGCTCGGCCTGCGCCATGCTCTCCAGCAGCGCCATCGTGATGCCGCGCCGGTTCATGATGCGGGTTAGGGGATCGGTAATCGCGAGCTGGGTCATGTCGTGCGCTTCGCGCTCGGCGGCGATGCGCATTTCGTATTCCTTGCGCAGTGGCGCAAGCACCAGCACGTAGATGAACGGCGCGGTTAGCACCACCAGCAATACGGCGTCGAGAACCATGATCGACGCCGGGACTTCACCACGCCCGAAGCTGGCGACCACCGACATGATGATGATCTCGGCGGCGAATATGATGGCGACGATCGCGCCCATGGCCTTGGCCGCTGACCCGGTTTCGGTGTGATTCGACAACGATTCGTCCTCGAACATTTGGCGCGCCTTCCCAGCCGGCATCCTGCCCGGTACGCCGCTCAAGTCCCTGCTTCAACTATAGTCCAGCGGCCCGGCGCGCAAGCGCGCTATAGGGACTTGAGATTGGCGTAGGCCAGGACCAGCCACTTGGTGCCCGCCTGCTCGAAGTTGACCTGCACCCGGGCATGTTGACCCTGCCCCTCGACGTTCAGAATCACCCCCTCGCCGTAGGTGGCATGCTGCACGCGCCCCCCGAGGCGCATGGCGCCGCGGGCGTCGCTGCCCGCCGCGGGCGCCGGGCGGTTCCATGGGCTCGCCACTGCCGGCCCGGCACGAACCTCCTCGACCAGCTCCGGCGGGACCTCGCCAAGGAAGCGCGATGGGCTGGTGTACTGCTCGCTGCCGTGCAGGCGCCGAACTTCGGCCATGGTGAGCACCAGACGTTCGCGTGCGCGCGTCATGCCGACATAGCAGAGCCGGCGCTCCTCCTCCAGCCGTCCGGGCTCGGCTATCGAGCGCTGGTGCGGAAACAGACCCTCTTCCATGCCGGTCAGGAACACGAGCGGAAACTCGAGACCCTTGGCACTGTGCAGGCTCATGAGCTGCACCGAATCCTCCCAGGACTGTGCCTCGCCCTCGCCCGCCTCAAGCGCGGCGTGGGCGAGGAACGAGCTGAGCGGGTCGAGGCCATCGGACTCGTCGTGCTCGAAGCCGCGTGCGGCGTTGACCAGTTCCTCCAGGTTTTCCAGGCGCGCTTCGGCGCGCTCGCCCTTCTCCTTGCGGTAGTGCTCCAAAAGGCCACTGGTCGTGATCACGTGCTCGGTCTGTTCGCCAAGCGTAAGAGCAGCTGTGTCCTGCGCGAGGCGCTCGATCAACTCCAGAAACGCGCGCAATGCGCCTTGCGCCCGCGCCGGGAGCGTGGCGCCGGCGAGCTGGGCGAGCGCCGCTTCCCAGAGCGAGCAGGCATCGCGCCTGGCAACTTCGCGCACCGCTTCCATGGTGCGCTCGCCGATGCCGCGGGTCGGCAAGTTCACCACGCGGTCGAAAGATGGGTCGTCGTGACGGCTTGCGACCAGGCGCAGGTAGGCGAGCGCGTCCTTGATTTCCTGGCGTTCGAAAAAGCGCATGCCGCCGTATACGCGATAGGGAACGGCGGCCTGGATGAGTTGCTCCTCGATCACGCGCGACTGTGCGTTGCTGCGATAGAGCACCGCACACTCGGCGCGCGCATGCCCCTGCGCCACCCAGTCCTGGATGCGGCCGACCACGAAGCGCGCCTCCTCGATGTCGTTGTAGGCAGTGTAGAGTTGGACCGGATCGCCCTGCACTCCCTCGGTCCACAGGCGCTTGCCGAGCCGGCCTTCGTTGTGGGCGATAACGGCGTTGGCGGCACTCAGGATGGTGCTCGTGGATCGGTAGTTCTGTTCGAGGCGTACGACGAGGGTGCCGGGATGATCGCGCTCGAACTGCAGTATGTTTTCGACCCGCGCGCCGCGCCAGCCGTAAATTGACTGGTCGTCATCGCCCACCACGAACAGGTTGTTGTGTGCCCCTGCGAACAGCTTGAGCCACTCATACTGGATGCGATTCGTGTCCTGGAACTCGTCCACCAGCACGTGGTGAAAGCGCGCCTGGTAGTGGCGGCGCAACGCCTCGTTGTCGCGCAATAGCTCGTAGGCGCGCAGTAGTAGTTCCGCGAAATCCACCAGCCCGGAGCGCCGGCAGGTTTCCTCGTAGGCCTCGTAAACGCGCCGCAACTCGCGCTGGGTCGGATCGTTGGACGGGCCGAGCTGCCCCGGGCGACGGCCCTCCTCCTTGTGCGCATTAATAAACCACTGCGCCTGCTTCGGCGGCCAGTACGCTTCATCGAGATTCAGGTTCTTCAGGACGCGGCGGATCAGTCGATGCTGATCGTCGCTGTCGAGGATCTGGAAAGTCTGGGGCAGCCCGACCTCACGGTGATGGGCGCGCAACAGCCGATGCGAAAGCCCGTGAAAGGTGCCGATCCACATGCCGCCCACCGGTGCGCCGAGCATGGCCTCGATGCGCCCGCGCATCTCCGCCGCAGCCTTGTTGGTGAAGGTAACCGCGAGCAGCGCCTGCGGCGAAAGGTTCTCCACCGAAACCAGCCACGCCACGCGGTGCGTCAATACGCGGGTCTTGCCGCTTCCGGCTCCGGCCAGCACCAGCACCGGACCGGGCGGCGCTGCCACCGCCTCGCGCTGTGCGTCGTTCAGGGATTCGAGAATCGGCGAGACATCCACGCCGGCATGATAACGCACGCCAAGCGGGGATCGTCAGGCGCCCCGCTGCGCGTTATGATTGGCACCATCGCATCCGGAGGTGGCTGTGCCCGCGAAGTCCGAACAACATGAACGCCGTGACACGCCGCGCTCGCGTCTGACGGTGGAAGCGATGGTGCGCGGCGCCGATGACCGGTTCCATACCTGCCGCACGCGCGACATCAGTCTGGACGGGGTATTCATCGAGGCGCGCGGGGAAACCCTGCCGAAGCAGGACAAGTTCGAGCTCGCGATGAAGCTGCCCGAGGCGGGCGGCCACAAGGTTTACCGGTTTCTCGCCCATGTTGCGCGGGTTACGCGTGACGGCGCTGCCGTCACCTTCGACGTGGTCGACACTGACGCCTACGCGGCGCTCATGAATCTGGTCTTTTCGCAGTCGCCGCGCGGCAGCTTCTAGCCGGGCGGCCCTACTCCACCGTTACCGATTTTGCCAGATTTCGCGGTTGATCCACGTCGGTGCCGCGCAGCACCGCGACGTGGTAGGCGAGCAGCTGCAGCGGCACGCTGTAAACGATCGGTGCCGTACCCGGGCAGATGTCGGACAAGGTCAGATTCTGAAACCGGTCGAGGTGGATCTGGACCTGCTGATCGCTGAAAAGAAATAGCTCCCCACCGCGCGCCCGCACTTCCTGCAGATTCGACAGCACCTTATCGAGCAAGGGGTCGTTCGGTAACGCGCAGATGACTGGCATCGAGGCATCGACCAGCGCGAGTGGGCCATGCTTCAGCTCGCCGGCCGGATAGGCCTCGGCATGGATATAGGAAATCTCCTTGAGCTTGAGCGCCCCTTCGAGCGCGATCGGATAGAACGTGCCACGCCCCAGAAATAGCGCATGCTGCTTGTCGCCGAAGGCATCCGCCATCGCCTGGATGGAATCGCTCAGCTGTAGCACTACCTCGATCTGGCGCGGCAGGGCCTCGAGTTCCTCGACGAACACACGTTCCTGCTCGGCTGTCATACCGTGCCGGCGGGCGAAGGCGAGGGCGAGCAGCCGCAAAGCGACCAGCTGGGTGGTAAAGGCCTTGGTCGAGGCCACTCCGATTTCCGGTCCGGCCCGCGTCATCAGCGCGACGTCGGACTCACGCACCAGTGAGGATTCCGGCACATTGCAGATGCATAGCGTGCCGAGATAACCCTGCTTGCGCGCACCGCGCAGCGCGGCCAGCGTATCGGCGGTTTCGCCCGATTGCGAGATGGTGACAAACAGCGTGTCCTTGGGCACCACGACGTGGCGGTAGCGATACTCGCTCGCGACTTCGACGCTGCACGGCACGCCAAACTCTTCCAGCCAGTAACGCGCGACGAGACCGGCGTGAAAACTCGTGCCGCAAGCAACGATATGCACGCCGCGCGCCCGATCGAGCAGCGCTTTCGCCTCGTGACCGAAGCTCTCGTCCAACAGCCGGCCCTTGTAGATACGACCTTCGAGGGTCTCGGCGACTACCGCCGGCTGCTCGAAGATTTCCTTCAGCATGTAGTGACGGTACGGGCCCTTGTCGGCGGTTGAGGCGGTCAACGTCGATTCCCGCAACGGACGCTCGACCGCTTGGCCGCTGGCATCGAGCACGGTGATGCCATCGCGGCGCACTTCGGCGATGTCACCTTCCTCAAGGAACAGAAAGCGCTGGGTTACCGGCAACAGCGCGAAGACATCCGAAGCGATGAAGTTCTCGCCAACCCCGACGCCCACCACGAGCGGGCTGCCGGCGCGCGCCACCACCAAGCGATCGGGATCGTCGGGACTCACCACCGCCAGCGCGTAGGCGCCCACCAGTTGGCGGCATGCCTCGCGCACCGCCGTGAACAGATCACGGCCCGAGGACAGAAGGCTCGCGAGCAGATGGGCAATGACCTCGGTGTCGGTCTCGGAGGTGAAAACAAACCCCTGGCCGCGCAGCGCAGCGCGCAGTTCGGCATGATTTTCCACGATGCCGTTGTGCACGACCGCGACTTTCTCGCCGCTCATATGAGGATGGGCATTGCGTTCGGCAGGCATGCCGTGCGTCGCCCAGCGCGTGTGGGCGATGCCGAGGTCGCCGCTCAACGGCGTTTTGTCGAGGCTTGCCTGAAGCTGGGCAACCTTGCCGACCGCACGCATACGCTGCAGGTGTGCCTGGCTGTCGCGCACCGCGATGCCGGCGGAATCGTAGCCGCGGTATTCGAGGCGACGCAGACCTTCGAGCAGGATGGGGGTAACGTTACGCTCGGCAATAGCGCCGACGATGCCGCACATGGCTGCTAGTCCTTCTTCTTCTTGACCGGGCGCTTCCAGCCGCGCACGGTCTTTTGTTCGGCGCGCGTCAAGGTCAGTTCTCCCGGCGGGGCCTCGCGCGCGATCACCGAGCCGGCGCCGATCGTTGCGCCGTCGCCAACGGTTACTGGCGCCACCAGCGCGGTATTCGAACCGATGAAGGCATTGTCGCCAATCACCGTGCGATGCTTGTTGGCGCCGTCATAATTACAGGTAATGGTACCGGCGCCGACATTTACTCCCTTTCCAATCGTCGTGTCACCAATATACGAGAGGTGGTTGGCCTTGCTGCCCTCGCCGATCTCTGATTTCTTGACTTCGACGAAATTGCCGATGTGCACGTGATCGGCGAGCTGGGCGCCGGGGCGCAGGCGCGCGAATGGCCCGATGCGGCACTCGGCACCGATTATTGATTGCTCAAGCACGCAGTTGGCCTCGATGCGCGTGCCGCGTCCGACGGAGACATCGCGCAGAATGTTGTTCGGACCGATCTCGACGCCGTCAGCGAGCGTGACGCTCCCCTCGAATACAACATTTACGTCAATCACGACATCGCGCCCGCAACTGAGGGACCCGCGCACATCGATGCGCGCCGGATCGCGCAGGGTGACGCCCTGCTCGAGTAGTTCCTGGGCCCGATTCATCTGACAGGTTCGCTCTAGTGAGGCAAGCTCGATCTTGCTGTTCACGCCGAGAATCTCCCACAGCGCCCGCGGCGCGCGGGTCGCGATCTCCATGCCCTCGGCAACGGCCATGGCGATGACATCAGTCAGGTAATACTCCCCCTGAGCGTTGTGGTTGCGAAGCGCCGCAACCCAGCGCTTGAGCGGCGCAGCCGGCACCGCCAGAAAGCCGGTGTTGACCTCGCGCACCCGCGACTCTTCGTCACTGGCGTCCTTGGCCTCGACGATCCGCGTCACACGGCCGCCCGAATCGCGAAGGATGCGCCCATAGGCACCGGGGTCCGACAGCTCGGCCGTGAGCAAGGCAA
>LJVB01000072.1 GCA_001304215.1 Acidithiobacillales bacterium SM1_46 | reverse complement strand
GAAACCTCGACATGCTCTTCACGCACGTTCGGGATGGCATACGGCACGTTGGTGCCTTCCAGCACCAGCTCCGAGCCGGCAATCCGCATGAACCAGGCGAGCGCCGCGCCGCGCGCATCGAGCGCGGCCTGCAAGCGTGCCGCGCCGGCCGGCCGGTAACGGTCGTGCTGCAGGTCATCGGCGCGCGTCCATACCACCTGCACTGGCCGCGCCATGCGCCGGGAAACCTGCACCGCGTCGGCCACAAAATCCGTTTCCAGCCGCCGCCCGAAGCCGCCGCCGGCAAACTGCGTGTGCACCCGGACCTGATGTTTCGGCAGGCCGGTCAGCCGGGCCGCGGTATCCTGGCTGTCTTCCTGGCTTTGCGTGCCGACATAAACATCACAGCCATCAGCGCGCACATCGGCCACGCAGTTCAGCGGCTCGAGCGGGACATGGGCGAGAAACGGCGTGCGATAGCGGGCCTCGATGATCCGTTCGGCCTTCCTTAGCGCGGCCTTGGCATTGCCGTCATTGCGGACTTTCTTACCGTCCTGCGCGAGCGCGCTATCGAGCTCGGCATAGACCGCCTCGTGCGTGAGTGCGGCCGCGTTACCTGGCGTTACCCACTCGATGTCGAGCGCCTGGCGTCCGCGGCTTGCCGCCCAGAAGTCGTCCGCCACCACCGCGACACCGCTGTCGATGGCGAACACATCGTGCACACCGGGAATATTGCGAGCTGCCTCGTCGGCAAAGTGCTTTAGCCGACTGCCGATTGCTGGTGGCCGTGCGACGCTGGCAACCAGCATGCCGGGCAGCGTCACATCCATGCTGTAGCGGAGCCGGCCAGTGGCCATGTCCGGAATGTCGAGGCGCGGGTATGGACGTCCGACGATCTTCATGGCGTCCAGCGGTTTGATGGTGACTCGGCGCCGGGCGGGCAGCTTGGCGGCCTCGGCCGCCAGTGCGCCGTAGCCGAGTCGCTGGCCGCTCGCCGGGTCGAGCACGCCGGCGCGTTCGGCGCGCAGATCCTGCGCCTTGCGTTTCCAGCGCCGCGCTGCGGCCTCGATAAGCAGCATGCGCGCGGCGGCGACTTCCTTGCGCAGTCGCTCCCACTCGCCGCGGATGCTGCTCGAGCCGCCGGTGAATTGCCCGCCCCACAGTCCGTTGCCGTACTTCGCGTCGGCCGGCGCAAACTCGGTGCGCACCTGCCCCGGCTCGAGTTCCAGTTCTTCGGCGGCCAGCATCGCAAGGCCGGTGAGCGCGCCTTGTCCCAGTTCCGAATGGTTGATCTGGACCGTGACGGTGTCGTCGCCATGCACGCGCACCCAGTCGTTCAGCACGATGCCAGCATCGGGCGCGGCGCTGGCGGGTGGCGGGAGAGCCGGGAGCGAATCGGGCGCCTCGGCGGCGCGCGCGATGGCGCGGCGGATGCGCTGGTAGGTGCCGCAGCGGCACAGGATGCCGGAGAGGGCGTCGTCAATGTCTTGCTTGTTCGGGTGCGGCGCTGCCGCGAGCAGGGCGGCCGCCGCGAGCAGTTGCCCGCCCTGGCAGTATCCGCACTGCGGCACCTGTTCCGCCACCCAGGCGCGCACCAGCGGGTGGTTCTGCTGCGCCAGCCCTTCGATGGTGGTGATGGATGTTCCTGCCGCCCTGGCAAGCGGCACCATGCAGGCGTGATTCGGCGCGCCGTCAATCAGCACGGTGCAGATGCCGCAGCGCCCCACGCCGCAACCGTACTTGGTGCCCTTGAGCCTGAGCACATCGCGCAGCACCCAGAGCAGCGGCATCTCGGCATCGGCCTCGATGGCATGGGCGGTTCCATTGACCGTGATGTTCACGCCGGACATTCGCGATTCCCTGCGCGCTGGTGACGATGGGGCATTATATGCCCCGTTGGCTCGGCCGCCGCAGCGGCGAGTGCCATGGTATGTTGTTGCGGTTCCAGGACAGGACTCAACAGGGAGGTGAGCATGCGGGCCTATATCTATCTTGCGGTGGCGGTGGGATTCGCGGGACTGCTGGTGTTCACGCACTCGCGCGCCTACGACTACGGAAAACTCGGTGAGCGCGAGGCCGTGGCGCGGGCGGTGGTGGCGCACCAGGCGCGCGAGGCGGAGCTGCTCGGGGAGCTTGAAACGGAGCGCAAGAAGGTGCGCGTCGAATATCGCGAGCGCATCAAGGTGGTAAAGGCGGCGGCCGACCCGGCCGGCTGCATCGATCGCAAGCTGCCGCCGGCGCTGCTGCAATCGCTGCGGGAGGACCAGCCGTGACAAGATGGATGCTTGTGGCGCTGCTTGTTCCGCTTGCTGCCTGCCAGACTGTGCCGGTCGTGGCGCCGCCCAACCCGGCGCTCACGCGCGATTGCGACTACCCGGTGCTCGAGGGCGAAGACTGGCGCGCGCTTGCCGAGGCGTATGAACGCCGCGGCGAGGCGATTCGGGAATGCACGGCGCGCATGCGTGCGCTGCGCGGGGAATCCCCCTGAGACATGGCATGCGACTGACCGCGCAGGATCTCTACAACTACACCAAGTGCGCGCATCGGGTGTATCTCGATGCGAACGGCGATCCGGCCGAGAAGTCGGAGGTCAGCAGCTTCGTGAAGCTGTTGTGGGAGATGGGCCTGCAAAAGGAGCTGGAGCATCTCGGTACGCTTGCCGGCACGCCGATCGAGGATCTGAAAGCGCTGTCGCTGCAGGCGGCGGCCGAACGGACCGACGCGCTATCTGCTCGGGCGCCCGGACCTGCTGGTGCGGCGCGATGACCACGACTCTTCGCTCGGGGCGTTCTATTACGAGGCGGTCGACATCAAGGCCGGTCGCGGCTGGGAGGAGCGCGAAGGTTCCAAACCCAAGTTCAAGCGACACTACGCGCTGCAGATCATGTTTTATCGCGACCTGCTGGCGCGTGTGCAGGGTTACGCGCCGCCGCTGGGTCGCATCATCAATATCGACAGCGAGACCGAGGAATTCCCGTGCGCCGACTTCGAGGCCGACTACGCGAGTTCGCTGCGCGAAGTGAAGCTTGTCGCCGCGAACGAGACCTCGGAGCCGGTGCTCTCCAGCGTCTGCGGCCAGTGCGAGTGGTATCGCAAGTGCCGGCGCTGGGTGGAGGACACGCGCGACCCGACCGGACTGTTCTTCGTCGGCAAGCAGAAGTTCGCGCTGAAGGAACGCGGTCTTGCGACCATCGACGCCATCGCGGAGATGGATGTGAAACGCTATCTCAGGGGGCCGGAGAAGATCCCGGGGCTTGGCGAGAAAAGCCTCGAGCGCATGAAGCGCCGCGCGCAGGTGATGCTCGCCGGCAAACCCGAGATCCGGCCCGGGTTCGTGTTCCCGCAGGCCGAGGAGGAAATCTACTTCGACATCGAGGACGACCCGACACAGGGACTGGTGTACTTCTACGGCATGGTGCTGCAGGACGGCAACGGGCGCGACGAGTTCATGTTCTTGCAGGCCGATGGGCCAGAGGAAGAGGAAAACACCGTGCGGCTGTTCTGGGAATTCATCCGCGCCCATCCGCGGGCGGTGTTCTATGTGTATTCGCACAAGGAGCGCTCCACGCTGCGGGCGCTGATGGAGCGCTACCAGCTCGATCCGGCGGTGTTCGAGCAGTATTGCGGGCAGGAGCTCGATCTATACAAGTTCGTGGTCGATCATTCCGACTGGCCGACCTATTCCTACGGCATCAAGCAGATCGCGCGGCAGGTGGGCTTCAGCTGGCGCGATCCGGACCCCTCCGGCGCCAACTCCATCGCGTGGTACAACGACTACCTGAAAGACACCTCACGCAAGGAACTGATGCAGCGCATCCTGGAATACAACGAGGACGACTGCCGGGCGATGATCGCGATCAAGCGCTATTTCGAGCGAAACGCCTGATCAGTCCCGCACATCGGGTTCGAAGAAGATCCAGCGCACCTCCGGGAAGGCGCTGCGCAGCGCAGCCTCGACACGATTGACTGACTCGATGAGCCGGGCCGCGTCGCTGCGCTCCTGCATGCGCGCCTTCACGGCGACCATGAGCTCGAGACCGAGTTGCAGCGTGATGAGCCGGTAGACCTCGGCGACCTCCGGGCGCGCCGCGAGGAAGTCGCGGATCGCGGCTACCGTCTCGGGTTCGGCGCTCTCGCCAATCAGCAGGCTCTTGACCTCGATGCCGACCGCGACCGCCACCAGGATCAGCACCACGCCGATCGCGATGGTGCCAAGCGCGTCGAACAGCGGGTTGCCGGTGAGCATGGTGGCGAGCACCGCGGCGAGCGCCAGCACCAGCCCAATCAGCGCGGCGATGTCTTCGCCGACCACCACGAGCAACTCGCTCTGGCGGCTGGTGCGAAACCAGCCGAGCAGGTTGCGCCGGCCCTGCACGCGGCGCACCTCGGCGAGCGCCGCGCGCAGCGAACCAAACTCCAGTGCGATCGCCACCACCAGTACCAGGACCGCTACCCACGGCGATCGCGGCATTTCCGGGTGCAGCAGCTTGTGCACACCCTCGTAGACCGAGAACATCCCGCCCATGCTGAACAGCAGCAGCGCGACGAGGAACGACCAGAAGTAGATGGCCTTGCCGTAGCCGAGCGGATGCTCGTCGGATACCGGCCGGCGGGCGCGCTTCAGGCCGAGTAGTAGAAGCAGTTGGTTGGCGGTGTCGGCAAAGGAGTGAATTGCTTCCGCCAGCATGGCGCCGGAGTTTGTGTACCAGGCCGCCGCGCCCTTGGCCACGCCGATGCCGAAGTTGGCGCCGAGCGCGAAGAGAATCGCCCGGGTGGAACCTTCCGCGTGCGCCATCGGGGTTGCCGGTGCGCTCAGCGAGTCACACCAATGCCGATACCAAAATGAATGGTGGGCTGGGTGCTGGAGGCGGGCCCCTCGTCCTTGGGCCACAAATGCATGCGGCTTGCACCCAGCACCGGGTAGACATAGCGCGCCTGCCCGACCGTACCGGTGCGAGTCGATTCGATCTTGCCAATCACCGAGATTTCCCGCCCGGGACCGTAGTCAGCGGTCTCGACGAAGCCGGGATAAACGGCAATGAAACGGCCGGTCGGGGTGGCGCCCCGCTGCGGGCGATTGTCGCGGTCGAGCGGGAAGGCGAGTACCTCGAACTCGGTCGAGTTCTCGAAGTTTTGCGCTGCCACGATCGATCCACCCCAGGCGACCACCGTGCCCTGCGCGGCGCCGAGATTGCCCGCTGCAGCTTGCGGCGTCAGCGTGCGATTGGCGGTGCCGACATCGAACGGTGTGGCACAAGCCACGAGCAGCATCAGGGTGAGGGCGGCGGCAATGAAGTGAAGACGGCGCATAATGATCTTCGCAAGAGTTCCTGTAGTCAGTGATGGTGCGGCGGCGGGTAGTATGGCTGGTAGTACGGCCAGCCCCACGGGTACCAAGGATAGTACCAGAACGGATCATAGGGATAGGCGGGCTGCGGCGGCGGCCGCTTCGGCCAGAGATAGACGTGATCCGCGGCCACGAGCGGAAACGTATAGCGGAATTCCCCGATCGCTTCCTCGCGTACGCCGTCGAGGCGCCCGCGCACCGTCACCTCGCGGCCCGCGCTGTAGAGCGCCGGATCAAGGAAGCCGGCAGCACGCGCCAGAAAACGCCCTTCGCTGCGATCTTCCTCGTAAGGCTGGCCGTCACTGTCGAGCCGCCTGCTGACAATCTCGATCAGGGTGGCATCTCGTTCGTTGCGCACGCTGGCGATGGTGCCGCCCCAGCGTACTTCGCTGCCACGAAAGGTCGCCGGCGACTGTCGCGCCTCGCCGATATGCACAATCCTTTCCGTCTCCTTGCGAATGTCCTCCGGCACCGAGCTCGCGCAGGCGCTGAGCAACAAGACGAAACCAATCAGGAACCAGCGATAACACATGGAATTCATTTTAACGCCGTGCGCGAACGCAGCAACGCCTGGAGTTACAGTGGCGTGGCGTACAGTTCGAAGCGGATGTCGACGCGATCTTCCACCTGCAGGGCGCCGCCCAGCACGCTGAATGGCGCGATGCCGTACTCGCTCTGGTGAAGCCCGAATTGTCCGGAAATCCGCAGCGAATTTGCGCTCACCTCGACCTCCACCGGAACGACCTGCGTTCGTGTATTGCCGCGAAGGGTAATGTCGGCATTGACCGAGACGGCTGGCAGTCGGCCCGGACGGGGCGTGAGGCGCAACGTGACAAACGGATAGCGTACCGTCTCCAGTGTCTTGTCGAGCATGTTGCGGCGCGTGTTCTCGATATCGATCGCGCTCGGTTGCGTCTGAAAGCCGGCTTCGGCGCGCAGCGCCGGCTCGTCGACGCTCATGGAATCAAGCGGAACGTACAGGTCGGCGCGGCCCTTCTGGAAATCCGCGGGCAGCAGCACGAAGCCGTGAATGTCGCGGCTCGCCACCACGTGATCGTGACCCAGGCCCGAAAGACGTCCGCCGCGATAGACCCGTATCACCGCGATGGAGCGCGCGGTGTCGATGCGGTAGACCGGCTCGCCGCGCTCGCGCGCCGCGAGGTAGAACGCGTCGGGAAATCCGGCCGGCCGGTCACGCGCGGGCGCCACGGGTTGCTCGGCAATCGGCGCGCAGCCGCCGGTTAGCGCCAGTACGAGGCCGAACAGCGCGATGTGACGTTTAGCTGCCACGACGCAACGTCACCTTGAACTTCACTTTCACGTCGAGGCCGATCGGATCGGGTGTCGCCCATTCCCCGCTGCCGATGCCAAAGCGCGTGCGGTCAAGGGTAAGTTCGCCGGCCATGACGGCCGTTTGCCCCGTGGCACTCCAGGCGAATGGCACTGTCACCTGCTGCTGGACGCCCTTTATCGTCAGCGTGCCGCGCGCTTCGTAGCGTTGCGGCGCGACCTGGTGGATCTGCTGGCTGCGGAACTCCGCCCTGGGGAAGCGGGCAAAGTCGAACCACTCCGGCGCACGCATGCCTTCGTGCAAATCCTCGCTGCCCATGTCGACGCTGGTGACAGTGACGTCGACTTCCAGCGTGCCGCGCGCCGGTTGTGCCGGGTCGAACTGCAGGCGTGTTGCGAAGTCACGGAACACCCCGGGGGCCGGCTGGCCCTGGTAGCTGGAGACAAACTCGAGACGGCTGGCGGTCTTGTCCATGGTCCAGACGGCCGCCGCGGCACCATTGGCCCAGAGCAGCAGCAATGCCATTGTGTAGCCAGGCAGCTTCATGTGCTGGTTGCCCTCCCGGGAAGCATGCGCGTCAGGATATCAGTGCGCTTGATGAAATGATGGCGCAGGGCGGCTGCAACGTGAATCGCCAGCGCCACGCAAAGCGTGATGATCAGCCCGAGGTGCACGAGCTTCATGGTTTCGGCGAGCGCCTTGTTCGGTGCCGTGATCGCCGGCAGCGGAAACAGCCAGAATACACGTAGCGGCACGTTCGCCGCCGAGTTGATGATCCAGCCGCTCACCGGCAGGCCGAACATACATATATATAGGAGTGCGTGGCTCGCGTGGGCCGCGCGCCGCTCCCAGCCGGGGGAGTCCGCCGGCAGGCGCGGCGTGGGGTTGGCGAAACGCCACAACAGCCGGGCGGCGATGAGTGCGAGCAGCAGGATGCCGAGCGACTTGTGCCAGATGAACAGATTCAGCTTGGTCGGGGAGAGTCGCCAGCCGACCGCTACGAGACCCAGGACAATCTGCGCGATGATCAGGGCGGCGATGCCCCAGTGCATCAGCTTGGCGATGGATCCCCAGGACGTTTCGGTATTTCGGATCATGGTTGGGCCGCCAAGGTTGCGCCGCGATGCAGGCGCGCCCGTCTAGGTTACCGGTACCGATCCGGGGCGCAAGCGCCATCGCCGCCGCGCGGGAGCCCGCGTTGGCTTGAACCACGCTCACTTGATGAAAATCATGCGACTCGGCCGCGAGGCGGGGTCTTTTTCATGATGTGCCGGGACGTACGAATGCCCGGGGCACATGCGACCGCCATCCTTGGCGGTCGCGGGATGCAAAACCCGCCAAAAAGCGTACCATGAGCCCGGAAGCCTGTGGCTGCAAACCCCGGGCGTGGAGAGCTGGTCAGTGTCGTCCCACTTAGCGAGGAGTTCGTGATGAAGATTTTCGTTGGCGGTTTGTCGCGTGACGCAACCGAGGAAGATGTGCGCAGTGCGTTCGAAGCCTTCGGCAAGGTGACGAGCGTGGCAGTCTTGAAGGACAAGTTCACTGGCGAGCCACGCGGATTCGGCTTCGTCGAGATGGAAGCCAAGGCCGAGGCCGAAGCAGCGATTAATGCGCTGAATGGGACTGAGCTGAAAGGCCGCAGCCTGACGGTTAACGAGGCCCGCCCCCGTACGGATCGCCCGCGCGGCGGTGGCGGTGGTGGTGGCTACGGCGGTGGTGGCGGCGGCCGCGGCGGTGGCGGCGGCTATGGCGGCGAGCGTCGCGGTGGCGGCGGCGGTCGTGGCGGCCATGGCGGTGGCGGCGGTGGTGGTTGGGGCAACCGCTAGCGTCCCCCGAACGAAACCAAAAGGATCTAACCGCGCCGACGCGATGACGAATCGCTCGGCGCTTTTTTTTGCCGATCGCGGGTCGGTACCGAATCGGTCGATCTGTGATGGTAGAAGCGCTTCGCTTCCGATGGAGAGATGAATGAGCACGAGCGAATTTGACGCACTGAACCGGCAGCATGCGCTGCCCGGCAAACTGGCATTCGGTCCCGGGCCGGGCGGGCTTGCGGTAGCGGTGGTGAACAACAGTCATGCCAGCGCCATGATCGCCCTGCAGGGCGCTCATGTCATGACGTGGACGCCGCACGGGCAGCAACCGGTGATTTGGCTCTCGCGTGCCGCGGCATTCGCGCCCGGCAAGTCTATTCGGGGTGGTGTGCCGATCTGCTGGCCGTGGTTTGGCCCGCACCCGAGCGATGCCAAGTTGCCGGGCCACGGTTTCGCGCGCACGGTTCCGTGGGAGGTGGTGGAGAGCCGCTCGCTACGAGACGATCGCACGGTGCTGGTGCTGCGTCTTGCCGAGACCGAAGCCACGCGCAAGCAGTGGCCGCACGCGACGCCGGTGGAAGTGGAAGCCCACATCACGGTGGGCACGACGCTCGAGATGGAGCTCGTGACGCACAACAACGGCAGCGCGCCGGTAACCATCGGCGATGCGCTGCATACCTATTTTGAAGTGAGCGATATCCGCGAGGTGAAGATCCACGGGCTTGGCGGTTGTCCGTATCTCGACAAGGTCGACGGCGGCAGCCGCAAGCAGCAGCAGGGGCCGGTTACCATCGGCAGCGAGGTCGATCGCGTCTACCTCGACTCGACGGCGGACTGTCTTATTGAAGATCCGCGCTGGCGGCGGCGCATTCGGGTGAGCAAGCGCGGCAGCCGTTCCAGCGTGGTATGGAATCCGTGGACCGAGAAGGCTGCCAAGATGGGTGACTTCGGAACCAGGGGCTATCTCAATATGGTGTGCGTCGAGAGCACCAATGCGGCCGAGGATGTGGTGAATATCGGACCGGGTGGCGAGCACCGCTTGTGGGTGCGCTACGCGGTCGAGCCGCTCAGCTGATCGGGCGCTGGCGCAGCTACTCGCCGCCGGTCGGATTCAGCTCGATATAGAAAGTGGAAAGCGGGTCGTCCTTTTTCCCGGCGGCCGGAGCCGGCTGGCTGCGACGCAGGATGGCTTCCACCAATGCGGCCTGGATTGCACCCTCGTCGAGAATGTCGGGGTAAAGCCGGTACTGCGATTCAACCAGCTGGCACTGCAGTCGGACCTGTTGTTCGAGTGCCTGCCGGGTCGCGGCATCGAGGCCGGGCAGGACCAGCAGCCACACGGCTTGCCACGCCTGAAAGTCCTCGATCAGGCGACGGTGCGCGTCGTTGTGCCCCGTGGTTGCCAGACCGAGCTTCGGGAACGCGTTCGCCGCCAGCCGGCGTCCATCGAGTGCCGGATCAATCCGTACGCCAAGCATTGCGCTTCCGCTGCCATCGTCGTCGCGCCGGAACCACTGCGCCGATGGAGTCTCGCCGGCGCGCGTGTTGACGTAACGGGTGAGGTATTCGCCAGCGCCACCGCCATCCAGCTCGGCCATGGCGGCGCTGGCGAAGCGCTCGTGCGCGGCGAGGCCCGCACGCCAGTCGATCGGGAGGCTGGTGTCGAGTTCCTGTTCCGCAACCGCGCTGTGCAGCAAAGCGAGCGGCTGGCCCGCTGTGTCGAGCAGCCAGAGCTCGAAACGGTCCGCGAACCCGAAAGGGACTGAGTCGTGCACATGCACGAGGTGCTCATACACCACCGCACCCATCGCCTCCATTCGCCGGAAGTCATCGGACGGATAGAGCGGCCCGCGCTTGAGACCTTTGTCGGGCGACCAGCTCCCATAACGGATATCGCTGATCTGCGCCTGGCGACGATTGTCGAGGCCCTGGCGCAGTTGGTCGTTCGCGACATAGATGTCCCAATTGAGTCCATCCAGCGTGACCGCCTCGGCGGACTGGAAGCGAACGGTGTGCATCGCGCCGCGGAACGGGTTGAGCAGGCGCTGAGCATAGTGTTCGAAGCTCATGCTTCGAATCTAGATCAAGCGTGCGATCGAGACAAACATGACAATGGTGTGGGAATGACAGTGCGCCTTTTCAGCAGCAGGGGTCAGCGTCTATCATGCGGGGGCACTGACCGCATCGACGTGATTGCGGGCGAAACCGCGCACAGGCCAACGTGAAGAAACCGGACAAGGGCATTATCCAGCGGTTACGGGAGTTCCTGCAGTTCGAGTCCGCCAGCGGCATGCTGCTGGTGGGTGCCGCTGCCGTCGCGATGATACTGGTCAATTCCCCGCTGGCATGGCTGTACAACTATCTGCTGGAAGTGCCGGTGGCGATCCGGATCGGCGATTTCGAAATCTTCAAGCCGATGCTGTTGTGGGTCAACGACGGCCTGATGGCCGTGTTCTTCTTTCTTGTCGGGCTGGAGCTGAAGCGCGAGATCCTGGAAGGCGACCTCGCCCAGCCATCGCAGGCAGTGCTGCCGGCGTTCGCCGCAGCGGGCGGCATGGCCGTGCCCGCAATTATCTACGCCTGGTCTAACTGGCAGGACCCGGTGACGCTCCACGGCTGGGCGATACCGGCCGCGACCGATATCGCCTTCGCCCTTGGCGTGCTGCTGCTGCTCGGCAAGCAGGTGCCGACCGCGCTCAAGGTGTTCCTGATGACGCTCGCGATCCTGGACGACCTCGGGGCGATCGTCGTCATCGCCATCTTCTACACGGCAAAGCTCTCGCTCAGTTCGCTGGCGGTGGCGCTCACGGCGCTCGCGGTGCTGATCCTGATGAACCGGCGTGGCGTCACGAGACTGCCGGCTTACGTGCTGGTCGGGCTCATCATGTGGGCGTCGGTGCTCAAGTCCGGGGTGCATGCAACGCTCGCCGGTGTGGCACTCGCTGCGGTGATTCCGATGCGCGATCCGAACAACCCGAAGCACTCGCCGCTGCGCGAGCTCGAGCACGATCTGCATCCATCGGTGGCTTACTTTATTGTGAGCCCGTCCCGCTCGGCATCGCGGCGGGTCTTTTCCTTGGCAAACAGCTCGGGGTATTCCTGTTTGCCTGGCTGGCCGTGCAACTGCGCATGGCGCGCCTGCCCGCGGGCGTGACGTGGGGGCAGCTCTACGGCGCGGCGCTGCTCTGCGGCATCGGCTTCACGATGAGCCTGTTCATCGGCTCATTGGCCTTCGAGCATGCCGGACCGCAGTATGGGGCCAGCGTGCGACTCGGGATTCTCGTCGGCTCGCTGCTTTCGGCCGTGGTGGGGTACGTAGTCCTGCGCATGGTCCTCTCACGCCAGGTCCGCTAGGGCAGGCGCGTTGGCCGGATTGCTTGAAGTAGCCTCGATCCGCAGGCACAATCCGCGCCTCGCCGATGGGACCGTGGCGAGGGCAGCGGGCATGGACGGCCCGAATGCGATTTTCATTGCCGGCCGCGTGGCCGTTTGGCCGGCACTCCGGATTCCAATCACTCGCTACACGACAAGGGGTATTCATCCATGAGACTCATCCTTCTGGGCGCGCCTGGCGCGGGCAAGGGCACGGTGGCCAAGCTGCTTACGCAGCTCGACGGCTCGGTGCAGATTTCAACTGGCGACATTCTGCGCGGCGCGGTGCAGGCCGGCACCGACCTCGGCAAGAAGGCCAAGGAGTACATGGATCGCGGCGATCTGGTGCCGGATGATCTGATCCTCGGCATCATGGAAAAACGCCTGCAGGAGCCTGACTGCCAGAAGGGCTTCCTGCTCGATGGTTTCCCGCGCACCATCCCGCAGGCCGATGCCCTGAAGAAGATGCTCGCCGGGCTCAACATCAAGCTCGACATGGCAGTGAACCTGAACGTGCCGCGCAGCGTGATTCTCGACCGCCTCACCACGCGCCGCACCTGCTCCAACCCGAAGTGCCAGGCGATCTATAACGTCAAGAGCATGCCGCCGAAGAAGGAAGGCGTATGCGACAAGTGCGGCAGTCCGGTTGTGCAGCGCGCCGACGAGACCGAGGAAGCCATCTCCAAGCGGCTCGATACCTATAATGAGAAGACCGCGCCGCTGATCGGTTTCTACCAGAAGGAAGGAATGCTGACGGACGTGAACGCGACCTCGAGCGATGCCGTGGTGGCGGCCATCAAGCAGAAGCTCGGCAAGTAGTTCCAGCGAAATGGCCATGCGACGGGGCCGGGGAGGCAACTCCCCGGCCCCGTTCGTTTCTGGGCGTTGGCATCCGGCGACGGCGCAAGACGCCGGGTAGCAATCCGGCTTCCGCCGGGTATCATGGGGCAGGCAGCGCACGCCGCAACGGAGATCGGGTCGATGAACGCAACCGATTGGCATACACGCTTCGAGCAGTTCCTGTGGGGTCAGGATCTGTCGCAGGCCACGTCGCTGCGCCGCAAGGTGATCCACGCGCTGCAGCTAGTCTATGCGCTGCTGCGCGACCTCATCGAGGGCCAGCTCACCCTGCGCGCCATGAGTCTCGTGTATACCACGCTGTTGTCGCTGGTGCCGCTGCTGGCGTTGTCGTTTTCAGTGCTCAAGGCGTTCGGCGTGCACAACCAGATCCGGCCCACGCTGCTTACCGTGCTCGAGCCGCTCGGCCCCAAGGGCGTCGAGATCACCAACCAGATCATCGGCTTTGTGGAGAACATGCGTGTCGGCGTGCTGGGAGCGGTTGGTCTCGCGCTGTTGGTCTATACGGTTGTCGCGCTGCTGCACAAGATCGAGTCGGCATTCAATCACGTGTGGCGCGTGCAGCGCGCGCGGCGTCTCGCGCAGCGCTTCAGCCAATACCTGAGCGTGCTCACCGTCGGACCGATGCTGGTGTTCGCGGCGCTCGGCGTCACGGCCACGTTGTTCAGCCACCGCGTAGTCCAGGCGCTTGCGAACATCGAGCCGCTTGGCAGCATTGTTGCCGGTATCGGCAGGTTGGTTCCCTACCTGTTGGTCATAGGTGCCTTTCTATTTGTCTACATGTTCATGCCGAACACCAAGGTCCGGCTGCGTCCGGCGCTGGCCGGCGCGGTGGTGGCGGGCATTCTCTGGCAGAGCGTCGGTTGGGGGTTTGCCTCGTTCGTCGCGGGCTCGACCAAGTACGCGGCGATCTACGCGGGCTTCGCCATCGTGATCCTCGCGATGATCTGGCTCTACCTCAACTGGTTGATCGTGCTGGTCGGTGCGAGCATCGCGTTCTACTGGCAACATCCGGAAAATCTCGCAACGCACGTGCGCGATCCGCAGCTCAGCAATCGCGCCAAGGAACGGATTGCCCTGCAGGCATTGGCGGCGATCGGCGCGCGCTTCCAGCGCAACGAGCCCGCCTGGACGCTCGACGGTCTGGCGCAGTATCTGCACGTGCCGCTTGCCTCGCTCGGGCGTATCACAGACGTGCTGGTGCGCGGCGGTTTTCTCGCCGAGACGGCGGACGATCCGTCGTGCTATCTCCCGGCGCGCGCGTTCGACGCGGTGCCATTGAAAGAGGTGCTGGATGCGATTCGCACTGCCGGCGATGAGACCATGCCGGGCGTGGCCAGCACCGTGGGCGAGCCGCAGGTCGAGGCGACACTGACGGAACTCGATGCGGCGATCGGCACATCCCTGCGGGCACGCACCCTGCGGGACCTGGTGCGCGAGTCGCCGCCGCGGACCTGATCTGGCCGCCTACGGCAGTTTGATCTTGCCGCCCCCCGGCGCGCCGGGAACGGCACCGGTGATGCCGGCCGTGGTGCCGGTGTCGGGGATGATCAGCGAGGAGGCGGCCTCGCGGCGCATCTGCTGCAGTTCCTTCACGGCGCGCTCTACACCAACCTTCGCCGCGGCCTGGAACTTCTCCACGGCCTCGGAAAGATTGTCCGCCTGGATCTCGAACGCCAGCGGCAACGCACCCACCGGGGTCAGTAGCTGTGCCTCGCCAACGTAGAGCGCCTTGCGTGCGGCGTCGGCCGAGCCATCGGGCTTGACCGGAACCATGCAGCGGATCGTGCCAACCTTGCGGTCGGTGAAGATTTCCTCGCGATACAGGCTCGCGGGGTCCATCTTGAGTTCGGGAAGTTTCTGTTCGGGTTGCGTTGCCATGGAAAAGCCTTTTCGGAAATGCGTTGTCGGGCACAAGCCTACCACAGCGCGGTGCGGTCCGTTTGCCTTGGCCCGCAGGGAGGGCTAATTTGGCGGCACGTCGCGAGCTCCCGCATCGCGCCAGCCCCGGATCGCTTGCCATGTCGCGACCTCCTGTTTTCGACGCGCATCTCCATATCATCGATCCGCGCTTCCCGTTGGTGGCCAACCAGGGCTACCTGCCACCGGCCTTTACCTGCGCAGACTACCGCGTGCAGACCGAGCCGCTCGGCGTCGCCGGTGGCGCGGTGGTGTCGGGGTCGTTTCAGGGGTTCGACCAGGGCTATCTGCTGGATGCCTTGCGCCAGCTTGGGTCGGGCTACGTCGGCGTTACGCAGCTGCCGGAGTCAGTCACGGATGCCGAGATCCTCGCGCTCGATCGCGCCGGTGTGCGGGCCGTGCGCTTTAACGTACGTCGCGGGGGCTCCGCCGATCTGCAGGATCTCGAACGGCTTGCGGCGCGCGTGCATGCGCTCGCCGGATGGCATATCGAGCTCTACATCGATTCGGTCGATCTCGCCGGGCTGGATGCGCGGCTGCGGCGTCTGCCGGCACTGAGCATCGATCATCTCGGTCTGTCGCGCGCCGGCTTCCCCGCGTTGCTGCGGCTCGTCGAGCACGGCGCGCGCGTCAAGGCAACGGGTTTCGGCCGCGTCGATCTCGATGTGCGGCAGGCGTTGCGGGAAATCGCGGCAATCAATCCCGATGCGCTTCTCTTCGGAACGGACCTGCCCTCGACGCGCGCGCCGCGTCCGTTTTCTTCCGCCGACCTCGGGCTGGTACAGGAGACACTCGGTGAGCCGCTCGCGCGCCGGGTGCTGTTCGAGAACGCGCTGGCGTTTTACCGGCCGCGCGTGCTCCCGTCGGCCTGAGGGGTATACTCGGTTTCGATCGTCGTGATGCGGGTGGAGTGGAGCGAGGTCCGGCATGCGTATCGTAGTGGCCCTTGGCGGCAACGCGCTTCTGCGTCGCGGCGAGCGAATGACCGCCGAAAACCAGCGGCGCAACGTGCGGCTGGCCGCCGCAGCACTCGCGCCGCTGGCCAGCGAGCATGCGCTCGTTATCTCGCACGGCAACGGTCCGCAGGTCGGATTGCTGGCGCTGCAAGCCGCGAGCTACCACGGCGACGAGACCTATCCGCTCGACATCCTGGACGCCGAATCGGAGGGCATGATCGGTTACCTGATCGAGCAGGAACTCGCCAATTTGCTGCCGGATCGTCGCCTTGCGACGCTGCTCACGCAGGTCGAGGTCGATCCCGCCGATCCGGCGTTTCGCCATCCTTCAAAGCCGATTGGACCGGTACATAGCGCCGTCGAGGCCAAGCGCCTGGTGCAGGAACGACGTTGGAGTATCGCCGCGGAAGGCGCGGGATACCGGCGGGTGGTGGCGTCGCCGGTGCCGCGGCGCATCTTCGAGTTGGGCGTCATCGAGCTGCTCGTGAACCAGGATGTGATCGTCATTTGCGCGGGTGGGGGCGGCGTGCCGGTGATACGCCGCGCCGACGACAGTCTCGTCGGTGTCGAGGCGGTGATCGACAAGGACCGCGCCAGCTGCTTGCTCGCCCGGGAACTGCGCGCCGACTGGCTCCTGATGCTCACGGATGTGGACGGGGTGTATCTCGACTGGGAGACGTCGCGCGCCAGGAGAGTCCGCCGCATTGCGCCAGCGGCGCTGCGCCAGCACGCGTTCGCACCCGGTTCGATGGCTCCCAAGGTGGAAGCGGCCTGTGAATTCGCCGAGGCGGGCGGGGTCGCCGGCATCGGCAGGCTGCAGGATGCCGGCGCTATCCTGGCGGGCGAAACCGGAACCATCGTGAAACTCGGTGCGGAAACGGCGTAATCAGCGGGCAAGCTTTCGATCGCGCATAAAATCCTCCAGCAGGGCACTGAGCGCGGGCTCGCCTGCCTCGGCGAACTCGTAGCGCACGCGAACGACCGGCTTGTTGATGGCGATCAACGCGGAGAGATCGGCCGGCGTCGCGGCGACCACCACGTCGGCGTCGACGGCATTGATGGTGGCCGCGAGCGACTCGAGCTGCGCTGGCGAGTAGCCCACCGCCGGCAACACCGGCCCGATGTGCGGGTACTGCGCATAGAGGGCGGCGATTGACGGGCTTGCTGTCGGTCGCGGATCGACGATCGCGGCAACGCCGGCGGATCGCGCCGCGACCCATCCGGCGCCGTGTGGCATGCCGCCGTGCGTGATGGTCGGACCGTCCTCGACCACCAATACCCGCTTTCCCTGCAGTCGGCCGGCATTCTCTATGGTGAGTGGCGACGTTCCGCGCACGATGGGTGCGCGCGAATTGATGCGCCGCGCGTTCGCGCTGACACGTTCGATATCCTCTGGCGTCGCGCTGTTCACCTTGGTGACGATGATGATATCGGCCATGCGAAGTACCGCCTCGCCCGGGTGGTGCGTGGTTTCGTGGCCGGGACGCAATGGGTCGACCAGTACCAAGTGCAGGTCCGGGCGCAGGAACGGGAAATCGTTGTTGCCGCCGTCCCACAGGATAACGTCGGCTTCCTGCGCGGCCTGCGCCACGATGCGTGCGTAATCCACGCCGGCGTAAACCACGTTGCCGATGGCAAGGTGCGGTTCGTACTCCTCGCGTTCCTCCACGGTGCAGTGCGCGGCATCGAGGTCGGCACGGTTTGCGAAACGCTGCACCGCCTGACGCGCAAGGTCGCCGTAGGGCATCGGGTGACGCATGACCACGACGCGCAGGCCGCGTTCCTTGAGGCGGCGCGACAACCAGCGGGTGACGGGCGATTTGCCACAGCCGGTGCGCACCGCGGAAGTGGCAATGACGGGAACCGGCGCCGCGAGCATTGTGCGGCCGGGGCCGAGCAGCACGAAGTCCGCGCCCAGTGCCAGCGCCCGCGAGGCGGTATGCATGACGCGTGCATGTTCAATGTCGCTGTAAGAAAACACCACCTGTGTGACACGCTCGCGAGCGCAAAGCGCTTCAAGGTGGCTTTCCTCGACAATCGGGATGCCCTGCGGGTAAAGCCCGCCGGCGAGCTCGGGCGGGTAGCGCCGCCCGGCGATCTCGGGGATCTGGGTGGCAGTAAACGCGACCACCCGGGACTGCGGATTGTCGCGAAACACCATGTTGAAGTTGTGAAAATCGCGTCCAGCGGCGCCGAGGATGACAACACGAGCGGGTAATGGTGCGGGCATGGGCGATGGTCCGGGTCGGTGGCGCGCTCGGGGCAGCTGGCGCAAAGCATGAGCTTACCCGAGAGCAGGGTGTCCGGGGCATGCGCGTGCCTGCGCGCGCGCGTTTTCCGGTAGACTCGCGCACATGGCAACAAGGAAATCTGCCAAGAAATCACGTGGCAAGCGCGCACGCTTGGCCCCGCGCAAGGACAAGCGTGGCCTGGATGCCGCCGAGATCGTGCTCGGACTGGATAGCGACGCGCTCGCGCCGTTAGTGGCGCAGGTGACCGGCGCGGGCGGCGCGCCGATTGGCGCTTACCGCGAGCCGCTCTCGGGGCGCGCATTGTTGATCGCCGCGCTTCCGGTCGAGGCGGTGCAGCCCACGCCGTTTCAGCGCGACCTCTCCCCAACGCACGCCAAGCGCCTCGCCAACAAGATAGAGGAGAGCGGTTCGTTTCTGGATCCGCTGATCGTTGTGCGCGGCGAGGATGGAAGACTCTGGACGCCGAACGGGCGGCATCGCCTGGCGGCGGCAAGGCATCTTGGTCTGCGCCAGGTGACAGCACTGGTCTCGCCCGACGAGGATCTCGCGTTTCGCATCCTCGCGCTCAACACCGAGAAGGCGCACAACCTGAAGGATCGCAGTCTCGAGGTCATCCGCATGGCGCGCAATCTCGCCAAGCGCAAGCCGCGCGCCAGGGAGAGCGAATTCAGCGCCGAATTCGAGGCCCCGGAGTTGCTGACGCTTGGCATCATCTACGACAAGAACCCGCGTTTTGGCGGCGGCGCGTACAGCCCGTTTCTGAAAAAGGTCGATCGATTCAGCGACAAGACGCTGCCCGCGAGCCTGCGGGTGCGTGAGGACTACGCGTCACGCATCACGGGGATCGATGCACAGGTCAAACGCATCGTGCAGGGACTCGAAGCGCGCGGCTTCAAGTCACCGTACCTGCGCACCTATGTGGTGGCACGAATCAACCCGGTGCGTTTTCACAAGATCAAGAAGGGCGACACCCGGCCCGCGATGCCGATCGGCGAGGCGCTGACGCGCATGGCCGCGGCCGCCAAGAAGTTCGACGCCGCGTCGGTCAAGGCTGGCGACCTTGCGCTGGTGGCAGCGGTAAGCAGCGAGCCAGGCTAGCGATCGCCGCCACCACCGCGCGCCGAAACGTACTACCGGATGATCCCGCAGGCGACGCGCGCGCCGCCACCGCCGAGCGGCTTGGGGTTGTCCGAGTAGTTGTCACCGCCCGCGTGGATCATGAGCGAGCGGCCCTTGACGTCGGCCAGTTTCAGTCGCGGTGCCACCAGCGAGCCCTTTGCATGGCCCTGCGCATCGACGTCGAGCGTCGGCAAGTCGCCAAGGTGTCCGGCCCCGGCAGGTCCTTCATGCTTGCCGGTCTTGCCAGGATCGTAGTGTCCACCAGCCGCGAGGCCGGCGACCGGCTTTCCATCTTTTTCCTTGGCACCGCAGTCAGCATTCTCATGAACGTGGAAACCGTGCTGACCCGGGGCGAGGCCGGAGAGATTGGTTTGTAGCACCAGACCCTTGTCGGAATCCGTCAGGGTGATGGTGCCGATCGCCTTGCCGACACCGTTTGCGTCGATGGCATGCATGGTGACGGTGTTGGCGGCGGATGCGCCGAATGACAGCAAGAACAATGGAACGCTAACGATCAAAGCGAGCTGTTTCATCACCGATACTCCTTGTTTCGGGGTTAGCGTGGGTTCGGTCAGCCGGGGTCACGAGTTCCGCCGAGGCAGAGTGCCCGCGAACCGTCCACCCACGAAAGACGGAACGCTATTTTCGCGCCCGGGATGCTCATGCGGTCAAGCGTTATCTAGCGTCCGCTGGCGGGACGCACCATTAAGGTAGAATAATCCCCAACTTTCGCAGGGGTGAGCAACACTATGAGTAACCCGGAAGAACTTTTTGATGTTGCGTTCGACAAGGCCGTTGCCGTCGGCAACGAATTGGCGGATCGCGACAGCGAGGCCGATGTCTGGGATATCGGCGATGGTGTGCTGGCGGGTGCGATCCAGTACTGGTTGTACTCGCGCCAACCGTGTGGAGATCCGCGCTGCGAGGAATGTGCACCCGTCAGCACGGCCGAGGGCCGTATGGCGGAACTGCTTCGCCTCGTGAGGCAGTTCGCCGAGGACAGTGAGTACTACCACTCCCCGAGTGACATCAATGTCGGAAGGGCCTGAATCCGGCATGTCGCCGGCGCATCGCGCGCCCTCCGCGGTCGAGGCCGCGCGGCGCCGGCGCGCGATGCGCCCGCTTATTCCGCTCCTCATTGTGCTGGTTGTGGGTTCCGTGATTGCCTACCGTGAGGTGCCGTGGGTACAACGGCAGGCACAGCATCTGCTCAATCCTGCCCAGGCGCGCGCCGTCGAGGCCTGCGAGGTGGCGGCACTCAAGTTGGCGAGCGCGCCGGACTTCGCGCGCATCGTGAAGCCCGGCCGTGTCCACGTCACGCAACGTGGTTTTTACATCGAGCGCATAGTGCTTGGACAGATGGCCCAGCAGGGCGGCGAGCAGCGCTCCTTCGTGGATTGTTATGCAGACCTCGACGGCAACGTGGTGAACGTTGGCGTGCCCGCGCGGCGCGGCACTACGTCGCCTGCAGAAAAGCGCTAGGCTGCGCCCGGCATCAGGTCGTCAAGCCCGCCATCCATGTGGAACTCGGTGAGCTCTGTGAAGCCACCGATATGCTTGCCGTCCACGAAGATCTGCGGGACGGTGCGGGCGTGGTTGGTCGCTTCGAGCATTTCCTTCAGTCCGGCACGGTCGGTATCCACCCGCACCTCGTCGTAACCAATTCCGTACTTCTTCAGCAGATTTTTGGCCCGCTCGCAAAGCGGGCAGGTTCCGGTGCTGTAAATCTTGACGCGTGCCATACGTGCTCCGTGCTTCAGGATCGGGAGAGTCTAGACAAGTGCCGGCGGGTGGCCAAGTTTTCAACCCCACGCTCGCCGCGGGATTGCCAGCGCCGGGCGTCTACGCGCGCGCAATGGCGTCGGTGATCAGCGTGCGGATTGCCGGAAGCTTCGCCTCAATGCTGGCGGTAAGCCGGAACTGGGTCTCGGCGCGCAACAGGTTTTGCTCCGGCCACTTTACCTTAAAGTAGACGTTGCCGTTGAGGTGGTCGGCGAGAAAGCGCAGCCCGAGCTCGAAGGGAATCAGACGGATGGCATCGGGCAGGTAATCGATATCGGATGGTGTCAGGAACGCGCGGGTCTCGGCGACGTAGCGCGTCATCAGGGCATGGCAGCGGTCGAGATCAAATTGCGCATCGCTCGCTTGCCCGGGTGATTCGCCCGCCGTGTTGCAGGCCGAGCGCAGGCAGTCGCCAATGTCGTAGTGCAGCAATCCCGGCTGAACGGTATCGAGGTCGATCAGGCTGATGGCCTTGTCGCTTGCGCCATCAAACAGCACGTTGTCGATTTTCGGATCGCCATGAATGATCCGCAGCGCCAGGATGCCCTGGCGCTTGGCGTCCTCCAGCGCGCCGACGATGGATTCGCGCGCATTGGCGAACTCGAAGCAGAAGGAGAGTGCCGGCGACGGGTTGTGCGCCGGCGCACGTGCCAGCGCCTCGCGAAACCGGGCGAAATAGAGCGGCGTCTGGTGAAATCCTTCTCGAGTGACGTGCAGGTGTTCGGTCGGCAGATCCTGCACCAGCGCATGGAACCGCCCGAGCGCATAGCCCACTTCGCCCGCCTGCGCCGCACTCGTCAGCCGCTCGTGCGTGACGCTGCCGGTGATGTAGGTGAGCGTTCGCCAGAATGAGCCATCGGCATCGATGAACCAGTCCTGGCCATCACGCGCCTGTACGATCTCCGGAAGTTGCAGCGTTCGCGTACCGGTATCGCGCGCGGCGATATGCGCGAGCAGGGTGCGCAGGTTTTCGAGGATGCGTTCCGGCTTCGGGAAGGCGCGGCGGTTGATGCGCTGCAGCACGGCTTGCGTGCCTGCCGTATCAATGACGAGATAGGTGTCGTTGATCAGTCCAAGTCCCAGCGGCTCGACGCTCCTGATCGGGGTGGCGAGCGCAAAGGCCGCAGCGGCGTGCTGCACCGAAGTGGTCGGGGCGATGTTCATGTCGGCGCCAGCCATCGTACACTGGCTCGCGTAAAGTGCCGAGCGGCTCGGCGGCCAGACGAAGGAGGGGATGATGACACTGAAGAGGCGATGGCTGATCGGAGCACTGGCCGGAGTGGTGGTGCTTGGTGCCTCGGCTTATTGTCTCGGACCGCTGTGGCTACGTACTGCGGACGATGCGCCCCCACGCAACTTCGTCGCTGTCAGCGAGCGGCTGCCGCGCAGCTCGCGGCTTTGCGGGCAAAGGGTTACACACTCGTCATCAATCTCGCGCCACCACAAAGTTACGGTTCGCTGCCCGAGGAGGGCGGTCTGGTCGGCCGGGAGGGTATTGCGTACGTGAATATTCCGGTCGACTTCGAGCACCCGAGTGCGGACGACTTCGAGCTGTTTCAGCGCATCCTTTCGGCCCGCGCGCAAGACAAGGTGCTGGTGCACTGCCAGCTCAACTACCGGGCCTCGAGTTTCGTGTTCCTGTATCGCGCCATTTACGAGCACGTCGCACCGCTCGAGG
>LJVB01000071.1 GCA_001304215.1 Acidithiobacillales bacterium SM1_46 | reverse complement strand
TGATGGGCGAGTCGTTCTTCCCGGTCGGCATGTGGTCGCAGCAACCGTGGTGGGTGAATCTGTTCGAGAACGTCGGCACGGTGCAGTTCAATCACCGGCTCGTCGCGTACGTGCTGATTGGCGTGATCGCCGCCTTCTGGTGGCGCATCCGGAAACTGGCGCTGCCGTCCGACGTCGGCGCGGCCAACCACCTTCTGCTGGCTGCGCTCGCGCTTCAGGTGACGCTTGGTATCAGCACCCTGCTGCTGCGCGTACCGCTGACGTTGGCAGCGGCGCATCAGGGCGTGGCCCTATTGGTGCTTAGCGCCGCACTTTACCTGGCGCACCGCGTGCGTCGCGCGTAGCGCGCTTCGGCATTTGACCGCCCTTCTGCTCGATTGGCCTGGCGAGCAGAACATCGAAGTCCTCGGCCGACATCGGGTGACCGAACAGGTGACCCTGCATGACGGGACAGCCCTGATCCATCAAGAAATCACGCTGTTCGGGCGTCTCCACTCCCTCGGCTATCAGGTCCAGCTTTAGGCTGCGTCCCATCATGATGATCGCCTGGGTGATCGCCATGTCATCCGGATCGGCTGGAATGTCGAGTACGAAGCTGCGATCGATCTTGAGGGTATCGAGCGGGAATCGGCGCAGGTATGAGAGCGACGAGTACCCCGTGCCGAAATCGTCCAACCCGAGCCGGATGCCGGTTTGGTTGAGCGCGGACAGAATGTCCATCGTGGTGCGCGTCTGCTGCATGATGAGCCCCTCGGTAATCTCAAGCTCTATGCAGTCGGGACGCACGCCGCATTCGGAAACGATGCGCTCTACGACACGGGCGAGGTTGCGGTCATTGAACTGGCGGCTGGAGAGATTCAGCGCCACGCGCAATCCCGCATGCCCGGCATCGTGCCAGCGCCGCAACTGCGAACAGGCGCGACGCAACACCCACTCACCGACTGCCATGATAAGTCCCGTCTCTTCCAGCAGCGGCACGAATTCGGCGGGCGCCACGAGACCGAACTCGGGGTGCTTCCAGCGCAACAAGGCCTCGGCACCTATGATCTTGCCTGACCGAACGTCTATCTGCGGCTGATAGTAGAGCACGAACTGCTCGCGTTCGAGCGCATGACGCAGGGAGTTCTCCAGCGTCAGACGCTCGAACGCGCGTGCGCTCATGTCCGCCGAGTAGAACTGGTAATTGTTGCGACCGAGATCCTTTGCACGGTACATGGCGGTGTCGGCGTTCTTGAGCAGAGTGCCGGAGTCCTCGCCGTCATTCGGGAACAGACTGATACCAATCGATGCCGTCACGTGCAGGGTTGCCTCGCCAACGAGAAACGGGGGTTTCAGCACCTCGAGGATCTTCAAGGCAATGCCGGTAACGTCAGTCACGCTGCCAAGATCATCGAGCAGCACCACGAACTCGTCGCCGCCAAAGCGCGCCACCGTGTCGCCGTCGCGCAGGCAACCGAGCAGGCGTTGCGACAAGTCCTGCAGCAAGTGGTCGCCGATATCGTGGCCGAGCGTATCGTTGATGTTCTTGAAGCGGTCGATATCGAGAAACACCACCGCCAGGCGGCGATTGCCGCGGCGCACGCGCGCCAGCGCCTGCCGGAGACGATCAAGCAGCAGGGTGCGGTTCGGTAGCTCGGTGAGCGCGTCGTGGTGGGCGAGGAAGCGCAGCTGCTCCTGCGTCTGCATGCGCTCGGTAATATCGTGGCCGGTCGATACGAAGTGGGTGATCTCGCCCGCATCGTTCTTGAGCGGCGTGATGGTCTTCTCTTCGTAGAACAGCGAGCCGTCCTTTCGTTTGTTGACGAACACCTCGCTGAACACGTCGCCTGCCGTGATGGAACGCCACAGCTGACGGTAAAACTCCGGGCCCTGGCGACCGGACTTCACGATACTTGGCTTGCCACCGATTACCTCGTTGCGCGCGAAGCCGGTAATGGATTCGTAGGCCGGATTGACGTACTCGACCACACCTCGCCGGTCGGTAATCATGACCGACTCGGCAGTGTTTTCGAGCGCACTGGAAAGCTTGCGCATCTGCTCGTCGGCACGCTTGCGCGCGGTGATGTCCTGACCGACCAGCAGGATGCACGGCTCGTCCGCCAAACGCATGCGCTCGGCCGAACCAAGGATATGGCGCAACTCTCCGCTGCGCGTGCGCAGGCGCCACTCGGCATTGTGGATGGCACCACGCGCGAGCAATTGCTGCATCATGTTCTCGCGCTCGCCCGGATCCGGCCACAGGTCGAGATCGAGATCGGTGCGGCCGAGCGCCTCCGCGCGCGCCCAGCCAGTTACCTCGCAAAACGCCTCGTTCAGGTCCACAAAGGAAGAATCGCGCTCGCGCGTGACTGACATGACAACCGGCGTCACCTCAAACACGCGGCGGAAACGCTCTTCTGATTGGCGCAGCGCCGCATCGGCTCGCTTGCGCTCGGTGATGTCGAGCGCCAGTCCATTGATCGCTTGTACTTTGCCGTCTACACCTGTAATCGGCGAGAAGTACACCTCGTACTCCAGCGCGCCAATCGTTGTCACGGCGATAAATGCCTCGCCTGCCAGAGCCCGACGAACGTCGGCGCAGATTTCCGGAAAATCGCTGTAAACGTCGAAGACCGAACGTCCCACCACTTCGCCCGGCTTCAACCCGAGCGACTTGAGCCCGCTGCCCTCGGACAGAACGAACTTTCCCTCATGGTCGAGCGAAAACAGTATCACCGGGGCGTTGCTGACAACGGTTCGCAGGCGCGCCTCGCTTTCGCGCAGGGCCAGTTCCGCGCGCTTACGCTCGGTGATGTCCTGCAACGTTCCTACCATCTGCACGGGTGCGCCGTGCGCATTGCAGATCACCTCCCCTTCGCCGTACAGCCAATGGACACTGCCATCCGGCCAGGTGACGCGAAACTCGGTCGGCTTGCTCTTGCCGCGCTTTCCGCTCGCAATGCTTTCGCGCAGCCCGGGCATGTCGCTCGCATGAACGCAGGCATCGATCCAAGCCCACAGGTCGGTGGGCGGATCGTCGGGATTGGCACCATAGAGACGGTAAGTGTGCCGCGACCAGCTGACTGAATTGCTCCCCATATCCCAGGTCCAGCTGCCCGTATTGGCGACCTCTTGCGCCTTGTTGAGCATGGCCTCGGATGCACGCAGTGCCTCCTCGGCCTGCTTGCGCTCCGAAATGTCGGTAACCATCGCCAACGCGCCAGCGTATCCCTGCTCATCCTGCAGTGGAGTGGTGTTAAGCAATGTCCAGATGGCAGCGCCGTCTTTGCGCAGAAACTTGAACTCGTGCTGCTCGGCGATCCCCTCGCGACGGCGCTCGATGTTGCGCGCCGATATCTCGCGACCCTCGTCGTCCATAAAGTCGAACAGCGCCCGCCCGGTCATCTCCTCCACGCTGTAACCCAGCATGTCCGCCATCATGCGATTCACGAACGTGGTCCGACCCTGGGCGTCGATGGTCCAGATACCCTCGTGCGCGGTCTCGACAATATTTCGATAGCGCGCCTCGCTTTCACGAAGTGCGTGCTCGGCGCGGCGACGCTCGAGCGCATCCTCGATGGCGCGCAACTTGTACCCGACGGTGTCGGCCAGTCGCGCCAACAATTCCGTTTCTTCGGTCTCGAACGCGCCCGTGGTCTGGGCGTACACGCCGATCGTGCCGACGACCTCGCCTCCCACGATGAGTGGCAACCCGAGCACCGAACGAAATCCCATTTCGCGCGCTGCCGC
The DNA here is from genome assembly GCA_001304215.1 of Acidithiobacillales bacterium SM1_46. GTDB lineage: Bacteria > Pseudomonadota > Gammaproteobacteria > Acidiferrobacterales > Sulfurifustaceae > SM1-46. Next base: position 7,597 of record LJVB01000071.1, on the reverse strand, counting down.
GCGCCACGGCAGAAAGATCGGTTCCGCCTCGGTGTCATTCACCACGACTGGCTCGCCGGTTCGCGCGGCGATACCAAGCGGACCATGGCCTTCCGGGGTGTCATCGCAGCGCACACTGATCTTGCCAAGGTAGGCGTCGGCGAGACCGGCGGAGGCCGCCGGACGCAATTCGCCGCTCGCCCAATCGGCCAGTCCGATCCAGACCATCCGATACTCGCCGCGTTCGACCAGAATCCGGCATAACTCCGCCATCACCCGCGAGCGCTCGGTCTCGCGCACCATCATGGCATTGGTTTCGGCGATCGTAACGAGCAGACGGTTGACCTGGCGCACGCGTGTCTCGGCCGCATGTTGCGCCGTGACATCCTGAACTGTTCCGACAGAGCGCAACGGCACACCGTCTTCGCTGTAGTGCGTCCTGCCGCTTTCGCGCACGTACTTGATTCGCCCATCCGGCATCAGTAGCCGGTGCACGATCTCGTAGCGCGTTCGTTTCTTGACGGATTCCGCATAGGCATGATCGACGGCGATCCGGTCATGCGGGTGAATGCGCGACAGAAACAATTCGTAGTCGACCACCGTAGAAATCGGATCGAGCTCGAAAATCCGGTAGATCTCGGCCGACCAATTCAGCGTTCCTGCGACGACGTCGAGTTCCCAGGACCCGAAGTGCGCGATCTGCTGCGCCTCCATGAGCCGCGCCTCGCTTTCGCGCAGCGCCATCTCGGCGCGGATGCGCTCGGTGATATCGCGTCCTTCCGGGATCAACATCACCACTTCGCCACGCTCGTCGAACACCGGCTTCAACGAGAAATCGACGTAGGCAAGCGTACCGTCCGGCGCCGGGTGCGTGGTCTCGAAGCGGATGAACTCGCCGCGCGCGGCGTGAGCAATACCCGCGCGCAATTTTTCCTGTTGCACCGGTGAGTGGTTCCACCATGGCGTTTCCCAGAACGGCTTGCCTACCACGTCGGCAAGCTCGACACCCGCGAACGCAAGGGCTGTCCAGTTGGCCTCAACCAGAGTGCCATCCGGCTCAAGCACCCCGCTGAACTGGTAGGTCTGATCGAATATGGCGCGCCAGCGCGCTTCGCTGGCCTCGAGTTCTGTCTGTTGACGCAGCTGATCACTGATGTCGGAGAACGAACACACCACACCCTGCGACGGGCCTCCCTCGGCGCCGCGAATAGGCTGGGCATTGATGGAGATCCAGACCAGCTTCCCGTCGGGGTGGTATACGCCCATCACAACGTTGCTCTGCGGCTTGCCAGTACGCAACGCGATCATCGAGGGATGGGTCTCGCCAGGGAACGGTGAACCATCCGGGTGGATGGCGCGCCAGCGCGGATCAATAGGCGTGCGCCCGGCAAGCTGGTCACGACTCATGCCAAGAATCCTCTCAGCTGCCGGGTTGCAGTCCACGACGGTGGAATCGTTCAGCTGGACGGTGATGCCCTCCGCCATGGTGGTGATCACCGAGCGGTAGCGCGCCTCACGTTGCGCCAGCTCTGCACGCCGATCCTTTTCCACAGCAGCACGATGGCGAATCGCGAGCCACAGGATGGCGGAGACCAGCACAACGAAAATCGACCCGGCCGCGACCCGGGCTACCGGCACGTCAAGCGCGGACGCCGCCACCATGACTACCAACACGATGGTTCCCGTTGCGATCAGGAAGTGTCGTTCGGCGAGGAACAGTCGGGCAAGAAACACCGGGACGACCAGATAAGCGAACGCGAAAGCATCATTGGGATCCGCCCACAACGCGCTGATACTTCCCGCGACCATGATGGCCATGGCCATCAGCGCGGCGGGCATGTAGCGCCCCGTGCAGTTGAGTCCATAGGCGACCAGCAGGAATGCCAGCGCCGGTGCGAGAAACAAGAGCGTGCGATGAAAACCAGGAACAAAGAGCGCCTGGATGGCGAGCGACAGTGCCCCGAGCACGCTAAGCGCGAGCAGCAGGCCCGACAAAAATTGAATCTGCCGCCGACGCTCGGCGTCGGCTATCGTTACGGGTGCGCACGTGAGACGCGCCCACAGCCGCGCCAAGCTACTTCCCATGGTGGAGTAGTTTCCCCTCCGTCGCTGTTGTCGGAGCGCTCTGGAGTGCCCCGATACCTGCGCCCGGGCCGCAAACATCCCCCGTGTCGGGTGCGACCGGCGTCCTCCGGAAGAATAGCAGAGCAATTGCAGGCCCCTCCGCCGTGAGCGCGTGGCACGCCGTTACATCAGGGGGCAGGCACCGCTGGTCGGCTTGATGAACATCAAGGCCAGCGAAACGCCGGGGGTGTGTCATGCCCGGGACGCCCACGGCCTTATGGTCCGAATGCCCACCCAACCTTTACCCACTCGCTGGCAGATTCTGCGCTCAGCGCCGCATCGCCCTCTGTTCCTCATGGGCATGTTGCAGGTCGTGCTGGTGATGGGACTGTGGCTCGTGGCGTTGGTCGGTCGCGCTTCACCTGGGGCTTCTCCTGCGATGCTGCTCCCGCCCGTCGCGGCGCACGGCTTTCTGGTGCTCTACGGCATATTTCCGTTCTTCGTGTTTGGCTTCCTATTCACTGTTTATCCACGCTGGATGGAGGGACCGACTATTGGGCCACGGATTTACAGCCTCGTTGCTACCCTGCTCTTGGCCGGACAGCTTATTTGGTACGTGGGACTCTACGCCGCGACCGGACTGCTCGCCCTCGCGCTCATCGTCACGCTCGTGGGTTGGGGGCTGGCGCTTATGGCGCTGTATCGCTGTTACCGGCGCGCTCCGCGCCATGGTACGCATGAGCCGCTGCTGAACGCGGCACTCGCGGCGGGGGCGCTTGGCGTTGCGCTGCATCTCGCCGGCATCGTGCTTGATTGGCCACAGTGGCTCGCTGCGGGGCGCGAGGTCGCGCTTTGGCTATTCCTTGTGCCCGTGGTGTTTCTGGTTGCACACCGCATGATTCCGTTCTTCTCCTCGAGCATCATCATGAACTACCTCATGGTGAGGCCGGCATGGGGACCTCCACTAATACTTGCCTGCGCGATGGCGCACGCGGCACTCGAACTTGCCGGCCTGCCGCAGTGGCGATTCCTCGCTGACACGCCGCTGGCAGTCGCCGCGCTGCACCACTCGTGGGTATGGCAATTCCGCGCGAGCTTCCACGCACGGTTGCTTGCCATGCTGCACATCGCTTTTCTGTGGCTGGGGATCGCGATGACGCTGTACGCCCTGCAAAGCGTGCTGTTGCTTGCCACCGCAACTGACTGGCTCGGACGCGCGCCGCTGCACGCGCTCGGCATAGGTTTTCTCACTGGCATGATCGTGGCGATGGGATCGCGCGTGACACTCGGACATTCCGGGCACGCACTGGCGGCCGACGCGCTAACCTGGGTTGCACTGCTTGGCCTGAATGCAACGGCCATTACCCGCCTCACAGCCGAACTCATGCCCGCGTATAGCGCCGGCTTGAACGTTGCCGCGGCGACGCTGTGGCTCGTCTTCCTCGTGCCATGGGTGGCGCGCTATGCTCCGCTCTTTCTGCGTGCCCGTGCCGACGGTCGGCCTGGATAACTGCTGCTGCGTTACGCTAACCCCCACATCCCCGTGGGTCGCCCTTGATGATTGCCATGGATCCGCTCAAGACACTACACATCAGTTGTGCCGCCATCTCCATCGCGGGCTTCGTGCTGCGCGGCGGTTGGATGCTCATTGACTCGCCGCTGCTGCAGGCACGCTTGACGCGTGTCCTTCCGCACGTGGTGGACACCCTTCTACTCGGCACGGGTGTGGCCCTGGCGCTGCTCAGCGCCCAGTACCCATTCGTACAAAGCTGGCTTACCGCGAAGATCGTTGCACTGGTGATCTATATCGGACTCGGCATGGTGGCGCTTAAGCGTGGGCGCACCAAGGCGGTACGCCTGGCCGCTCTTGCCGGCGCGCTGCTCACTTTCGGGTATATCGTGGGTGTCGCCCTTACGCGCAGTGCCGGCCTGAACTGGTCTTGAGTCTTGGGCGTGGGAGCGCCAGCTGCCGGATGTTGGTTGGTACTAGAGACTTGGTGTTGCGTCGCGCCCGCCGCGTTGGGTGGTTTCGTATCGCGTCTGGCAGCGCAGACAGCGCTTGGCGGTCGGATAGGCATCGAGGCGCGAGCGATTGATGTCGTCACCGCAGTCCATGCACTCGCCGAAGCTGCCAGCCGTGATGCGCTCCAGAGCCGCTTCGACATCCTGCATTTCCTCCAGCTCGCGCTGGCGGCCAGCAAGGTCGATGCCGATCAGTAACTCCGCGATCGACTCATCTCCGGAGTCGTGCACCTGACCGGCCAGCTCGACAAACTCTTCGCGCTGCGTGGCAAGCAGCTCGTCGTGAATGATGCGCCGCAACTCGTCGCGCCGCGCAAGGAAACGCTGCTCGAATTGCTTGAGATCCTTATCACTTAGCTCGGACATCGTCGATTACTCATGCTGCCTGCGAATGGTGAATCCGTTCATGGTAAGCCGATCGCCGACGTCCCGCCAGCCTGTTGCCTAAGCACCGCGATACAATAGCTCTCAATCATGTTCCGGGAGACCGACGCGCGATGCCATCCACCGAGGAGATCAGGGTCTGGGACCCCTTCGTACGAGTCTTTCATTGGTCACTGGTTGTCTTGTTTGCCATCGCGTACCTAACGGGTGACGAAGAATCGCGTCTGCATATCTGGATTGGCTATGCCATTCTGGCATTGTTGGCCGCGCGAATTGTCTGGGGCTTTGTCGGTACACGGCATGCGCGTTTCCGGGATTTCGTGTTTCCGCCCCGTGTGATCCTCGGCTACGCACTAGCAATGGTAACGATGCGTGCCCGACGCTACCTTGGCCACAATCCGCTTGGCGGCGCGATGGTGGTGACCCTGCTGGTTTGCCTTTCCCTGACTGGCATCACGGGCTACCTGCTCTTGCCTGGCGAAGCCTCTAGCCCGGATCAAATCGCCGCGGCAACGCTTGCGCCGATCGCCATGGCCCGTGCCAACGGTCGGGATGAACATAATCGTGACGACGACGGTCTGCTCAAGGAGCTGCACGAGGCTCTGGCAGATCTGACTGTGATTCTGGTCCTGTTACACATCGCGGGTGTGCTGGCGAGCAGCCTGGTCCATCGCGAAAATCTGGTGCGGAGCATGATCACCGGGCGCAAACGCGCCGGACCGGACTGAGCGTCAGTCGCCTCGAGGCGCGCGCAAGCTGATCGATGTCAATTCCGCCTCCGCGTGTACGTTCACCTCAAGCGGCAGAAACTGGCGCAGCAGCCATAGACAGGTTTCGGCGTGCGTCGTGAGCGCTCGAACCTGAAACCGCGATTCGCCTGGCGCGCGCGCCAGATAGATGAGCAGCTGATCCACCGCGTGCAAATCGAGCGTCGCGCCCACCCGCAAATCGGCGAGCAGCGGCTCCGCCGCGTCGCGCGCGATCCGCTCCGCCGGAATTCCGCGCTGCGCCACCGCGCCGCCACCCAGCAACGTCGTGCTGGTTCGCGCCCACAGCGCGATCGCGCCACCCGCGCCGATCGCGCGGTCGGGTCCGAGCGCCTCCGGCTTGATATGCACGGCAGGCAGCAGCGGGCGCAGCAGCTGTTCGGCCGTGTCCTGCATGCGCTCAACGATGTGGACCGGAAGGTTCGCCACATGCGCCACACCTCCGATCGCTTCAAGCTTGCCGGCCTCATCGAGCACCAGGCACCGCGGTGACCCGGGGCGCACGTCCACGGTAACCTCTCCGCCGCCGCGTGGGTAATAGCCTCGAGTATGCAGCGTGAGCGACGCCGACAGGCCGATGCGCTCGAGCAGCGGGAGAAACACGAATCGCAAATAATCGAGCGGTGGCGCCGCCCGGACGTCGGTTCCGCCACACACAATCAACCGCACCGGTTGCGGACAGGCGAACGCCACCGGCAGCACCGCTTGCAGCACCAGCGTGATCGACCCGGCGGTACCGACGTCGAATCGATATTCACCGCCACGCAGCGCCTGCGGACGAAAGCGGATCTCAGACGCGCGCACCTCGAGACCTTCGACCTCAGCACCGCACAGTGCCGCCACTGCTCGCACCGCCGTGAGGTGCTGCGGCGCAAGACCGGGCGGCGCGCGGCGCGCGCGGATGCTGAACAGCCGGATTGCCGTGCCGGTCAGTGCCGACAAGGCGCATGCCGTGCGCACCAGCTGACCCCCACCCTCCCCGGTACTGCCGTCAATCTCGATCACAAGATTCTCGTTGCGCGACCCGCGTGGAGGTAGACGAGACAGAACTTGAGGCGCAGCACCGCGCGGTTGGGCCGTGTCAGGCTGCGTCGACGCTTTCGCCGAGTGGCATGACGGTCACCGTGTCACCTTTCCGAAAACCGGTCACATCGGCATCAATTCGCAACAGCGCGTTGGTATGACGCATGGTACCAATCTGGTGCGAACCCTGGCCGCGAAGCACCTCGGCCACAAGATGCACGCCATCCTGCCTGAGGCGCGCGCGCAAAAACTCCATGCGAATCGCGTCACGCCGGGAGAAGTCGGTTGCCGCCACAGCCGACACAAGCGGCATGCGGTAACTTGCCCCATGCCACGCCACGATTGCCGGCTCGACGAACAACTTGAAAGTCACGAGGCTCGACACCGGATTGCCGGGTAGCGAGAAGAAGTGGGTCTTGCCGCCGACCTTGCCAAAGGCGACTGGCTTGCCCGGCTTGATCTTCACGCGCCAGAAGTCGATTTGCCCGATCTCGGCGAAAACCTGCTTGACGAGATCATGGTCGCCGACCGAGGCTCCACCACTCGTCACGATGAAATCGTAGTCCGCGGCATGGGCAAGCAAAGCGCGCAGCGCCGCAGGTTCATCTCGCACCGTGCCGCCATCAATTGCCTCCGCACCGGCCGCTCCCAGCAGCAACAGTGTGGCAAGCCGGTTGGATTCATAGATCTGCCCAGGTCGCAACGGCGTGCCGGGCGCCACCAGCTCGTTGCCGGTCGCCACCACTAGCGCACGCGGGCGCGGGCGCACGGGAACCTCGACCACGCCGGCCGCCGAAAGCAGCGCCAGATCATGCGTGCGCAGTCGCTGTCCCGACCGGTAAAGCTGCTCGCCAGCACGAAAATCCTCGCCACGGCGGCGAATGTACTGGCCAACCTGGGGTATGGAGGGAAACCGCACCTCATTGGCTTCGCGCGCGACTTCCTCCTGCATTACCACGGTATCCGCGCCGATCGGCAGCGGTGCGCCGGTGAAGATCCGCATGGTCGTCCCCGGCACCAGTCGTCCCGGGGCATCGCCACAACTTGCCTCACCGACAAGCTGCAAGCGGCCGCCTGCCGCCAGCAGTTCGGCGGTAGCGGCGGCGTAACCGTCCATGGCGGAGTTGTCGAAGGCCGGGTTATCGACCACGGCATGCACCGGCGCGGCCACGTAGCGCCCGATTCCCCGGGCAAGCGCCACGTGTTCCGTGCCCTCACCGGGCACGATGGCGGCCATGAGCTTCTGCTGGGCTTCGTCGAGTGTCAGCATGCGCGGAAACGGTAGCGCATTTTCCGTGCCGCTCCTAGCGTGCGCCAATTGCGTTACGCCGCGCGCGGCGGGAGGTTATTATTCACCA
>LJVB01000070.1 GCA_001304215.1 Acidithiobacillales bacterium SM1_46 | reverse complement strand
CACGGCCGAGCGCACTGCATGAGCTGCAAGCCATGGCAGCCATCGGCCAGATGGGCCTGGTGCAGGTTTATGAGTCAGCCTTCCAACGCCATGGATTGCACACCGCCCAGGTGCTGCTGACACACGACGATCTGGCGGATCGTGGGCGCTATCTGAATGCGCGCAGTACCCTGCGTACCCTGCTCAAGTTTGGGGTCGTTCCGGTCATCAACGAAAACGACACCGTCGCGACTGAGGAGATTCGATTTAGCGACAACGATACCCTGGCGGCATTGGTCGCAAATCTGAAGGGTTGTTCGAGCGGGATCCGCGCGCTTATCCGCAGGCCAGCTTGGTGAGTGAGGGAGATGCTGACGACCCGGCCTTGCTGGCCATGGCCGGTAGTTCGGGGGCGCTGGGTCGTGGGGGAATGCGCACCAAGTTGCTTGCCGCCGCCAAGGCGGCCCGATCGGGCGCCACCACGGTCATCGCTTGGGGACGAATCGAAAATGTCATCACGCGGGTGTTGGGCGGAGAGGAGATTGGCACATTACTCAAGCCAGGAGCCAGCCGGCTTGCCGCGCGCAAGCGTTGGCTAGCCGGGCACATGCATGCATCTGGCCGGCTGGTACTTGATGCCGGCGCGGTCCGGGTATTGCGTGAGGGCGGCAAGAGTCTGTTGCCCGTCGGCGTAAAGGCGGTGGAAGGCCAGTTCGCGCGCGGCGAGTTGGTGATCTGCGTCGATAGCGATGGCCGCGAGGTGGGCCGGGGCCTGGTGAACTACGGCAGCGAGGACGCCGCCCGGATCGCGGGCCAGGCGTCCGGACGAATAGAGGCGATTCTGGGGTATGTGGATGAGCCGGAGCTCATTCACCGCGACAACCTCGTCGTAACCTGACCCCAAAAAAAGAAAAGCCGGCGCAAGCCGGCTTTTGTGTCTTTGTCGCCTAATTTGTGGGTGTCTAGGCGAGCGCCTTGATTCCCTGATTGAGTTCGCGCTTGTAGCGGGCAGCGGCGTTCTTATGAATGATGCCGCGGCCAGCCATGCGGTCGATGGCGGACGCCGCCTCACGGATCTTTGAGCGCAGCCAGGTGCGCTGCGCGGCATTGCGCTCGCGATGCGCCTCGGCCTGACGAGCGCGCTTCTTCGCCTGTGCAGTGTTAGCCAATTCGTGTCTCCTGTCGTGCGGATTACTGCAAGAAAGCCGCGCACTATCCGGATTTTCAGGCCCTTTGTCAACGTAACTTGCCTCCCGCGGGCGGGTTCAGGTAGCCCGGAACGCACCATCGCTGGGAGACGGTACGCGCCACTGGCGCCCCGCGGGCCGTCATGTCCATCGTTTATACTGCCGGCCGAACCATGTCCCGCAAGCTGCTTACTTCCACGGCCATCACCGGCGGCATGACGCTGGTGTCGCGCATCTCCGGCCTGATCCGGGACATGGCTTTCGCGAGCCTTATTGGGGCCGGCACCGGTGTGGCGGCGGACGCCTTCTACGTCGCCTTTCGAATTCCCAACTTTCTGCGCCGGATCTTCGGCGAGGGCGCCTTCTCGCAGGCCTTCGTTCCGGTCTTTTCCGAGTATCGAACCCGCGCTCAGGCGCAGGACACGCGCGATTTCCTTGGCCACGTGATCGGGGCGCTCGGCACGATTCTGTTGGCCATTACTGTCATCGGGGTGCTAGCCGCTCCGATACTGGTGTTTCTCCTCGCGCCGGGCTTCCTCGACGAGCCAGAGAAATTCGATCTCACCGTGGGCATGCTGCGGGTCATTTTCCCGTACATATTCTTTATTTCACTGGTCGCGATGGCAGCCGGTGTGCTGAACAGTTACGGGCGCTTTGCGGCGGCGGCCTTCACGCCGGTCCTGCTCAATCTGTGCCTGATCGCGGCCGCACTGTTGCTTGCGCCGATGCTCGATACGCCCGTCATGGCCCTTGCCTGGGGCGTTTTTTTCGCCGGGCTGATGCAAGTTCTGTTTCAGCTGCCGTTCCTGAAAAGCCTGGGTCTCTTGCCCCGCCCACGAATTCGAATCCGTCCTCCGCACGAAGGGGTCAGCCGGGTATTTCGCCTCATGCTCCCTGCAATCTTTGGCGTTTCGATCGCCCAGGTGAACCTGCTGGTGAATACGCTGCTTGCCTCGTTTCTCGTTACCGGTAGCGTTTCGTGGCTCTATTACTCTGATCGTTTGATGGAGTTTCCGCTTGGCGTCTTTGGCATCGCTCTTGCCACCGTGATCCTCCCGAGCCTTTCGCGTCGGCACGTCGCCAACGCGCATGATGATTTCTCGCACCTCCTCGACTGGGGCCTGCGCTGGGTGTGCCTGATCGGAATTCCCTCCTCGGTAGCGCTGGTAGTGCTCGCGGGGCCAATGCTCGCAACGCTGTTTCACTTTGGCGCCTTCGGCGAGCACGATGTGCGCATGAGCGCGCAGGCCCTCATGGCGTTTTCCGGCGGTCTGCTTGCCTTCATCCTGGTGAAGGTATTGGCACCCGGATTCTATGCGCGCCAGGACACGCGCACGCCAATGCGGATTGGCGTCGTCGCAATGCTCACCAATATCGTGCTGAGTTTGGCGTTGGTGTGGCCCTTCGCGCATGTGGGGCTCGCCGCCGCAGTGTCTGTTGCAGCGTTCGTGAATGCCGGCTTGTTGTTTTATCGCCTTTATCGCGATCGCATCTATCGCCCGCTGCCGGGTTGGACGCTTTTTCTCGCCCGGGTCGTAATCGGGACCACAGCGATGGGAGCGCTGCTCTACTGGGGCACGGGCGATCTTGGCCGCTGGTTGCAGGCGCCGGCCTGGACGCGCGCCGGTTGGCTGCTTTTCTGGGTGGCAGCCGGCCTGCTAGTGTATCTCGCAGCGACGATCGCCATGGGTTTGCGGCCCTCGCAACTCCTGCTTCGTCGTGGCAGTGAGAAGCAGCACGATGACTGATGCTCCCGAGACTCCACAGATTGGCCGACGCGGCGTAGCGCGCGCCTTCACGCTCGCCGAGGCGCAGGCGCTGTTTCCGTTGGTGCGGCGACTGACCGCGCACGCGTACAAGGAGCTCGAGCCCGTGCGACAGCTGCTCGAGCGCACGGTGCCGACGCATCCCGAAATCCCGGATATCGAGCGGCAGTACGAGACGATCGTGCGTCGCTGGGTAGGCAAGATGGAGCGACTCGGTCTGGTCGTGAAGGGGTTGTGGCTTGTGGATTTCGACACCGGCGACGGTTACCTGTGTTGGAAGTTTCCCGAACTCAGGATCGCGTACTATCACGGCTACCACGAAGGCTTCGACGGGAGACGCCCACTGCACGAGGTCGTCGAGGAGCTCGATCCCGACTGGGCGCACGGCTGATACCTAAGCCGCTGTCCGAAAAGGCGGTTTTTCTCCCGGCGCCAGTCAGTTCTCGGTTAGAATCTGGCCATGGAACTGATCCGCGGACTGCATAATCTCCGACCGCGTCATCGCGGCTGTGTCGCGACTATCGGCAATTTCGATGGCGTGCATCTCGGCCATCAGGCGGTGATCGGTCAGCTCGCGGAGAAGGGCGAAAAACTTGGTCTTCCCACGACCGTAATCCTGTTCGAGCCGCAGCCGCTGGAATACTTCGGGCCGGAGCGTGCGGTGGCGCGCCTCACGCGGCTGCGCGAGAAGCTCACTGCCCTGCGGCGGTATTCGGTCGATCGCGTGCTGTGCGTGCGCTTCGATGCCGCGTTCGCCGCGCTCGAGCCCGAAACCTTCATCGAGCGCGTCTTGGTCGAGGGACTCGGCGTGCGTTACCTCGTGGTCGGCGACGATTTCCACTTCGGCGCGCGACGGCGGGGCAATTTCGCCATGCTCGCGCAGGCCGGGGCCCGCAAGGGGTTCCAGGTGGTCAATATGCATACCGTTGAAATCGATGGCGAGCGCGTTTCGAGCACGCGCGTGCGCTCCGCGCTGGCGGCGGCGGATCTTGCTGCCGCCGAAAAGATGCTCGGTCGGCCGTACCGTATGTGCGGGCGCGTTGCTCACGGCAACAAACTTGGACGCAAGCTCGGTTTCCCGACAGCGAATATCCATCTGCACCGCGACATGACGCCGCTCAAGGGTGTCTTCGTGGTCGAGCTGTTCGGGCTCGATCGTGAGCCGTTGCCGGGGGTGGCGAGCATCGGCACCCGCCCGACTATCGGAGGCACGCGAACGCTTCTTGAGGTACACCTGTTCGATTTCGATCAGGACATCTATGGCGCCTACATTAACGTTAACTTTCTGTTGAAGCTGCGTGATGAAAAACACTTTGCCACGCTCGATGAGCTGCGCGACTGGATCCAGCGCGATGTGGATGCCGCGCGCGCGTTCTTTCGTCAGTATCATCCGCAATCCGCCGCCGGACGGGCCGGGCGGCGTGCGAGCTGAACGCCTCCCCGAATTCAGATAACAAGCAGCATTCATGTCCGAGCCAATCGATTACAAGAAGACGCTTAATCTTCCGCGCACCGATTTCCCGATGAAGGCCAATCTCGCAGCGCGCGAGCCGGAGCAGCTGAAGCGCTGGGACGAGAAGGGTCTCTACCAGCAGTTGCGCCGCGCGGGGGCAGGGCGTCCGAAGTTTGTGCTGCATGATGGCCCGCCGTATGCCAATGGCGATATCCATATCGGACATGCCGTCAACAAGATCCTAAAGGACATGATCGTCAAGTCGCGCACATTGTCCGGCTTCGACTCGCCGTTCGTGCCGGGCTGGGACTGTCATGGTCTGCCGATCGAACTCGCAGTCGAGAAGAAGATTGGCAAGGCCGGGCTCCAGGTGGATGCCGCGAAGTTCCGCGAGGCTTGCCGCGCGTACGCGCGTGAACAGATCGCGCGCCAACGCGACGATTTTGTTCGGCTCGGCGTTATCGGTGACTGGCAGCAGCCGTATCTCACGATGGATTTCCGGTTTGAGGCCGACATCATTCGGGCCCTCGGGCGCATCATTGCGCAGGGCCACGTCTATCGCGGCTACAAGCCTGTGCACTGGTGTGCGGATTGCGGCTCGGCGCTTGCCGAGGCCGAGGTCGAATACCAGGACAAACAGTCACCGGCCATCGACGTGCGTTTCGGCGCGGCGGACGAGGCTGATTTTCTCGCGCGTTGCGAGCACGTCTCGGGCCACACCGGTGAAGGGCCGATCAGTATCGTGATCTGGACCACCACACCATGGACGCTGCCCGCCAACCAGGCGGTCGCCCTGCATCCGGAGCTCGACTACGTGCTCGTCGAGTGCAATAGCGGCAAGGGGCGCGAACGCTTGCTGATGGCTGAACCGATGATGAAGGGCGCCATGGACCGCTTTGGCGTCGAGTCCTGCCGGGTGGTGGCGAACTGTCGTGGCAAGGACCTCGAAGGCGTCAAGCTCCGCCATCCGTTTTACGCACGCGAGGTGCCCGTCATTCTCGGTGAGCATGTCACGACCGAAGCCGGCACCGGCGCCGTTCACACGGCGCCCGGCCACGGCGTAGAGGACTATGTGGTCGGCGCCCGTTACGGACTTGCGGTAGAGAATCCCGTTGGCGGCGACGGCAAGTTTTTGCCGGGAACCGAGCTCTTTGCTGGCGAGCACGTTTTGAAGGCCAATGATCACGTGCTTGAAGTATTGAAGGCGCGCGGCGCGCTGGTCCATGCCGAGGCGTTGGTGCATAGCTACCCGCATTGCTGGCGGCACAAGACCCCGATCATCTTCCGGGCGACGACGCAGTGGTTCATCGGGATGGAGCGACTGCGCGAGCTTGCGCTGCGCGCGATCGCCAAGACCCGTTGGGTGCCGGAATGGGGCGAGGCCCGCATCGAGGGAATGGTGGAAAACCGGCCGGACTGGTGCATCTCGCGCCAGCGCAGCTGGGGTGTGCCGATTGCGTTGTTCGTCGAAAAACAGACCGGTGAGGCGCATCCCGACACCGAGCGACTGATCGAGGAGGTCGCGCGTCGGGTCGAAACCGGGGGCATCGATGCCTGGTTCGATCTGAAGCCCGAGGAGCTACTCGGATCCACCGCACCGAAGTACGAAAAGGTTACGGATACGCTCGATGTCTGGTTTGACTCGGGTGTCACCCACGCTTGCGTGCTCGCCCGCCGCGCCGATCTCAAGTATCCGGCGGATCTGTACCTCGAAGGTTCTGACCAGCACCGCGGCTGGTTTCAGTCCTCGCTCCTCACGTCGGTCGCCATGAATGGCATTGCGCCGTATGGCGCCTGCCTGACGCACGGCTTCACGGTGGACGCCAAGGGCATGAAGATGTCGAAGTCCAAGGGCAACGTGGTCGCGCCGCAAAAGGTCATCAAGACACTCGGCGCGGATATTCTGCGGCTGTGGGTGGCGGCCACCGATTACCGCGCCGAGATGAGTATCTCGGACGAAATCCTCACACGCATGGCGGAGTCCTACCGCAGGCTGCGCAACACGGCGCGCTACCTGCTGGCGAATCTGGATGGCTTCGATCCGGCCGACTGCCTTCCGGCAGATGAGATGCTTGCACTTGATCGCTGGCTGGTGGAGGAGGGCATGCGCCTGCAGCGCGAAGTAATCGCCGCCTACGATTCGTACAACTTCCATGTGATCTACCAGAAGCTTCACCAGTTCTGCGTCGTGGAGTTGTCGAGTTTCTACCTCGACATCCTCAAGGACCGCATGTACACGATGCCGCGCGACAGCCGCGGGCGGCGTTCGGCGCAGACCGCCATGTATCACATCCTCGAAGCGCTGGTGCGCTGGCTGGCGCCGATCCTGTCCTTCAGCACGGAAGAAATCTGGTCGTTCATGCCCGGCAAGCGTTCGACTTCGGTGTTTCTCGAAACCTGGTATGAGCGCTGGCCGGCATTCACGGTCAAGACCGGGTTCGATCAGGCGTATTGGGAGGAGGTCATGGCCGTGCGCGCCGCGGTGGCCCCGTTGCTCGAGAAGCTGCGCGTCGCTGGTGGCATCGGCGGATCGCTTGATGCCGAGATCGATCTCTATTGCGATGATCCGTTGCGTTTCCGACTCGCCAAGCTCGGTGACGAGCTGCGCTTCGTCTTTATTACTTCGTATGCGCGGCTGCAACCGCTCGCGGCGCGCAGCGCCGAGGCGAAGGATACGGACATCAAGGGGCTCGCGGTTGCCGTCGCGCCTTCCGGTCACGACAAGTGCGTGCGCTGCTGGCATCACCGGGAAGACGTGGGCCGGGACAGCGCGCACCCGCAGCTCTGCGGACGCTGTGTCGACAATGTCGCGGGCGGCGGCGAGGCGCGGAAGTTCGCCTGATGCTGCGCTGGCTGTGGGTCTCCGGCGTGGTGGTCGTTCTTGATCAGGTCACCAAGTTCCTGGCGCTGGCCTGGCTTGCGCCGCACGTGCCGGTGCCAGTCATTCCGATGCTGAATCTCACTCTGACTTTCAATCGTGGTGCGGCGTTTGGTTTTCTGAGCGGCGCACCTGGTTGGCAGAATGCCATTTTCATTCTGATCGCACTCGCCGCGGCAGGCGTGATCCTGCAAATGTTGCGTGGGTTATCGCGCGTGGAGATTTGGCTTGCGGTCGCTCTTACCCTCATACTGGGCGGAGCGATCGGCAATCTCATCGATCGGTTAATACTTGGACAGGTAGTTGATTTTGTTGACGTTTATTTCGGATCCTGGCACTTCTGGACTTTCAATGTTGCCGATTCCGCGATCTCTATCGGTGCCGCCGTGCTGATTGCCGATGCGCTGTTTCGCCGGCGCACGTCATGACAGTCCTGGCGCTCGCGGCGTAGAGTAACTATCCCGTGAAAGTCTATCTGTCCAATCCGCGCGGCTTCTGCGCTGGCGTCGATCGTGCCATTGAGATCGTCGAGCGCGCCATCGAACTGTACGGAGCACCGATCTATGTGCGCCATGAAGTGGTGCATAACCGTTTCGTTGTCGACAACCTGCGCGCCAAGGGCGCAGTGTTCATCGAGGATCTCGGAGAGGTGCCCGATAACGCCACGCTCATCTTCAGCGCGCATGGTGTTTCAAAGGCGGTGGAGGAGGAGGCGGCCCGGCGCGGCTTTCGGGTATTCGATGCGACCTGTCCGTTGGTTACCAAGGTGCACATGGAGGTCGCGCGACTGCGCAAGCAGGGAACCGAGGTGATTCTGATCGGTCACGCGGGTCATCCGGAGGTCGAAGGCACCATGGGTCAGGCGAACGATGGCATCTATCTGGTGGAGACGGCCGCAGACATCGCAGGGCTCCTCGTCCAGGATCCGGACAATCTCGCTTACGTTACTCAGACCACGTTATCCGTCGACGACACCGCGAAGATCATCGAGGCGCTTCGTTCGCGCTTTCCGGCCGTTCGCGCGCCCAAGAAGGACGATATTTGCTACGCGACCCAGAACCGCCAGGACGCGGTCAAGAAGCTCGCGTCCGAGTGCGATGTCGTGTTGGTTATTGGTTCGCGCAACAGCTCGAACTCCAACCGGTTGCGAGAAGTCGCGGAAGTGCAGGGCGCGCGGGCCTACATGATCGACGGTGCAGACGATATTCGCCGCGAATGGCTGGAAGGGGTTCAGCGCGTCGGCATTACTGCCGGCGCGTCAGCACCGGAGGTGCTGGTACAGCAAGTGCTCGGGCAACTGCAGGACTGGGGTGCCACACAGGTCGACTGGACGTCGGACGTTTCCGAGAACGTGGTATTTCCCGTCCCCAAGCCGCTGCGTCGCACCGGCTAGCGCAACGGACAAGGGCGCGGCTCGCGCCGGCCTGACAATCACGCGAAGGCCTATTTCCGCCAGCTGTCTTCGCCGGTATCGGTGTAGTTATTGTTGTTGTTCCGGTCCCAGAACCGGTCGCCCCGCGCGTTGATCATCATCTTTCCATCATTGGCCTGAATGCCCTTGGGCGTAAAGGTCAGGCTGTAGCCGCACGCGTAAGTCGAGCAACTAGCCGAGGTAGCGCCGTTGCGCTCCACGATTCCCGGCGCGAGCGCGGCGTTATAGTAGTCAAACGCGGGCATCGAGGTGCTGAATGCCAGCACTGTATCGGCGTTACCCACAGCAGTGCCGCAGCTGCGCGTGGCGCCAGTCAGGGTTGCCGCATAGCGGTTGCATTCGGTGAAATATTTCTCCTGCTGCGCCGCGATCTGCAGCATCGCGCCGCGCGCGTCGGTGCGCCGGTTTTGCATTGTGTAGTTGCGATAGCTTGGATAGGCGATGCCCGCCAAAACGCCGATGATGATTACCACGATCATCAGTTCGATCAGCGTGAATCCGTTTTCCCGTGCTGGTGCTGGCTGACTGCAGCAATGGCGCGGACGACTGGCAGTGCCTTGCATTGAATTCTCCGTTCGCCGGGTGAGGTGTCGCCAATCGCCGGCGGGAATGCCCGCCGGCGATTGAGTTTCTCGGAACGCCGAGCCGCCGATTATGTCACGCTCGTGCGGCTACTTGAGCTGGCGCCAGGACTGGCGGCCCTTCTTGCCACCGGCGCTTGTGCCGGTCGATCCGAGGCCACCGCCAGCAAGCGAACCGCTGACCACCTCGATCCCGCGTTCGACATCGTTTTGTACTGTCGGCGACGACATCGCCGACAGGGTACGTGTCGCGCTCGCAGCCCTGCGGGTTCCGTCGCTCAGCACGAAGAAGTCGCTTGAATCAAACCGGCCATCATTATTGGTGTCGAACGGCGTGTAGGCCAGCGGTCCGCCATTGTCGGTATTCAGCGTCCACAACCATCCCGGTTCGCCCCCTTCGCAGCGGTCACCACCGGGAACCATGGAGGTGAAAAGGATGCGCTTGTTTCGCAACACCGAGTCGCTGATTTGCTTCTCTCCAAGCGTTGGCAGCTCGGTCTTCCAGCCAAGGTACTGGCCGAGGCCCGTACCCCAGGTCATCGTGTTGTTGCTGATGAGGCGATAGGGATTGCCATTGGCGCCATTCTGCGTCTCGACCACGGTCTGGGTCAGTATGGTCGAGGCGCTGTTTGCTACTGTCGCCCCGTTGTCCCAAATGCCGTAGAAGTAGTTGGTCGGCGGGGCCGGCGTGTTATCAATGTGCTCAAGCAGCTTGCCGGTTCCGAAGTAGACCATATATCCACTGCCACTCGGATGTGGGCCAACCTCGGGACGCGTAGTGATAGCCCGAGGATTTCCTGTGGTGCTCGCGTTGAATAGCGCCGCTCCGCCGAGTGCGACGGTAAAGGTGCTGGCCGGCGCGCTGGCGTCGGTCAGATCGAATTTCCACATTTTTCCCTTCACATCGCCTGCGTAGACGTAATCGATTTGGTTGTCAGCGGTCACGTCCACCGCCGCCGGCGTGGCGAGCCCATTCGGGTCGGCCTGGGTACCACCGTCCGACGAAAGCGTGAGTTTCGCGCGCTTGGCCCCCGTGGCGATGTTGAGCACGTAGAGTGCGCCATGTCCGCTGCCCCGGTGAGCATCCGGCTCGCTGTTGTTGTAGCCATTGCTGACGATCACGGCCCAACTGCCGTCGCGCAGCTTGACGATTGAGGGTGCGCCGAACGTGTACCCCATGTCGGCATCATGCACGTCCGTGAACTCCCAAAGGAATATCTTGTCGGCATTGGCCTCGGTGAAATCCGCCGGGTTCGTTACGTCGAGGGCATAGTAGCCCTGGCCGCCCTTGCCGAGCGCGCCTACGAGTATCGTGCGCCAACACGGCGTTGCCCCGCCCGGACAACGCGCCCCAAAGTCTCCGTATACGTCCCCGACCGTGGTCGGTCCATTCACGAAGAACTGATGGGGTGCACCGGGGCTGGTCAACTGGCCCAGGTTCTTGAAGATCTTGTTAGGAACGTAAGCAAGAACCTCTTTGCCTGAATCCGAGGTCTTGTTGCCCGATGCGTCGACGTCGGCACGGAAGCCATGCAGCATGCCGTCATTCGAGCCCACGTAGACCACCGGTATCCGGGTTTCCACGTAGTTCGTTACGAACGTGTCATATCCCGCATCCAGATAGCCACGTCCCTCTTTGCCCACGTAAACAGGGGAAGATCCAACGACGTCGCCAAGCTTGTAGGTGCTGCTGCGATTGGGGAAATCAGTGCCTTCCTTTGCAGTGCTTCCACGCAGGAAATCGAGCCTATTCGGTCCGAGTGCGTCGCTATCCATGCTTAGCGTGTCGGGGTTGTCATTCAGGTAGGCCTTCTGGGTGGCATCGATCGTGGGCGTTCCCGTCCATTGAAACGGCACGCCCGCGCCGTAGGTTGAGCTGGTCGGGGTCGTGTTGGTGATCACGATGCGGGTGTTATACGGCAGGAAATTCGCCGTTTCGCTGCTGTCCCAGTCTTCCGTTGTTTCGTACAGGTGTGTCGTCGCGTTGTACGATTGTTTGTAGGCCTTGAGGTGTCCGATCCATCCCGCATCGTACTGCGCCTGGAACAGGCGCCCGCCGGCGCTGATCGAGGTAGTGTTGGTTGCCAGAGCGGTTCCCGACCCAAGGCGCGCATTGATGTTGCTCACCGCCTTTTTCAGCCCGATCACAAAGGCATCCGGATTGGTCGCGACGAAATGCTGGGCGCGGCTGTTGACTGCTGCATGCCACAGGTCGTCGCTCTTTTCGCCGTCGCTGTCCACCGTGCCATCGTTCCATGTCGGATAGGTCACCGTCGGCAACGCCGACTTCAGCTGTACCTTTGCGTTGTAGTTCGCCGGATTGAGATTTCCCGACACGCCAAGCCCGATGGTGAAAGTAACCATGTGCTGCCAGTCGGCGGGGTCGTTGCGCGGGTCGTAGAACGTTTCGGCGTCGGTGGCTGCCTTGAACGGCAGGTACGCTGGCACCTTGTTCGGGAGGTCGGGGCGCAGGTCGGTCTTCCAGTAGTGCATCGCGACATCGGCCAGCGTGTTGCTCGCGCTGTCGCCATATGGCGCCCGCCCGTCGAAGCTGTAGGCGCCGCGCGTTGCCGGGACAAAGCTCGTTGCAGGCATGGTCTCGGCAGAGGAGGGATTGTCCTGATTGCCGAGGCCGCTCAAGGTTCCGTTCCAGTAACCGTCGGTGGTTAGAATGTGGAAGTTCGCCCGGCAGTCGAGCTCCTCGCTGGTTGCGTCGCCCGGGACCTTCCGGTACGGGCTGTTGGCTGAACTCACCACGGTGGTATCGGCACTGAAGTAGCGTCCCGCACGATCAGTCGCCACGCGCAGCGGCGTGGTGCCGCCTTCGCGCGTGTTGAAGATATCGGACATGAAAATAGTACGATTGGTGCCGGCGAATTGCCGCATCAGCGATGGGCTGTTAGTCAGGCCGGCAGCCCCTGGCGGATCGAGTAGCGTCTGGCCGGAGAGGCGCACGTTGGTGGGGAACTGCGAAAAGGCCAAGCTGATCGCCGTTTTCGCTGCCAGAAGGCGCGTCCGGTAAAAGGAATACCAGATCGCGAAGTTGGTGCGCTCATCGGCATCAGCGCCGCCGTCACCGTTGATATCAACGGTCGCCGGACCTGAGGTCGCGCTGACTGTGACTTTCTGGTAGCAGGATTCGTTGTCGATCGTGCCGTCGCAACCCGCTAACGCCGTATTGAATCTGAAATAGAAAGCCGCTTGCGGTATGGCCTGGCCGCAGGTTGCATAGCTGGGTGTGGGCGTATCGTCCGTGTCAATCGGTCGAAAGTTGGTGCTCAGGTTGATTCGGTTGCCAGTGGAGCACGCCGAGTCTTCAAAAGGGTTGTCCTTGCAGGTGCGTGCATTGGTAAAGGTGACCGCATCGCCAAAAGTCAGGGTATTACCGCTGCCGTCCTGCGGGAGTCGATAGACCGTACTGGGATCGTAGTAGACCTGATTCTTCTTGCTCGAACAGTAGCGCTTTGTGGTGGTGAGTGTGCCCACGTCGTCCGGCATGTGGGCCCGCGCCATACTGCCCGAGGTGTCGAGCGTCAGCAGAATATTCGGTTGCGCCCTCCAGCATCGCGGCCGAGGCAGCTGGAACATAACCCGCGCCGCAAATCAGCCCCGCAAGCAGCGTGGTGACGAAGACTTTGGTGGGCAGTAAGCGTTTCATGGCGTGGCCTCGTGCTTGGGTCGCTGTTTACCCGTTACTTGACATAGGTTGTCTGCAGCATCGCTTGCGCGGCGTTGGTACCGCCGACACCGCGAGCGGTGACACGGAAATAGTGTCCCTGCAAGATCTTCGGATCCGGGCTTGGTTTCCAAACGAAGCTGTCAGGTTTTTCGTCACCGACGCTGCCGCCACCGAGGTCCTCGATCATGTAGCGCGGCTCGGCAGCAACGTTTGTCGTGCTCACGTAACTGCCAGCCGTCGTCCCGGTACCGTAGGCGCGCGTGGTCGTGCTGCTGGTTCCCCAGCTGACAAAGTTGTCCCACAGCGGCGCTGACGACGCTGCCGGCAGGCAGAAACCATTGGTGCAGCTCGCATCGAAAACCGGACTGTTCACCGCGAGATAGGCCTCGCCCTCGCGTAGCGCGGCCTCGGCAGCCTGGAACGCGAAGTGCTGGTCCTTCAGGTTGCCGGCCATTTTTTCTTCCAGCGACGAGGTATTCACGGCCGTGATGGCGAGCAAAGTCATCAGCAGCAGAAACACCAGCGCAATCACGAGCGCGGTGCCGCGTTGGTGCGGCGGAACAGGGAAGGCAATTGTCTTCATGGCGATACTCATGTGCTTGGTAGCCGGTTACGAAGTTGGATCGTCGTGGTGAATATGCGGCGCCGGCGTTTGTCGTCGACCGGGTTGATCGTCGTGCCAGCGGCAGCGACACCGGCGCCAAGCAGGTAGTTGCCGGTATCCGTAGTTGTTTCGACCGAACCCGTGGTCCGCATCAGTAAACCGATACGCACGCTGACGACTTTCGCCCAGTCAGTGGCGGTGGCAAGGGATGCCGCGGTGACATACTGCTGCGCGTATCCGGTCATCGGTGTCGCATTGTCGATGCCGTAGAGGATCTGGATGTTCTCCACGCCCTCGACGATCTCTTCCTCGGAGAGCTGGCCGGCGCGTAGCACCAGCCGGAACAATGCGGGACCTTTCCCGGACGCGCTGGGGCCTACGTAAAAGGCCGTTGTCATGGCTTTGCCGATTTCCGCGCCCCCGCTGTAGCTGCGGTTGTCGCAATTTGCCCCGGTGCCCCAGCTCGGGCAGCGATTGCCCGGGCTGGCTGCGGCGCTGTTGTCATGCGTGAGCCGGACCCAGTTCACTCCGCTCGTGGAGCCACTGGCGCGGGTGTCGATCTGGAAAACCGATGCTGCAGAGCAGTCCGATACGACCGCAATGTCCTTGACGGCAAAATCGGCCGCGGCCGGGAGGTTCGCCATGTATACCGACGTGGCCGTGAAGTAGGCTCCCGCCGTGCCCGTCGCGATCGGTACGCTTGTCGGGCTGACGTGGCGAACCACGACGATATCCGATTTCGGAAGAATCTTGCCGCTAAACACGCCATCGAGACTTGGCGTCCAGTCAGTCATGGTGGTCGACGCCGTGAAGTCGCTCGCCGACAGGTTGACGGTGGTATTCGGGCCGGTGCCGCTGGCCTCATAACCCTGAATGGCGACCTTGAGGTTGTACGGGAAGGTCGTATCGCTGTTGAGGTTGTTCTGAATCTTGCTCGGATCGCGTATGCAACCGTAGAGGCCAGCCATGCGGATCTCGCGTTGCAGGGCGTCCAGCGCGAACCGAGCGTTCTCCTGAAGTCGAGCGAGCCCTTCGTCGACCTGGTAGGTGGAGCGGCTCGAGAAAAATATCCTCCCCACGGCAGCAATGATCAGCAGCGCGATGGTGAGCGCAACCATCAGCTCGACGAGTGTGAAGCCGCGTATCCCGTGGGCAGCCTGGCGCAGGGTTGGCGATTGCTTGCTTCGATGAATCGAGCACATGGTCGGTGGTTTCCTAGAGACGCGTCGCCAGCGTGAGGTTCTGGGGAATGTCGTTTTCCATCCACGTCAGCGTGATGCTTCCGGTCACGGGATTTCCCGCCGTGTCGGTGGTCACGCTAAGCGTCGCGGCGCCGACCGCCAGGCTGCGGCTGATCGCCATGCGCCAGTGGTAGATGTCATGCTCGGCGAGTTGATTGGCCGTGCACGACGCGCTGATGCAGCCGGGATCGGAGGTGGGGTTGGCACCATAGTTGCCCCTGGGATTGGCCCGCATGCGATCGAGCATGTCGTACGCGAGCAGCGTCGCCTGCGTGCGCTCGTAGGACTGGTGGTTGTACTTGAGGCTTACACTCTGCAGCGCCGCCAGCCCGAGTAGGCCGATCGCCAGGATCAGGAGTGCCACCAGCACTTCCAGCAATGTGAATCCACGGTTGCTCGGCCCACGGCCAGGTTGCGGGTACGCAGGGTGAGTAGCCCGGTTGTTTGAACCTGCATCTCGCAGGGTCGGCTGCGCTGTCAATCTGGTGTTTCGCATAGTCATGGACAGACGATGTTGTTGTCCTTCATGTCCTTGCCCTTGTCGGCGACGCGTACTCGACCGGTCGGGCCGATCACGATTGCGCGCGCCTCGGCGCCGCCACGTTTGTCGCATAGGATCAGTTGGTTCTCGTTGTTACCCGCGGTGGGGGTCAATGTCGCCGTGCCGTTACCCCGGAACGTCACACGGTTGCCGGTGCCTGCCGCGGTCCCGTCTCCGACGAGGCGATTGTTCTTGCCTTCGAGAGCTTGTCGGACGCGCAGGATCTGCTCGTTGCCATCGATAGTGCCGTTGCCGTCGTTGGCGAGCGTGCCGCTGCCGCTGTCCAGGAAGATGATCCTTCCGGTTGTCCACGGATTGGCATCGGTGCCATCGCAGGTCGGCGAACCGGCGGTCGGGGAGGGGTCGGTCGTCTTGCAGACGGTCACCGGCGCGGCCCGCTTGATGGCTTCGCTGCGGGCGAGCGACAGGTCGGTCACCAGATCATTGGCCTGACCGGAAATCCGTTGATTCAGAATGAACGGTTCAAAGCTGGGAAATGCGATAAGGCTGAGGATCCCGACTACCACCAGGACCACAAAGAGCTCGATCAGAGTGAAGGCGGCAGAAAAGTGGCGATTCGGAGCAGACGGCATGTTTAAGCAGACAAACGGTATCATGGTCGTATCGTTAGACCCGACGAACGGCGTCTTAGGGCAGACAAAATTCACCGTGGTTTCTCTGCTGTCTCTCGCTACTGGCACTGTTCTGTACCTTGAACGAATGGTTCTAGCCTAGCGCTGAGGCCCGGATTCCCGGCATTTGCAGCAAGTTGCCAAGCCTCTACCAGTGCAGTCTAACTAGTGCTCACGCCCAATCAATTGCCGTAGAACGGCATTTTCAGCAACGACGTATCGTTCGTCTTGCGTGGCGCATGACGATCTTGGTCTGGATCTCAGGCTGGATGGAGAACGCATTCATGAATATGAACGGTCATTATTGGCAGACAAACGGTATAGTAATCCCCATTCGGAATAGACGTGCTGGATACAGGGATCGACTGCTCTCCGCGCCGGATCACCTTGGGATTCAAGATATGCTCGAATCGGCAGGCTCGGCGCCCATGAATCGGCTCGATAGAATTGACCGGTTGATGAAAAAATAGACAGTTCGAATTCAACATTTTATAATCTTTCTAAATATTGGTATCTAAATGTACGTAATGGAATTCAGTAACTCTCAAGCGGCAGAGCTTCTGCGTAGCCGGGGTATTGGAATCACCTCCCAGCGGGTGGCAGTTGCGCGGGCACTCTTTTCCCAGCGAGCGCATCTCTCTGCGGAAGATGTCTTTCAGTTGGTAAACCGCGACGGCCAGCACGTCTCCAAGGGCATGCTGGCCCGCGAGGGTGTTATTCGGGAAGTTATTGCGGATCCGGATCGCGTCTTTTATGACCCGAACACCGAGCCGCATCATCATTTCTACGACACCAAGACCGGGCAGTTGACGGACATTCCTGCCCAGGACATCCGCTTGAGCAGCCTGCCGTCGTTGCCCCAGGGTGCCGAGCTCGAGGGCGTGGACGTGATTATTCGCCTGCGTTCGGCCTAGCAGGCGACACGCCCAGGCCGCTCGCTCTCGCCTCTTTTCCTAACACCTTCCTGGTCTGAACCGCGGACAACCGTCGGGACCCAGCGTACTGGGATCCCGCGCTGGACGTTCTCGGCTTGGGCAGCCCGGGGAATCCCCTTATACTTCGCGCCCTCGCACGCAGTTTCCGGCCGGCGTAGCTCAGTTGGTAGAGCAGCTGATTCGTAATCAGCAGGTCCGCGGTTCGAGTCCGCGCGCCGGCACCATTCACTCAA
>LJVB01000069.1 GCA_001304215.1 Acidithiobacillales bacterium SM1_46 | reverse complement strand
GATGGCTGTCGCGCTCTCCGCGCTGTGCCCGTCGATAGTCATGACATAGATTGGCTGCTCCCGGGTGCCGGCCACGTCAGATTCCAAATCGAGAATATTGAAACCGCGCGATGCCAACGCAGCCGTGACCTGTGCCACGATGCCGGGACGATCCGCACCATATACGGTGACGCGCACGTTTGGCTCGACGTGGCTATGCAGCTGCGCGTCTATCAGGTCCACATGCATGTTGAGCCCCAAGGAGCGCCCTGCGGGATCAAGAATCGTACGAATCGCGCTCGCGTCTCGCTCTGTCTCGACCATCAGCATAATGGTGAAGCTCCCACCCAAACGCACCATCGATGCCTCGCCGAGGTTGACCCCTGCTCGGAATAGCGCATCCGCCAGTGCGGCAACAATCCCGGGCTGGTCCCGACCGACCACTGTCAACATGTACCATCGCTTCATTCTTCCTCCGACCGCGCGCTAGTGGAGCGTGGAGTGGGCGAAGAAGATCACGGCCACGCCAAGCACGATCAGCGCGATTTGCTGAATTGTGGCCGCCGGCTCCGGACGCTTGTGCAATCCCGGAATAAGGTCGGCAACCGCAATGTAAATGAAACTTGACGCGGCAACGGCGAGCACGTAAGGAACGGCGGCCATCGCGTCCGACAAGAAGAAGTACGCGACCACCCCTCCGACGACCGTAGTCAGGCTGCTTAATACATTGTAAAGGAGCGCCCGCCCTCGGCTGAATCCGCTGTGCAGCAGGATGGCGAAATCGCCGAGCTCCTGCGGAATCTCGTGCGCAATCACCGCCATGGCAGTAACAACACCAACATGGACATCGGTCAGGAAGGCGCCCGCGATCAGAACGCCGTCAACGAGATTGTGAATCCCGTCGCCAATCAGGATGAGATTCCCGGCCGCGCGCGTTTGCGCATGCTCGACGTCAACACCATGCGCCTCGCACTCATCGGCATGGCAGTGACGCCAGATGACGGTCTTCTCGAGAAGAAAGAACCCGAGCAACCCCAAGAGTACGGTGAGCGTGATGGAGTGGGTCCCCGCCAGGGATCGGTCCGCCAGGGCGTGCGGCAAAATGGCGAGCAGTGCCGCACCAAGCAGTGCCCCGATGGCGAAACTGACAAGCGGCGCGAGGATGCGGGTTCGCATCCCCTCCGGCACCAGCAGCAGAACGGACGCAGCCAGCACGCTCAGCACCCCGCCCAGCAGCGAGAATGTCACAATCCAGAGAAGCAACATGGCGATCGCGATGTTTTAGGGCGGGAGGCTGCGCATCATACCGGCATCCTTCGGGCGTTCAAACGTGCACCATGTCGCCGCTATCCTTTGTCAATCCAGATGAGCGACGCCATCCGCCCGGTCTGATGCTCGCGGCGAAATGAGTAGAATCTGGCCGAATCACGGTACGTGCAGAATCCGCCCCCATGGACGGCATGGATACCGAGGGCGCTGAGCCGTCGGCGTGCAAGCATGTAGAGATCGGCATGCCATCGCCCCGGCCCACTTTCCCGAAACGCGCCGGCCGCTCCTGGGTCGTTGCCGAGAAAGACAGCGCGCACTTCATCGCCAACCTCATACGAGTCCGACCCGATGGCCGGACCAAGCCATGCCACCAAGCCGTTTCCCGGCACATCGAAGGCCCGCACTCCGTTTTCTATTACCCCGGCCGACAATCCGCGCCAACCTGCATGTAGCAGTGCGACCTTGGCGCCCCGCCGATCACACAAAAATACCGGTAGGCAATCAGCCGTCAATACTGCCAGCACCACTCCCGCTGTGTCGGTATAGGCGCCATCGGCCTCGACGCCGGGTACTACCTTGATTGCATCCACTACCGCGGTGCCGTGCACCTGTCGTAGCCACAGCGGATCGGCCGGCAATCCACACGCCTCGCGCAACGACGCCCGGTTCCGGCGAACGCTGTCCGGATCGTCCCCGACATGATCGCCAAGGTTGAGCGAGGCATACGGCCCAACGCTGGCGCCACCCGGACGCGTTGTGGTCAGCGCCCGGACGCGCGCGGGCGCCGGCCAATCCGGAGTGATGTATTGGATATCTGCCACCAAAGCGATCGTATCAGCTTATGGCATTGGGCTCAGTTCACGACCAGCGTACCGCATTCAACGAGCGTAAACCGTCGCTACGAGCGATTCTCGTTCATGTCCGCCGCGAGTACTTCCATGAGTTCGTGCATATCCCTTGGGACCGACGCTGCCCACTGCGTCTCTACATCCTTTTCAGGATGTATCAGCTTGAGCTTCACCGCATGCAGCGCCTGGCGCCGGAAATCACGGAGCGCCTGGATAACAGTCGGATTCGCACCCTTGGGCAGCTTCGGCCGTCCGCCATATACCGGATCACCCACAACCGGGTAGCGCAAATGCGCAAGGTGCACCCGGATTTGATGGGTACGACCGGATTCGAGATTCACTTGCACAAGCGTATGGGCACGATATTTCTTCAGCACCCTCACGTGGCTCACGGCCTCGCGCCCGGTGTGGGTGACGGCCATGCGGGTACGGTCATGCCGATGCCGGCCAATCGGCGCATCGACCGTGGCACCCGCGATCATCACGCCGTTCACCACCGCGACGTATTCGCGCGAAACGCTGCGCTCGGCGAGCTGCTCGATGAGGCTTTGGCGTGCGCGCTCGGTCTTGGCGACCACCATCAGACCGGAGGTGTCCTTGTCGAGCCGATGCACGATGCCGGCACGCGGCAGGTTCCCCAAGGCCGGAGCATGATGCAGTAGCGCGTTCAGGAGCGTGCCGGCAGGATTGCCGGCACCGGGATGTACCACCAGACCGGCCGGTTTGTTGATGACCAGAATATCGCGGTCTTCGTGAACGATCGCGAGCGGGATGCGCTCGGGCGCGTGCAAGGACGGTGCTGGTGGCGGGACTTCTAGGGTTACCGCCTCGCCGCCGCGCACGCGATCTCGTTTCACCGGAACTCTTGTGTCGACACGCACCCGGCCCTGCTCAATCCACTGCTGGAGTTGCGAGCGGGTAAAATCCGGGAACAGGCTGGCGAGGGCGAGATCGAGACGCTGCCCGGCCTGTGCCGCCGGAATTCGCGCCGAGAGAACTTCCGCTTTCATCACCGGTCATTATCGCTGATTGAGGCGGGCTTCACGACCCGGCGATTCCCGTATAAGCTTGCGCGCAGTTCAGGCCCAACCTATGTCTCGTTCCCTTATTACTGCCGTCCTCCTCGCTGCCATCTGGTTTGCCGGTGGCTGCGCGAACTTTGACGACATTACCAAGAATTGGGGGCCGGACCAGCTATACCGGGAGGCCAAAGACAAGGTCGCAAACGGCGACTACGCCACGGCGATCAAGTACTTTGAGAGCCTGGAAGCCCGCTACCCCTACGGAAAATACGCCGAGCAGGCACAAATCGAGATTGCGTACGCGTATAACAAGAACAACGAACCGGCGCTCGCCATTGCCGCAGCCGACCGGTTTATACGGCTGCACCCTACCCACCCAAACGTCGACTATGCGTACTACCTCAAGGGTCTGGTGCAGTTCCGTCTGGAACGCTCGTGGATAGACTGGGCGATAGGCGGCGGCGATGATCTTTCAGACCGCGACCCGAAGGGCGCGCGCGATGCCTACAACACCTTTCGCGACCTGATCGAACGCTATCCGAAGAGTCGCTATGCGCCGGATGCCGCCGCACGCATGGCCTTTCTATTCGATCACCTCGCGAACTACGAGGTGCGTGTGGCGCGCTTCTACTACGAACGCGGCGCGTACGTCGCTGCGGTCAATCGTTGCAAGTACACCTTGGAGAACTTTCCGCGTGCCCCGTCGGTCGAGGACGCGCTAGGGATTCAGGCCCTCGCCTACCATCAGATGGGGCTGGTCCACCTCAAAGATGACTCCGTGCGAATACTGAAGAACAACTTTCCGAAGAGCCTGTACCTAGGCGAAATCGCCAAACTCGCCAACGAGACCAGCTAACCGCTAGATCGCCGCCTCGCCGGTTTCCCCGGTGCGGATACGCACTACCTGCTCAACCGTCGTCACGAAGATCTTGCCGTCGCCGATCTTGCCGGTGCGCGCGGCCTTCTGGATGGCCTCGATGCACCGGTCCACCAAGTTGTCTGCCACCACTAGTTCGATCTTGGTCTTCGGCAGAAAGTCGACCACGTACTCCGCACCGCGATAGAGCTCGGTATGACCCTTTTGCCGGCCGAAGCCCTTGACCTCCGTCACGGTCAGACCACTCACGCCTGCCTCATGCAGCGCCTCGCGCACGTCGTCAAGCTTGAACGGTTTGATAATGGCTTCAATCTTCTTCATGGCTGCCCTTTCACGTTTTGCGATGTGACTGACACGACAACTGTAAACCTGGAGTCCACCTCCGGCAACGGCTGCCCGCCATCTTACCCGCGACCGTACCCGGAAGTGATGGGGTAACGCCGGTCGCGGCCGAAACCGCGCGGCGTAATACGCACACCGGGTGGTGCCTGTCGGCGCTTGTACTCATTGCGATCCACCATGCGCAGCACGCGCCGTACCGTTGTCTCGTCGAAACCAGCCGCGACAATTTCTGCCGCCGACTGATCCTGCTCGACGTAGCGCTCGAGGATGGGATCGAGCACCGCGTAGGGTGGCAGGCTGTCGGTATCCTTCTGCTCCGGCGCGAGCTCGGCCGATGGTGGCCGCTCCATGACCCGTTGCGGAATGACTGCGCCCCTGGCATTTCGATAGGCCGCGAGGCGATAAACAAGCGTCTTTGGCACATCCTTGATTGCCGCGAAACCCCCGGCCATGTCACCGTAGAGGGTGGCATAGCCAACGGCCATCTCGCTCTTGTTTCCGGTGGTGAGGACCATGCGGCCGGTCTTGTTCGAGATAGCCATGAGCAGTACGCCGCGCACACGCGCCTGGATGTTTTCCTCGGTGGTATCGCGCGGCATGCCCTTGAACTCTTCGACCAGCGCGGCCAGGAATGCCTCGAACATCGGCTCAATCGGGATGATGCTGTACCTGACCCCCAGCGCCGCGGCCTGCGCCTTGGCATCTTCGAGGCTGATCGAGGCGGTGAAGCGCGACGGCATCATCACCGCCTGCACGCGTTCGGGGCCCAGCGCGTCCACGGCGACGCAGAGCGTCAGCGCCGAATCGATGCCGCCCGACAGCCCGATCACGACGCCGTTGAATCCGTTCTTCTCGACATAGTCGCGCACCCCAAGCACCAGCGCCTCATATACCGAGTCCTCCTCGCTTCGTTCCGGCACGATTTCGCCACGGACCGGCACCGGGTCCGGTGCACACTCGAAGTCCACTGCATACAATCCCTCGGCGAACGATGGCGCACGCCATACGATCCGCCCGGCTGCATCGACGACGAACGACTCGCCGTCGAACACCAGTTCGTCCTGACCCCCGACGAGATTGACGTATACCACTGGCACGCGGTTGCGTCGTGCCGCGCCGCCCACCACGTTGTAGCGCTCAAGATGCTTGTTGCGATGATAGGGCGACGCGTTGAGATTGACGATGAGTTGCGCACCTGCGCCTACAGCCTCATCGACGGGGCTGCCCTCCCAAACGTCCTCACACACCGTTAGCCCCACCGGGACACCACGGATTCTCGCGACACAGGCGCCCGTGCCTTCGGCGAAATAGCGCTTCTCGTCGAACACCGAGTAATTCGGCAGGCAGTGCTTGTAGTACACGGACTGAAATTGGCCATCGCGCAACAGCACGGCAGCGTTATAAAGATTGCCGTACTGGCGGCGCGGATATCCGGTGATCAGATCGATCCCGCGGGTCGCGGCCATCAGCTCGCCGAGTCCGGTCTCGACACGCGCGGTGAGGTCGGGTCGCAACAAGAGATCTTCGGGCGGATAGCCCGTGAGCGCGAGCTCCGGAAACACCACGGCATGCGCCTGCAACTCGTCACGGGCACGCTGCGCAGCGGCGATCATTTTTCCTACATTGCCGGCGACGTCCCCGACCAACAGGTTAAGTTGCGCGAGCGCGAGCCGAAGGCGTTCCGCCATCTAGGTTCCGAGCACCTCGCGCATTCGTCGCCCGATCTCGGCGGGCGAGCGCACCGTGTGCACACCCGCCACCTCGAGCGCCCGGTACTTTTCTTCCGCCGTGCCCTTGCCGCCGGCGATGACCGCGCCGGCGTGACCCATGCGCTTTCCTTTGGGGGCAGTCACCCCGGCAATGTAGGCCACCACCGGTTTGCTCACGTGCGACTGGATGAACGCGGCTGCATCCTCCTCCGCCTGCCCACCGATTTCGCCGACCAAGACGATGCCTTCGGTCTGGGGGTCCGATTGAAAGAGCGTCAAGCAGTCGACAAAGTTGAGTCCCTGGATGGGATCGCCCCCGATACCGATGCAGGTACTTTGACCCAGCCCTTCGTGGGTGGTCTGGTAGACCGCCTCATACGTGAGCGTGCCAGAACGCGACACGATCCCGATCTTGCCTGGCTGGTGAATGAAACCCGGCATGATGCCGATCTTGCACTCGCCGGGCGTGATGATCCCGGGACAGTTGGGTCCGATAAGCGATACTTGCGGGTAGTACTGTCGCAACGCGTTCTTCACACGGCGCATATCACGTACCGGAATGCCTTCGGTGATGCAGGCGATTACCCGGATTCCTGCCGCCGCGGCTTCCATGATGGAATCCGCCGCGAACGCGGCCGGCACGTAGATCATGGATGCGTCCGCGCCAGTGGCGGCAACTGCGTCGCGCACCGTGTTAAACACCGGCAGCCCGAGATGCGTCTGACCGCCCTTTCCAGGCGTTACGCCGCCAACCATCCGTGTACCGTAGGCTATCGCTTGCTCGGAGTGAAAGGTCCCCTGCTTGCCTGTGAACCCCTGGCAAATTACCTTGGTCCGCTTGTTGACGAGAACGCTCATGCCGCCTTCCCGCTGGCGGCGACCACAACCTGCTTGGCGCCCTCAGTGAGACTCATTGCCGAAGTGATCTTCAAGCCGCTCGCCTTCAGGCGCTCGCGGCCCTGCTCAACGTTGGTGCCTTCCAGCCGCACCACCACCGGCACGGCGACGTGCACTTCCTGGACGGCCTTGATGATGCCATCAGCGATAAGATCGCAACGCACGATGCCGCCGAAAATGTTGACCAGAATCGCCTTGACCTTTGGATCGGCGAGTATGATCTTGAAGGCTTCCGCCACACGTTCCGCGGTGGCGCCCCCGCCGACATCCAGGAAGTTGGCCGGCTGTCCGCCCTGCAGTTTGATGAGATCCATGGTCGCCATGGCAAGGCCCGCGCCGTTGACCATGCAACCGATCGTGCCATCGAGCGCGACGTAGTTGAGATCGTGCTCGCGCGCGGCCCGTTCTTTGGGATCGTCCTGCGTGTCGTCGCGCAATTCGGCGAGCGCGGGTTGGCGATAGAGCGCACTATCGTCGACCTGCACCTTGGCATCTAGCGCAATCAACTCACCCGCGCCCGTCACCACCAGCGGATTAATCTCGACCAGCGACAGGTCGCGCGCGTTGAACATGTGAAAAAGCGACAGCATGATGCGCGTGAGCGCGGCAATCTGCTTGTCGACAAGCCCAAGCGCGAAACCGAGCTCGCGGCACTGGTAGGCCTGCAATCCGGCAATCGGATCGCACGCCGCTTTCAGAATCTTTTCCGGGGACTTTGCCGCGATCTCCTCGATATCCATGCCACCGGCGCTCGAGCCGATGAATACCACCCGCTCCAGCGCACGATCGATGAGACAGGCCAGATACAGCTCGCGGGCAATCCCGCTCGGGGTCTCAATCAATACCTGGTTGATCGGCTGCCCCTGGCTAGTGGTCTGGTGCGTCACCAGGCGCGTTCCGAGCAGCGCCTTGGCGGCGGTCTCCACCTCCGTCACGCCGGTCACCTTCTTCACACCGCCCGCCTTACCGCGCCCGCCGGCATGCACTTGCGCCTTGACGATCCAGCTATCTCCGCCGAGTGCGCGCGCCGCCTGCGCAGCCTCGGGCACGCTCGCCGCGGCCTGACCCGCTGGCACCGGAATCCCGTACTCCCGAAACAGCGCCTTGGCCTGGTACTCGTGGAGATTCATGAGAAGTGGTTATTGTTGTCGCGAGCGGCCATTTTCCTTCAAAAGCACGGCCCCCGCCAATCGGGCACTGTCTATTCGAAGCGCAGCGCCTCGATCGGATTGAGCCCGGCCGCCTTGCGCGCCGGGTAGATGCCAAACATCACGCCGATACCAACCGAAAAGGTGAACGCCAGTAATGCTGCGCTCGCCGACACCGACGCGGTCCAGCCGGCGAAGGTGGTCAATACGACAGTGATAGTCCAGCCCAGCAAAATGCCCGCCAACCCGCCGGTCACGCTCACCACGACCGTCTCGACCAGAAACTGCGCAAGCACGTCGCGCCGGCGCGCGCCGACCGCCTTGCGCAGCCCGATCTCGCGGGTGCGCTCGGTGACCGATACCAGCATGATGTTCATGATGCCGATGCCGCCCACCAGTAATGAGATGGCAGCAATCACCGCTAGCAACATCGACATGGTCCGGCTGGTCTCGGTCAGGGTAGCCTGAATCTCCGCCATGTTGCGGATCTGGAAGGCATCGCGCTGCTCGGACGAGGGGATGCGGTGACGCGACACCATCAGGTTCTGCACGGCCTGCTGCGTGGGCTCGATCTCTGCCGCCGATCGCACCTCGATGTCGACGTAGTCCACGTAGTCTTTGCCCAGCACCCGATACATCGCGGTAGTCAGCGGCATGACGATCAGATCGTCCTGGTCGCGCCACGCCGTTGCCCCCTTTTCGGGCAGAATTCCAATCACCTGAAAGCTCTGGCGGTTGATTTTGACGGTCGCGCCTATCGGGTCCTCCCCCTGAAACAGCTCGCGCACCACTGTGCGTCCGAGCAGAACCACACGCGCGCGCTTACGATTCTCGTCATAGGTCAGAAACCGGCCGACGTCAGGCTCGGCTGCCCGCATCCGCGCATAGGGCGGCACCGCACCGACCACCGAGGTATTCCAGTTACGGCTGCCGTAGCTCACTTGCACGCGACTGCTGACGTTAGGTGCCACCTCCTTGATCGCCGGGATGCGCTCCCGGAGCGCCTCGGCATCGTCGACTGTGATGCGTGCGGCGCCGGTCTCCATGGTGACGCCGCCGACTCGCGCCGGGCCCTTGCGCAGCACGAGGAGGTTGGATCCGAGCGAGGCGAGGCGCGTCTCGATGTCGCGCTTGGCGCCCTCGCCGATTGCCAACATGGACACCACCGCTGCTACGCCGATCAGGATGCCAAGCGCCGACAGCGCGGTTCGCACCTTGTTGGTCGTCAGCACCTTGAGGCCCTGGCGGAAATGCTCGGCGACCTCGCGAAGCCCGAACCCGCGCGGCACGACGGTCTCCAGCGACGCCGCGCGCCCGGCCGTCGGCGGTCGGCTGCTACTCGTGCGCTCATCCGATACGATCTTTCCATCGCGCATGCGGATCTGGCGGCGGGCCTCACGGCTCACATCCTCCTCGTGGGTAACGATAATGACCGTGATTCCCGCTTCGTTCAGCTTGCGCAGAATTGCGAGGATCTCCTTCTGGCTTGCGCTGTCCAGATTGCCGGTCGGCTCATCGGCCAGGATGATGCGCGGCCGGTTGACCAGGGCGCGCGCGATCGCTACACGCTGTTGCTGGCCGCCGGAAAGTTCGTTGGGTCGATGCCCGGCGCGCTCGCCTAGCCCCACATCGCCAAGCAACTCTGCCCCGCGCGCGGCATCGAGCCGGTGTTGCGAGTAGAGCAGAGGCAATGCCGCGTTCTCGGCCGCCGACAGCCGCGGCAACAGATGAAACTGCTGGAAGACGAAACCAATCGCTTCGCGCCGCAGTACCGCAAGCTCGTCCTCGCCGAGCTTCGAGACTTCGCGCCCGAACAGCCGGTAGGAACCCCGGTCCGGCACGTCCAGCAGCCCGAGCACGTTCATGAGCGTGGACTTGCCGGAACCCGAAGGACCCATGATGGCGACGTACTCGCCCGCTTCGATGGTGAGCGTAACGCCGCGCAGGGCGCGCACCTCGGTGCCGCCCAGGGAGTAGGTCTTGTGAACGTCCTTGAGTTCGATCACGCCTGGTCAGTTACGCTTGCGTCTCATCGGCGAGAGTGGATTGGTGCCACCCGATCCGTTGTTCTTGCTCTTCTTACGGAGTTGCGTGATCAGCACCTTGTCGCCTTCGGCAAGACCCTCGACGATTTCGCTGTTACGCCCGTCGCTCACGCCCACCCGGATCTCGCGCTCGACCTGCGTGCCATCGGGCGCCGGCACCATCGCATAGGTCTGTCCGTCGCGCACCTTGATCGCTGCGGTCGGCACCAATACGGCATCCTGGCGTGATTCGACTCGAAAATTCACATTCGCCGTCATCCCGCTGCGCATGAAAGAAGGGGTCTTTACTGGCAGCACGTCGACTTCATAGGTGGTGACGTTGCTCACGGTCTTGGCGTCGTAGGCAATCTGCTCCACGACGCCGTCGAACCCCGTATCTGGGTAGGCGTCAAGCGTAATGCGCGCCCGCTGACGCAACTTCACCTTGGCAATATCGGTTTCGTCGACCTGCGCCTTGACGGTCAACCTATCGGACATGACAAATACCGCATCCGCGCTGGTGAACGTCTGGCCCGGTTCACGGTTGCGCGCGATCAACGTGCCACGGATCGGGGCCAGGATCGGCGTGGCGCGATACATTTCTTCCCAGCGCTTGACCTCCTCGGGGCCGCGGGCGCGCGCGGCGTCAATGAGCGCGGCGCGCTCAGTCGAGCTCGTCCAAGCAAGCACCTGGCCCTGGGCAACGTCCTGGCCTTCCACCACCAGCACCGACTCGATCCGGCCGGGAATCGGGGGTTTGATCTCCAGACGGTTGCGCGGCTGCACGACGCCAGTGGCAACGATCGTGACCTCGATCGGCCCACGCGTGACGGCGACCTCTCGATACGTTGGTGCACCGTTGTCCCTTGTGCTCCACCAAAAGGCAGCGCCCCCCACCACCAGCGCGAGAAGCACCATGCCAACCAGCAATTTCTTGTTTCTGAGCCATGCGGCCATCACGGTATTACCCCGACACCTTGTGTCTGTTCCCAGTTCGCCTCCGCCGTCACACGATCGCGGCGACTGGCGAGTAGATTCTTCTGTCGCTGGATCAGGTCGTTCTCGATGCGATCCCAGTCCTCGAACGACATGAGCCCGTTGTCGTACTTGCTGCGCGCGATATCGGCACGCGTAACTGCGGCTTCGAGAAACGCCTCGTCGACCCGCACGCGCTCAATGGCTTCAACATAGGCGGCGTACGCCTTTTTGAGGCGCTCCAGCGAGAGCCGTTCCGTGTCGCCGCGCGTAAATGACGCCGCCGCCAGCGCGGCCGATGCCGCCTCCACCCCGTAATAATCGCGGCCACCACTGAAAATTGGTATCGCGAGCGTCACGCCCACCGTACGGCGGGTGTCCTCGGGCAGCCAATCACTGCCCTCCCGCCCGTAAGTGCCGAACAGATCGAGCGTCGGATAGAACCCTGATCGATTGATCCGCACATCAGCCCGCGCCGCAGACTCCTGCGCCTGCGTACGGCGAAACTCGGGAAC
>LJVB01000068.1 GCA_001304215.1 Acidithiobacillales bacterium SM1_46 | reverse complement strand
CTAATACCGCCGATCCCGGAGCCGAGATGCACGCCGATGCGCTCGGCATTCTCCTCGGTAACCTCCAGCCCGGAGTCCTTAAAGGCCTCAATAGCCGCAGCCATGCCGAGCTGGATGAAGCGGTCCATGCGACGCGCCTCTTTCTCCGAAATTCCACACTGAGTCGGGATAAAATTCTTGACCTCTCCGGCAATGGTCGCCGGATACCCAGTGGCGTCGAAGCGGGTGATCTGGGTGATACCACCTCGTCCGGCCATAATGGCCTGCCAGTTTTCATTCACGCCAATCCCGATCGGGGAGAGAATGCCAAGACCCGTGATGGCGACACGCCGCTTGCTCAAGACTATTTCCTCAGTTTGTTGGGCCGGGTTGACCGGGCGATCTTACCGGGGCCCCAAAATCGGAGGCCGTCTGCACACGGCGGTGACAGACGGCCTCAAGGTTGTCGTACCACCATGTCGTACAACCGAATTGTACGACAACGTGCTGCGTCGCCGGGGTTACTTCAAATGGGCGTTGATGTAATCAATGGCCTGCTGAACCGTGGTGATCTTCTCGGCCTCTTCGTCCGGGATTTCGCAATCGAATTCCTCTTCCAGAGCCATCACCAGCTCGACGGTATCGAGCGAGTCCGCGCCCAAATCGTCCACAAAAGACGCGGCCGGCGTGACTTCGCCATCGCTGACGCCAAGCTGCTCAACGACGATCTTCTTCACGCGTTCTTCAACACTGCTCATGGTTCTTTGATCCTCCAAAATGGCCGCTTGCGGCGGCATAGTTAACACGAATTGTATAGGGTCGTCCAGCCAACCGGCAGCGGGCCCTCACGCCACGTACATCCCCCCGTTGACATGCAGTGTGTGTCCGGTGATGTAGCCGGCAGCCGGTGAGGCCAGGAATGCCACAGCGTGCGCAATATCCTCCGGGGTGCCGAGCCGCCCGAGCGGGATCTGCTGTATGAGCGCCGCGCGTTGCGCGTCCGCCAGTGCGCGGGTCATGTCGGTATCGATGAATCCCGGTGCCACAGCATTGACCGTAATGTGGCGCGAGCCCACCTCGCGCGCCAAAGCCTTGGTGAACCCTACGATGCCGGCTTTGGCAGCAGCGTAGTTGGTCTGTCCGGCGTTGCCGGCGGCTCCTACCACCGAGCTGATGCTGATAATGCGACCCTTCCGGGCCTTGGTCATGCTGCGCAGCACCGCCTTTGACATGCGATAGACGGACTTGAGATTCGTATTCAGAATCGCATCCCACTCTTCT
The DNA here is from genome assembly GCA_001304215.1 of Acidithiobacillales bacterium SM1_46. GTDB lineage: Bacteria > Pseudomonadota > Gammaproteobacteria > Acidiferrobacterales > Sulfurifustaceae > SM1-46. Next base: position 10,350 of record LJVB01000068.1, on the reverse strand, counting down.
TCGCTCATGCGTAGCAAGAGGTTGTCGCGCGTGATACCGGCATTGTTTACGAGGATTGACGGCATTCCGCAGCTGCCCTCCATTTCCTTCAGCAAGGCCTCGATCGACGCGCCGTCGGTGACATTGAGCACCGCGCCACGACCCTTGATATCGGCAGCCGAGAGCTGCTGGCCGATACTGTCGGCGCCGCCTTGGCTCGTCGCAGTGCCAACGACGAATGCACCCTTCCGGCCGAGTTCGAGCGCAATCGCCAATCCGATGCCGCGACTTGCGCCGGTTACCAGCGCTACTTCGGCCTGTAATGTCATTTCTGTTTTCCTCGCGTGCTAGGCGCCCGCGCATTTCGCGAGCGCGTCGCTCAATGTGGTTGGGTCGTAAACTGCCAATGTCTCCGCGCGCTTGTCGATGCGCTTGTTCAGTCCTGCGAGCACGCGCCCCGGACCGCACTCGACGATGCGATCGACGCCCGCAGCAACCATCTTCTGAATGGTCTCCACCCAGCGCACCGGCGACTCGATCTGCCGGACCAGTGCGTGGCGGATGCCATCGGCGCGTGTTTCGGTCTCAACATGGACATTGTGCAACACGGGAACGTGCGGTGCCTCGAACGCTACGTCGCGAAGCCGTTCCATGAGCCGCACGGCGGCGGGATGCATGAGCTGGCTGTGGAAGGGCCCGCTCACGGGGAGAACCAATGCGCGCTTGGCGCCAGCGGCGCGCGCCTGTTCCACGCCCCGCGCCACGGCGGCCGCGTGACCGGCGATGACTACCTGACCCGGCGAGTTGTAATTCACGGCCTCCAGCACTTCATCGCCCGCAGCCTCCGCGCAGACTTTGCGGACCGCTTCGTCGTCGAGACCGAGCACCGCCGCCATCGCACCCTGCCCCGCCGGAACTGCCTCCTGCATGAAACGCCCACGGTCCGCGACCAACCGGATGGCATCCGCGAATCCGAGCGCCTCGGCGCAGACCAGCGCGGTGTACTCACCGAGACTGTGACCAGCCATAAGGAGCGGTGTGCGGCCGTTGGAGGCCTGCCATACGCGCCACACGGCGACACCGGCGCTTAGCATCGCTGGCTGTGTGATCTGGGTCTGGTTGAGCTGCTCCTCGGGCCCTTGCTCGACGATCTTCCAAAGATCGTAGCTGAGCGCTTCGGATGCTTCTTCGAACACCGCTTTCACTTCCGGATGATCGGCCGCGAGCGCAGTCATCATACCGACCGCCTGCGAACCCTGACCCGGAAAAACGAATGCCAATGACATGCTTGCCTGTCCTGGTGCGTTGTGGCGCGCACAGACCGTGCGCAAGTTACCTAATACTTTAGGAGTACTGATCCCCACGTGAATCCGCCGCCGAACGCTTCCATCAGCACGGTTTCACCACGTTTGATGCGCCCATCGCGCACCGCTTCGTCAAACGCCAGCGGAATGGATGCCGCGGAGGTATTGCCGTGTCTCTCCACTGTCAGGACCACGTGATCCATCGGGAGCCCGAGTTTCTTGGCGGTGGCCATGATGATGCGGATGTTGGCCTGATGCGGAACCAACCACTGGATATCGGTCTTCTTGAGCTGGTTGGCCTCCAGCGTTTCGTCAACGATTCGCCCCAGCGTGTTGACCGCGACCTTGAAGACCTCGCCGCCTTCCATATTGAGGTGCGCCTCGCCCTTGCGTACCTGGTCGTAGCCGCGGGAGATCCCAGCGGGCACCGTGAGCAGGTCCTTGTACTGGCCGTCGGCATGCAGGTGCGACGAGATGATGCCGGGCTCATCGGAGGCGGCGATTACCACTGCCCCGGCGCCATCGCCAAAAAGCACACACGTGCTGCGGTCGGTCCAGTCAATGATTCGTGACAGGGTTTCGCTGCCTACGACCAGGGCGCGACGCGCAGCTCCGGTGCACACGAACTTGTCGGCGATTGCAAGCGCATAGACAAATCCGGTACAGACCGCCTGAACGTCGAAGGCTGGGCAACCATGGATTTTGAGACGGTCCTGGAGCAGACAGGCAGTGCTTGGGAACACCCGATCGGCAGTGGTGGTGGCGACCACGATCAGATCGATGGCCGCGGGCTCAAGGCCCGCTGCTGTGATCGCTTGGCGTGCGGCCTGCTCCGCCATACTGCCGGTGGTCTCGCCATCGTCGGCGATGTGACGCTCGCGGATGCCAGTGCGCTCCACGATCCACTGGTCGGTGGTCTCCACCATTTTTTCCAGATCTGCGTTCGTGAGCACTTTTTGCGGCAGATAACTGCCGGTGCCGACTATGCGTGAGTACTTCACGCGGTTGCCCCTTCAACCGTGACGGCGGCAAGTTCGCGACCGATGCGCTCGGGAACGTTATTGCGCGCCTCAGCCAGCGCCACGCGGATGGCGTTGGCGAAGGCTATCCGGTCGGCACCGCCGTGACTCTTGATAACTGTGCCATTCAAGCCCACGAGCGTGGCGCCGTTGTAGCGGCGCGGATCAACACGCTTGCGAAACGCATTCAGTACTGGCATCGCCACCAGCGCCGCCAGCCGGGTAAGCAGATTGCGTTTGAACTCCTGGCGCATGAAGTGCGTGATCATGCGTGCGAGCCCTTCGCTCGTCTTGAGTGCCACATTACCAACGAAACCGTCGCATACAATCACGTCGAGATCGCCAGTGTAGATTTCGTCGCCTTCGACGTAGCCAACGTAATTGAGATGTGCGTTGCGCAACAGTTCGTGCGTCTGCTTGACGATTTCGTTGCCCTTGATGTCCTCTTCGCCGATATTGAGAAGACCGACGCGCGGCTGCGACTTTCCTTCCACGGCGCCTACCAGAATCGATCCCATCACTGCAAACTGAAGCAACTGCTCTGGTGTGCAATCGACGTTGGCGCCGAGATCGAGAACATGGACATGGCCCGTGATGGTAGGGAGAGTCGTCACGATCGCCGGACGATCAATGCCAGGCAGGGTTTTTAGCACGAAGCGGGAGGTAGCCATCAGGGCACCGGTATTGCCGGCAGATACGGCGGCCTGTGCTTTGCCCTGCTTGACCAGGTTGATAGCCACGCGCATGGACGAATCCTTCTTGCCGCGCAACGCCTGCGCCGGCGGTTCGTCCATGCCCACAACCTCCGAGGCGTGTTGAATCGTGAGACGCGCGTTCGGTTGCGCGCGATGACGCTTGAGTTCGGCCTCGAGCGAGTCCTGCTGACCTACCAAAATGAGTCGCAGCGCCGGTTCGCGCTCAAGCGTCCAGAGCGCGGCAGGGACTGTGACGCTGATTCCGTGGTCCCCGCCCATCGCGTCGAGGGCTACGGTGATCATGTCGGTCACGTCCCTGACGGGGTCAAACAGGGACTATTCCGGCTTGCTCGTTTCCAGCACCTTGCGGCCGCGATAGTAGCCGTCGGCGCTCACATGGTGTCGACGGTGCGTCTCGCCGCTCGTCTTGTCAATTGAGAGCGCTGGCTTGCTGAGCGAGTCGTGCGAGCGTCGCATGCCGCGTTTGGAGGGAGTAACTCGACTTTTCTGAACCGCCATGGCAATTCCTCAAGAATTAATTAAATAGTCCTAACAATCATCCGGTCCCGGGTTTGCGACCCTTGAGATCCGCGAACGGGTTTCGCCGTTCCTTGTTGCCCGTTGCGCTGTATCGGCGTGCCGGACATTCCTCTAATCGGTGCATCGGGATCATTGGCATCGCGAGCAGGAGTTCATCCTCAACCAGCTCGCTCAGTGCCACGGGCCGATCGGCCTCCATTAGTTCCGCGGCTTCGTCAATCGGGGTTTCGCGCCCCTCTCCGGCCCGGACATAGAGCCATTGCGGTCTGACCGTCAAAGTAAGCATCATCGGCTCAAGGCAGCGCTGACAGGTTACCCGCAACGCGGCCTGGATTACGCCGTGTGCCTCATACACCTGAGCGTCTGTACTCCGATCGAAGCGAAGGTCGATCTCGACCCCGCCCTCCCCACCGATACAGGCTTCCTTAAGCCGCGCCATTCCGGCAAGCGGCAGCGTTCCCGTCAGGTGCGCTGCGCGCTCGGCCAGCTGGATTGGGTCAATCGTTGCCGGCAGGCCGCCCGACATAGGCGGCGCATCATATATTCACGTCCAACTTGTGTCAAAATAAGGCTTTTCCGGGGCGCCGCCGGGGTAAACAGGTGCGTTGACACTCCCCCAGCCAATGCGTAAAACGCATGGCCGGGCGGGGCGGTATCCACAGCCGCATCAGGCGGAGCCAAGTTCAGCGTGATTAAGAAGATTCTGGTCGCTAACCGCGGCGAGATTGCGGTCCGTATCGTGCGCGCTTGTGCTGAAATGGGCATCAAGTCGGTAGCCATCTATACGGATGCAGACCGTCATGCCCTGCACGTCAAGAAGGCGGATGAAGCCTACAACCTTGGCCCCGACCCGGTCGGCGGATACCTGAACGCGCACCGAATCGTGAACCTTGCGGTGGCTAGCGGGTGCGACGCCCTCCATCCCGGCTACGGCTTCCTTTCGGAGAACGCCCAACTTGCCGAGATTTGCGCCAAGCGGGGCATTACGTTTATCGGACCATCACCCGCCGCTATCCGCAGTATGGGCGACAAGACCCAGGCGCGGGCAGCAATGATTAAGGCCGGCGTGCCGGTCGTGCCCGGCAGCGAGGGCAACCTTGCGAACGTTGACGAGGCGGTGCGCCTCGCCGCCAAGGTAGGCTACCCGGTGATGCTCAAGGCCACCTCGGGCGGTGGCGGACGCGGCATCCGGCGGTGCAATAGCGAAGAGGAGCTTCGCCGCGCCTATGAGCGCGTCGTCTCGGAGGCGACCAAGGCCTTCGGCAGTGCCGACGTCTTCCTGGAAAAGGCCATTGTCGGACCGCGCCACATCGAGGTGCAGATCCTGGGGGATCAGCACGGCAATGTCGTGCACCTGTTCGAGCGCGACTGCTCGATACAGCGTCGCCATCAGAAGCTCGTCGAAATCGCGCCGTCCCCGCAACTGACCGAGGAGCAGCGTGCGCACGTGTGCGAGATGGCGGTCCGGGCCGCCAAGACTGTTAACTACCACAATGCCGGCACTGTGGAGTTTCTCTTCGACCAGCAGGGCGAATTTTATTTCATGGAGATGAACACGCGTCTTCAGGTCGAGCACACCGTTACGGAGCAGATTACCGGTGTCGACATCGTGCAGGAACAGATCCTGATAGCGGCCGGACAACCGCTTTCATTCCGTCAGGAGGAAATTCGGCGGCGTGGCTATGCGATCCAGTTTCGCATTAATGCCGAGGATCCGAAGAATGATTTCCTGCCGAGCTACGGACGCATCACGCGTTACTATTCGCCGGGCGGCCCCGGGGTTCGCACCGACGCCGCAATCTATACGGGTTATGAGTTTCCGCCCCACTACGATTCCATGTGTGCGAAGCTGACGGTCTGGGCGCTTGACTGGGACAAGTTGATCGCGCGTGGACGCCGGGCGCTGCTCGATATGGGCGTCCACGGCGTGAAGACCACCAAGCCGTTTCATCTCGAGATACTCAGGACGCCAGAATTTCGCGAGGGACGTTTCGATACCGGGTTCATCGAACAGCACCCGGAGTTGATAAACTACTCCGTTCGTCGTCCGCCGGCCGACCTGGCGGCGGCAATTGCCGCGGCGGTGGTTGCCCATCACGGGCTCTAACCGGAAGGAAGATCGATGGCATCGTCAAAGAAAGTGCATGTCACGGAGCTGGTCTTGCGCGATGCGCATCAGTCGCTGCTGGCGACGCGCATGCGCACGGCGGACATGCTGCCCGTCTGTCCGCAGCTCGATGCGATTGGCTTCTGGTCGCTCGAGGCATGGGGAGGCGCAACCTTCGATGCCTGTATCCGTTTCCTGAAGGAGGATCCGTGGGAGCGGCTGCGCCAGCTGAAGGCGGCTCTTCCCAATACCCCGATCCAGATGCTGCTACGCGGCCAAAACCTGCTTGGCTACCGGCACTATTCCGACGATGTGGTCGAGGCGTTCGTCAAGAAGGCTGCCGAGAACGGAGTAGACGTCTTTCGCATCTTTGATGCGATGAATGACATGCGAAATATCGAGACGTCGGTCAAGGCCGTGTTGAAAAGCGGCAAGCACGCACAGGGGGCGATTTGCTACACGACCAGCCCGGTACATACCACCGAGCACTTTGTGGAACAAGCGAGGCAACTCGAAGCGATGGGCTGCCAGTCGATCGCCATCAAGGATATGGCCGGTCTGCTCACACCGCCGCGCACCGTGGAGCTTTTCTCTGCGCTGTCCAAGGCGATCAAGCTCCCGCTTGCTTTCCACTCCCACACGACGGTGGGCGTTGCCAACATCTGCATGTACCTCGCGGTTGAGAACGGCGCGCGTCATATCGACACCGCCATTTCGTCTCTGTCTTGGGGAACGAGTCACTCACCGACCGAGAGCATGGTGGTGGCATTTCAAAACACGCCTTATGACAGCGCACTCAATCTCGATAAGCTGCAGGCGATCGGCGCTTACTTTCGCGAGGTGCGCAAAAAGTATCACCAGTTCGAAAGCGTGTACGCTGAAATCGACACGCGCGTGCAGATAAGCCAGGTGCCGGGCGGCATGATCTCCAACCTGTCGAACCAGCTGAAGGAGCAAGGCGCGCTGGCCCGCATGAATGAGGTGCTCGCGGAGATTCCGCGGGTGCGCGAGGATCTCGGCTTCCCACCGCTCGTGACGCCCACCTCGCAAATTGTCGGGACTCAAGCGGTCCTCAATGTGCTGACCGGCCAGCGCTACAAGAGCATCACCAATGAGGTAAAGCTCTATCTGCAGGGTCGTTACGGACGGGCGCCTGGCAAGGTCAACGAGGCCGTACGTAACATGGGAATTGGCAGCGAAGAGGTCATCACATGTCGTCCGGCGGACCGGCTGAAGCCCGAGATGCATCGATTGCGCGACGAAGTTGGAGCGCTCGCGAAAAGCGAGGAAGACGTTCTGACCTACGCCATGTTCCCGGAGATCGGACGCAAATTTCTTGAAGAACGCGCCAGCGGGAATCTGAAGCCGGAAGAGCTGAAGCCGCGCCCGAGTGGCGAAGCCGCCGCCGGTCCTGCCTACGCGCCGACCGATTTCAATGTCACGCTGCACGGCGAGACTTATCACATTCGTGTCGCGGGCGCCGGTCATAAGACCGATGATCAACGTCCATTCTTTGTGACAGTCGACGGTGTGCCGGAACAGATCCTGATCGAAGTGCTGGGCGAGACTGCCGCGACAGGCGAAGCGGCGCCGGCCGGAAATGGCGCAAAACCGGTGGCCAAGGGCTCGAAGCGACCCAAGGCAACCAAAGAGGGGCATGTCACGAGCTCCATGCCTGGAACGGTGGTCGACGTGATGGTGCAGCCCGGCGCCAAAGTAAAAGCGGGCGATCCGGTACTGGTTATCGAGGCCATGAAAATGGAAAACGAGGTTCCCGCGGCCATCACGGGTACGGTCAAGGCCGTTAACGTCGCCAAAGGCGATAGCGTCAATCCCGACGAGGCGTTGGTCGAGATTGAGTGAGACAGTTTTAAGGTCCGGATAACGAATGTCCCGTAAATATCTTGCGCGAGGTACGTCTCTCGACTCCGCGGCCACGATCTAGCATCTCAGGCGCCCCTCTTCCATGAAGCTCGTTCTCGCCTCCTCCTCGCCCTACCGGCGCGAGTTGCTCGCACGACTCAAGATTCCGTTCGAAGTGGTGTTGCCGGAGGTTGACGAGACACCGCGCGTAGGCGAGTCACCGCAAGCGCTGGTCGAGCGCCTGGCAATCGAGAAGTCGCAAGCGGTGGCCGCTAGCGTCCAAGACTCGCTCGTCATCGGATCGGATCAGGTCGCGGTCTACAACGGCATGATTGTCGGCAAGCCACACGGCCATGAGCGTGCCGTCGAGCAGCTGCGCATGGCCTCGGGCCGAACTGTTACGCTGTACACGGGGCTGGCGTTGGTGAACACGGCGACCGGGCGCGTGCAGTGCGAGGTGATCCCCTATCGCGTCACGTTCCGGATGCTCAGCGACGAACAGATAGAGAGTTACTTGAGAAAAGAAAAACCCTATTCCTGCGCGGGGAGCGTGAAATCGGAGGGACTTGGTATCGCTCTACTCGAGCGCTTCGAGGGTGAGGACCCCAATACTTTGATTGGTCTGCCGCTCATCCGCCTGGTACGTATGCTCGAATCAGAAGGCCTCCGCGTGGTCTAGCGTTTCAGCGCAGCAGCGGCGTGCGGTTCACCATCTCGGCGCCAAGCGTCTGAGCCATGGCACCCCCAAGGCGGCGCGCGAACCGGTCAACGAAATTCTCGCGGTAGGTATAGTCGACAATATCTTCGGCGGCGATCACCTCGCGTGCCACATAGCCGGCGCTACCAAGCTCGTCGACCAGCCCCATCTCTTTCGCCTGCTCGCCGGTCCAGAACAGACCGCTGAACATGTCCCGCGTCTCCTTGAGCGCGTGCCCACGGCCTTCACGTACTTTGGCAATAAATTGGGCGTGGATCTGATTGAGCATATGCTGCGCATGCCGTCGATCCTGCGGCCTCATGGGACTGAACGGATCGAGAATCCCCTTATTCTCGCCGGCGGTGAGCAAACGCCGCTCGACACCAAGTTTCTTCATGGTCTCGGTAAAACCAAAACCGTTCATGAGCACGCCGATCGAGCCCACAATGCTTGCGCGATCCGCGTAGATCTTGTCGGCAGCGGCGACGGCGTAATAGCAGCCGGACGCGCATATGTCCGTCACTACGGCATACAGCGGCCTATCTGGATGCTTCGCGCGCAGCCGCTTGATCTCATCGTAGATGTAGCCCGCATGCACCGGGCTTCCACCCGGGCTATTGACGCGCAAAATCACCGCGACGGCCGCGCGATTGTCGAAGGCGGCGCGCAATCCGGTGATAACGTTGTCCGCATTAGCGACGCTGTCGGCCGCGATGGTACCGTCAAGGTCGACCAGAGCCGTATGGCGTCCAGCGACGGCTTTGGACCCCATATCGCCACCGAATGCGAGTACGAGCAATAGCAGGAGGTAGCCGGCAAAGAACAGCTTGAAGAAGATTCCCCAGCGACGCGCGCGCCGCTGCTCCACGAGGGCAGCCGACGCAATTCGCTCGATAGCGTCTCGCTCCCAGTTGTTGGGGCGCGGCTTCGACGGTTCGGGTGTAGCGGGTGGCGGGATGTCTGTCATGTGGCAGTACGCAGTTCAGGTCGGTTGGCAAAAGTGTAACTCATCATTGGTCAGCAGGCCGATCTGCTCGTCAGACTCCGTGATCGGCAAGGATTCCAGTCGCGCACCCCGACAGGGACCCGAAACGCACACTCCCGTCAGGGGATCATACAGGGCGCCGTGGGTGGAGCAGACGAGGAGTTGCCTGTCGTTGTCAAAGAACATACCCGGTTCCCAATCAAGTTCTACGCCCCGATGGGCGCAGCGGTTCAGGTAAGCGCGCGCCTCGCCCTGGTGGCGAACAATGAAGGCGCTGAGTCGCTGGCCGCGCCACTGCACCTCAAAGCGGATGCCCAAGCCACCGTTCGCCAACTCATCCGCACGGCAGATCACGAATAGTGCCGTCATTCACGCCAACCAGTCGCAAACCCCGACAAACGAATCGAGCACCGCGCGCGGTTCTAGTTCTAGCAGCCGGTTGCGCTCGTGCACACCATAGCTTACGCCAAGACCATCGACGCGGGCATTGCGCGCCATCTCGAGATCATAGACTGTGTCTCCCACCATTAACGCTCGTTCCGCGTCGGTGCCAGTGCGATCGAGAATGTCGTGCAGCATCTGTGGATGGGGCTTGGAATAAGTTTCGTCCGCGCAGCGCGTCATAGCGAACAACGGCTGCAATTCCGTCGCGCTGAGCACCCGCTCAAGCCCGCGGCGCGACTTACCGGTTGCCACGGCAAGCAGGTAGCCCTGTGCGTTGAGCCGCTTGAGTCCTGATGCAACGCCTGGAAACAGCTCCGACTCACCCGGATCGAGATGCAGGAAGTGTTCGCGGTAGCGCTCGACCACAGCGGCGCGAGCGGCCTCGCCGTGCCCCGGCAACAGCGCGGAGACTGCCTCCGTTAGACCAAGACCGATAATATTGCGAATCGCGTTCTCGTCCGGGCTGTCGATGCCAACGTCGGTAATCGCTGCAGAGAAACAGCGCGCTATCTTGCCGGCCGAGTCCATGAGGGTCCCGTCCCAGTCAAAAATGATGAGGTCATAGCGACTGCGACTCATGCGGTCAAACGATCAAGCACAGCGGCGAGATCCGCAGGCAGTGGGGCCTCGAATTTCAATTTGCCACCAGTCACGGGGTGCCTAAACTCGAGACGGGCGGCGTGCAGGAACAGCCGTTTTAAGCCGGTTGGGCGCATT
>LJVB01000007.1 GCA_001304215.1 Acidithiobacillales bacterium SM1_46 | reverse complement strand
CGCTCTCCCTGTTCTTCGAAACCCCCGCGACGAGCCCCGAGGACAAGGCGCGGCTCGAATGGATGGCAAACCAGCTTCGGCGGCTCAATATCCAACTCGTCGTGCGTGCGACCGACTACAACCGTTTTCAGGAGAAGATGCGCAAGGGAGACGCCCAGCTTTTCGAGTGGGGCTGGAATGCCGACTATCCGGATCCGGAAAACTTCTTGTTCCTGCTATACGGGCCGAACAAGAAGGTCGGGGCCGATGGCGAGAATGCCTCGAACTATGACAACCCTGAGTTCAATCGGCTGTTCGAGCGCATGAAGAACATGGACAACGGGCCCGAGCGGCTGGCAATCATTCGTCGCATGGTGGACATCGCGCGCCGCGATGCACCCTGGGCTTGGGGTGTGCACCCCAAGCAGTTTGTTCTGCAACATGCCTGGGTGCACAACACCAAGTTAAACGACATGGCCAACAACACCATCAAGTATCTGCGGGTCGAACCAGCGCTGCGGTCCGCTCGTCGCGAGGCGTGGAATCGGCCTGTCGTGTGGCCGCTTTGGGCATTCATTGGCCTATTGATCGCCGCAGCGGTCCCGGCGGCGATCGGCTGGTGGCGGCGCGAACACGGGGTTGTGCGGTGATCGGGTACATCATTCGCCGTGTGCTTTACGCCATCCCGATACTGGTCGGCGTGAATCTGATCACCTTCGTGCTGTTCTTCTTCGTTAACAGTCCGGACGACATGGCGCGCATGCATCTCGGCGTGAAGCGGGTGACACCTGCGGCTATTGAAAGCTGGAAGGCCGATCGCGGCTATGATCGACCCGTTGCGTACAATGCACAGGCGATGGGGTTTGCAAAGATCACCGATACGATCTTTTTTCAGCACTCGGCTAAATTGTTCGTCTTTGATTTCGGTCGTGCCGACGATGGTCGTGATATCGGCTATGACATTCAGCAGCGCATGTGGCCGAGCCTCGCGATCGCCATTCCTACTTTTGTAGTCGGCATACTGGTTTACATAACGTTTGCACTCATGCTGGCGTTCTTTCGTGCCACCTGCCACCTATCTCGACACGCTGGGCGTGGTGATCTGTGTGGTTCTGATGTCAATCTCCACGCTTTTCTACGTTGTCGCCGGGCAGTACCTGATTGGCAAGCTGCTGCATCTGGTACCAATCTCCGGCTATGAGGGCGGTATCCAGGCGTTCAAGTTTATTTCCCTTCCCGTAGTGGTCGGGATCATCAGTGCGGTTGGGGACAATACGCGCCTGTATCGAAGTTTCTTCCTGGAGGAAATCGGGAAGGACTACGTTCGAACCGCGCGAGCGAAGGGATTGTCCGAACTGCGAGTGTTGTTTCACCACGTGCTCCGCAATGCCATGATTCCGATCCTGACGCGGGTGGTTGCGGTGATCCCGCTGCTCTTCATTGGCAACCTTATTCTTGAGTCGTTTTTCGGCGTCCCGGGGCTCGGGAGCTATACGATTGACGCGATTCACGCGCAGGATTTCGCCATTGTGCGCGCGATGGTGTTCCTTGGGTCGGCACTCTATATCCTTGGCCTGATTCTTACTGACATCAGCTATACGATTGCAGACCCGCGGGTTCGCTTGACCTGAGGACACGCGATGCAATTCCTGCCCGTTCTCCTGTGGACTGATGCGCTGATCTGGATCCTGGTCGCTGTCACGGTGGCGTTTGGAGCGTATGCCGCGCGCCATGAACATTTGCGTGTGCCGTGGCGGCAGGTGGCAGGGCGGCCGCTGGCGATGGGGGCGCTGGTGGTGTTGGCGGCTTACGTGACGCTTGGATTGCTGGATTCGGTGCATTTTCGCGAGCGTCTTCCGCCAGTGGATGGCGAAAGCCGTTATTCACCGGAAGTGAAGAGCGTACTCGATTTGCTGCTTGCCGGCTTGCGCGAGCGGCGAGAGCGTACATACTCTGCACCGTTCGCCGTGTATGCGCACGCCAAGGAAACAATGGAGCGCCCCGACGGCAGTCGCGTGCGCGAGCATCCCCGATTACGTCACGGCGGCGTACATCTTGATGATCCCGAGGCGCGCAACGACGATGTACTGCAACGTATCGGTACGGCAACTGTGGCCGGCCTTGCTGCATGGACCGTCATTGTGATCGGACTAGTAATGTGGCGACGGCGCAATGACGAAACGTGGCCCCGAACATTGCGCCGACTCATGCGCGGTGAGGAGCCCGTTCCGTGGCGGGCGTTATTTCTCACGAGCGGCGCGCTGATTCTCCTCGCGGCGAATGCCGCATGGCTATCGCGCTACTACCACGTGCTCGGGACCGACCAGGTCGGACAGGACGTTCTGCTCAAATCCCTCAAGAGCATCCGTACCGGTTTGGTGATTGGGACGCTCACCACGCTGGTAATGTTGCCCTTTGCCATGGCCCTGGGAGTAGCGGCCGGATACTTCCGCGGCTGGGTGGATGACGTGATTCAGTATTTGTACACCACGCTCAGTTCGATCCCGGGGGTGCTGCTGATCGCGGCTGCGATTCTATCGCTGCAACTCTATATGGCGTTACATCCGGACAGTTTCGCAACCGTGGCCGAGCGCTCCGACGCGCGTCTGCTGTTTCTGTGCGTGATTCTCGGGGTGACCAGCTGGACCGGGCTGTGCCGTTTGCTGCGAGGAGAGACGCTCAAGCTTCGCGAGGTCGAGTATATCCAGGCGGCGCACGCGCTCGGCAGTTCGCATGTCAGCATTCTGTCGCGTCATGTGCTCCCTAACGTGATGCACCTCGTCCTGATTACCGTGGTGCTGGATTTCAGCGGCTTGGTGCTTGCGGAGGCAGTGCTGTCCTATGTCGGTGTCGGCGTAGATCCTACCACGGACAGCTGGGGAAACATGATCAACGGGGCGCGACTGGAGATGGCGCGGGAGCCGATGGTGTGGTGGAGTCTTGCCGCAGCGTTTGTCTTCATGTTCACGTTGGTGCTCGCTGCCAACCTGTTTTCGGACGCGGTGCGTGACGCATTCGATCCGCGACTCAGGAAATGACGCCATGACGACACTGCTGAGCGTCGAGCAACTGATGACGTGGTTCGACACGCCCGAGGGACAGGTACGGGCGGTAGACGGTGTCGATTTTCAAATTCAGCGCGGCGAAACGTTGGCGCTGCTGGGAGAGTCAGGTTGTGGCAAGTCAATCTCCGCGCTGTCGCTCGTGAATCTCGTTCCGGCGCCGGCAGGGAGGATCGTTGCCGGGAGAGTCGTGCTTGAAGGTCGGGATCTGCGCGGTCTTTCGGAATACGCTTTCCGACGCGTGCGCGGCAAACGGATCGGCATGATCTTCCAGGAACCGCAAAGCGCCCTAAACCCGGTGCTCACCATCGGAGAGCAGGTCGGTGAGGCCCTATCGGGCGTGAGGTCGGCACCTTCGGCCCGCCAACGCGTCATTGAGCTGCTCAAGTCGGTGGGTATCGCCGATCCGGAAAAGCGATACGGAGAGTATCCACACCAGCTTTCGGGCGGTATGAAGCAGCGCGCGATGATTGCCATGGCGATTGCCGCGGAGCCCGAACTGCTGATCGCCGATGAACCGACGACGGCGCTGGATGTGACGATACAAGCGCAGATTCTGGGCCTGCTGCGTAACCTGCAACAACGCACGCATATGGCGATGCTTCTGATCACCCACGACCTTGGCGTCGTGGCGCAGATGGCCGATCGTGTGGCCGTGATGTATGCCGGTCAAATCGTGGAAGTGTCTCCCCGCAAGGAGTTCTTCACGGAGCCGCATCATCCTTACTCCAGAAAGCTGTTCCGCTCTGTTCCGGGGCATGGAAAGCGTGGTGGGGCGCTAGAGGTAATCGCTGGCTCGGTTCCAGATTTGCGCAAGGAATTTTCAGGCTGTCGGTTCGCGCCACGCTGCACGCAGGCTTGGGAGGCCTGCTATGCGAAGGTGCCGCGCTGGATCGCGCTCGACGGACACGGAGTGCGTTGCCACCTGTTTGACGACGCAGAGAGGCGTGACACACAAGCGAGCCCGGCGGCCGTCGCGCCGGCCGTGCTGGTGGGTGGTGCGCCGCAGCTCGGGGAAGAGCCGTTGCTGTTGGTTCGTGATCTCAAGGTTCACTTTCCGATCACGCGTGGCGTTTTGCAGCGTGTGGCGGGCTACGTCCGTGCGGTCGATGGGGTGTCGCTAGCGATCGGAGCGGGTCGTACGCTGGCGCTGGTGGGGGAATCTGGGTGCGGCAAGACCACGGTGGGCAAGGGCATTCTGCAGCTGATTCGGCCCAGCGCGGGAAGTGTAATATACGACGGACAGGAGCTTACTGGAATCTCCTCGAGCAAGATGCGCGCTTTGCGTCGTCAGTGCCAGGTGGTCTTTCAGGATCCGTACAGTTCGCTCAACCCGCGCATGCAGGTTGGCGCGATTCTGGAGGAGGGTATGCGCGCCCAGCATCTGGGTACGCGCGACGAACGTGAAGCGCACATCGTCAAGCTGCTCTTGCGCGTTGGTTTGCCGCCGGATGCGCGCCAGCGCTATCCACACGAGTTCTCGGGCGGTCAGCGCCAGCGTATCTCGATCGCACGCGCACTGGCGGTGGACCCGCGCCTCATCGTCTGTGACGAGCCGACCAGCGCGCTTGATGTGTCGGTGCAGGCGCAGATCCTGAATCTGCTCAAGGAGCTGCAGGATTCGCTGGCCCTCAGCTACCTTTTCATTACGCACAACATATCAGTGGTTGAGTATCTGGCGCACGAGGTGGCGGTGATGTATCTCGGCCGGATCATTGAGCGGGGAGCGGTAGAGGAGGTGTTCGCCGCGCCACGGCACCCGTATACCCAGGCGCTACTGGCCGCCGTGCCACGGCTCGATAGCGAGCGGAGCCGCGAGGTGATTCGAATGGCGCAGGGCGACATGCCTAGTCCTAGCAACCCGCCATCGGGATGCCACTTCCATCCGCGTTGCTCTCAGGCGATGCCAGAATGCCGCGTGCGCTACCCGGAGGTCGCGAACTTTAGTGACACGCATTCTGCTGCGTGTCATCTCTACCCAAAAGGGCCAGGGAACTGAATGAGTGACTGAGCGTACTGCTGGCGCGGAGTACGCGAGGAAGCGTGCTGACTCAGCCGCCCACTAGCCGCGCGGTGCGCCGGGGAGTCCAACCGAAGGCCCGCCAGGCGCCCAGATCTTCAGACGCTGCCCGAGCCGCAGGATATCCTCGGTATGGAGAAGATTCCACTCCGCCAGATGTTTTACGAGC
Source organism: Acidithiobacillales bacterium SM1_46 (assembly GCA_001304215.1). Classification (GTDB taxonomy): domain Bacteria; phylum Pseudomonadota; class Gammaproteobacteria; order Acidiferrobacterales; family Sulfurifustaceae; genus SM1-46. Next base: position 30,388 of record LJVB01000007.1, on the reverse strand, counting down.
ACGCCGTAGCGTCGCGCAATACTGGAGAGAGTGTCGCCCGAACGCACAATGTGAACGAGCGGCTGTTTCTCTGCAGTCACGGAAGTTGCAGTGACCTTGACCGGCGTGACAGGTGGAAGCGTGCGGGTCGACACCGGAATCAGCAGGTTCTGGTTGGTGCGCAGCAGGTTGCTGGTCATCCGGTTTGTTGAGCGGATTGCCGCAACGCTCACACCATAGCGGCGTGAGATTTCTGAGAGCGTCTCCCCGCGCCGGACCTGGTGTGCACGGTATTGGACGCGCTCATTGTCCGGCAGGTTGTTTAACGCCTCGACCACCTCATCGTGTTTGTCGACTGGAACCAGCAGGGTGTGTGGACCGTCCGGATCGGTCGCCCAGCGGGTGAAACCGGGATTCATCACCTGGAGTTCGTCGAGTGACAGGCTGGTAAGCTTGGCCAACACGCCCAGATCAACCTGCGATCCCACCTGCACCTTCGCGAAGTAAGGCTTGTTTGGTATGTCAGCCAATACCACCCCGTACTTTTCGGGGTTGGCGACAATGTTGGCCATCGCCTGAAGCTTCGGTACGTAGTTGATCGTTTCGCGTCTGAGTTTGAGACTCTGGTAGTCCGTCGGCCTGCCGCGCGAGCGATTGTACTGAATCATGCGATTGATCTTGCCTTCACCGGCGTTGTAGGCCGCGAGCGCAAGATGCCAATCGCCGTCAAATTCGTTGTAGAGCTTCTCGAGGTAATCGAGCGCGGCCTGTGTGGAGGCCTCTACGTCGCGCCGCCCGTCGTACCACCAGTTCATCTTGAGACCATAAAGCCGGCCGGTGGGTGCGATGAACTGCCATAGTCCGACGGCGCGGGCTCGCGAGTAGGCGTACGGTTGGTAGGCGCTCTCGATCGCGGGCAGCAAGGCGAGCTCGGTCGGCAAACCGCGCTTTTCGACCTCGTTCAGGATGTGATGCAGGTAGATGCGTGCCCGCTCGGTCATGCGGGCCATATATTGCGGATTACTGGCGAACCAGCGTTCGTGAACTTCGACGAGATTCCCCGAGAGCGGTTTCATCGCAAAACCAGCGCGCATCCGACTCCAGACGTCTGGGTAGAGCTCGGGATTCTGGAGATGTACGGCACTGTCCGCCGGAATCACTGAATCGTCAGCGTTCGGAGCCACAGGGAGCACGGGCGCAGGCGCAGGTGCACGTGCGCTGGTCGGTTCCAGTGCAGTATCGGCCGGTGGCTGGGGGGAAGAGGTTGCGCACCCGGCGAGGGCCAGGAGACACAGGGCAGTCAGCAGACTCTTCTTACTTCTTGTACTGTCCATGTTAGGCAATAGTAGGTAGTGCCCTGCATGGCGTCAACCGCGGTAGGCGTCCTTCCATCGCCGCAATTCTGCAAAGATCTCAACGTCGGAGACCAGCGGTCGACCGCAATAATGGGATACAGCTTCCCGGACGGTGGGTGTATCGACCCGCAGGAACGGGTTAATGCGCTTTTCCAGGCCAATCGTCGACGGCAAGGTGGGGAGCGAGTAGCTCCGCTGGTCTCGCACCCATCGCATGTGGGTCTGCACATCCATATTATGTGGTTCAACCGCAGCAGCAAATCGTAGCCCGTCCGCGGTGTACTCGTGCGCGCAATACATGGCAGTAGCGTCGGGCAAGGCGGCGAGGCGGGTCAGCGATGAATGCAACTGCGCGGCCGTGCCTTCGAACAGTCGACCGCAGCCGGCCGAGAACAGCGTATCTCCGCAGAACACCATGTTCTCGCCGAAAAACGCGATATGGCCCGCCGTGTGACCGGGTACGTCAATCGCCTTGAACGCTATTCCCAGTTGCGGCAGGTCCACGCGGGCACCGTCCCGCAGCCGGTGGGTGATGGCGGGGATGCGTTCGAGTGCTGGACCGAAGACGGGCACGTCGTAGTGGCGCACTAGGTCCTCAATTCCTCCCACATGGTCCCGGTGATGATGGGTGATCAGGATCGCGACCGGTTCGAGCTCCTGACTCGTGAGCGCGGCGCGTACTGGTTCGTCGTCCCCAGGATCGACCAACGCGCAGTAACGGCGCGCTGCATCGGTGATGACCCAGATGTAGTTGTCCTCGAAGGCGTTGACGTGTAAAACAGGCGCCATTCGTGTCAGTTTGCGTGGCGGGCGGTGTGCCGTCAACGCGTTCCCGGCGTGCCGTGCACGAGGATTGATCATGGGTAGGGAGGAGACGCAGCTACAGCGCCGGCGCCAAATTGGTGAGTGGTTCGAGACGCCGCTTGGGCGCTCGCTCGAGGCGTTCGAGGCCAACCGGCTGCGCAGCGTGCTTCCCAATCTCTACGGAACCGTAGCCGTGCAGATCGGTAGGCTCGGGCGACTCGATCTGATGGACGCCTGCAACGCGTCTACCCGCATCGTGCTCGATCTCGATGCGCGGGCCGATCGGGTGGGCGTTCGTGCGCTCCCGGAAGCCCTGCCGTTCGATAGCGGGTCAGTCGACATCCTGTTACTCCCGCATTCACTCGACTTCTGCGACGAGCCCCACCAGATGTTGCGCGAGGTGGCGCGGGTGCTCTCGCCGGAGGGGCACGTGGTGGTTTTCGGTTTTAATCCCATGAGCCTGTGGGGCACGCGGCGCTTGATGACACGCAGGCCACGCCCTGCGCCGTGGAGTGGAAATTTTTTCCGGCTGGCGCGCGTCAAGGACTGGTTGTCGCTTCTGGAGTTCGAGCCTACACACGGCAGCATGCTGTTCTACCGACCGCCGCTGACGGCCGAGGGTCTGATGGAGCGCCTGTCGTTCCTCGACAAGATGGGTGACCGGTGGTGGCCGCTGATGGCCGGCGTCTATTTGGTGGTAGCAAAGAAGCGCGTGGCGGGTATGACGCCCTTGCGGGTCGAGTGGAAGCGCGAGAAGGTGGTCGGGCGATTCGTCGCCAGTCCGAGTGCGCGCGGGATTGTCGTGCCGTTTCAGCGTCGCGTGAAGCGCTTTGGATAAGGTGGCGGTCTTTACCGACGGCGCCTGCCGAGGCAATCCCGGGCCCGGAGGGTGGGGTGCCATCCTGCGTTTCAACGAACATGAAAAGGAGCTCTACGGCGCGGAGCGGGAGACCACCAATAATCGTATGGAGCTGATGGCGGCCATCCAGGCCTTGGAGGCACTCAAGCGTCCGTGCGAGATTGCGATCACGACCGACTCCGAATATGTGCGCAAGGGCATCACGGAGTGGCTGGCAAACTGGAAGCGCAGGGGATGGAAGACTGCCGACAAGAAGCCGGTCAAGAACCAGGACCTTTGGCAGCGGCTCGAGGTCGCGACTCACCGCCACCAGATCCGCTGGCACTGGATCAAGGGACACAGCGGGCACGAGGAAAACGAGCGCGCCGATGGCCTGGCCAATCGCGCGATTGACGAGTTGCTGTCATAAGATTTGCGCAATCGACTCGAAGCGGAAGCGTCATCGGACCAACCAACAACGGAGGATCGACAATGGGCAGTACCAAGATAATCGGGTTTGTGCTTTTGGCGGTGGGTGTGGTGCTGCTTTACTTTGGCTATAACGCCTCGCAGTCCGTGGGTTCACAGTTCAAGAGCGCCTTTGCGGGTTCAATGTCCGACAAGGCCATGATGTACTACGTGGGTGGCGCGGTGCTTGCCGGCATCGGTGCCTTCCTCGCTTTCATCCGCAAGTAATGTTGAACCGCTGGATGCCGAAACTGGACTAGCCGCACCGATGCGCCAGATCATTCTCGATACCGAAACCACGGGTCTTGAACCCTCCGAGGGACACCGGATCATTGAAATCGGTTGTGTGGAACTCGTCGGGCGGCGGCTTACCGGAAACAACTTTCATCAGTATGTGAATCCCGATCGGGACATCGACTCCGGAGCAGTCGAGGTGCATGGCATCACCACCGAGAGCCTGAAGGACAAGCCCCGTTTCGCGGACATCGTGTCGGACTTTCTCGACTATGTGCGTGGCGCAGAACTCATCATTCACAACGCGCCTTTCGATGTTGGCTTCCTGAATCATGAATTCGGACTGATCGCGGCAGCGGGCGGCAATGCTACTCGCATTGAGGACCACTGTGGCGTAGTCGACACGCTGAAGCTAGCTCGCAGCATGCATCCCGGCCAGAAGAACGACCTAGATTCGTTATGCCGACGCTACGGTGTGGACAATACCCAGCGTACGCTGCACGGCGCGCTGCTCGACGCCGAGATTCTTGCGGACGTTTATCTGGCCATGACCGGTGGCCAGGCGACACTTTTCGAGGAGGTGCGGAGCCCGTTACAGGGTGGAACGCAGGCCGCAGAGATCCGCCGGTTCGCGCCGAAGCGCACGCGCCTTCCTGTGATCGCGCCGAGCGCTGAGGAGCTTGTCGCGCATGAGCGGTGGCTTGACGATCTCGAAAAGCAGAGTAACGGGCAGTGCCTGTGGAAGCGGCTCTCTAACTGATCGAACTGATCCGCTGCGACGTCGTCGCGCACGATCGGCGTTGCGGAAGCGTTTCGCTGCGGCGAGCTGACAGGCGCGTCATGGCACGCGATAATGCGGCATATGTCGGCAGTTGTGCGCGTAACTCAACTCTGCAAGCAGTTCGAGCGTGTGGTTGCCGTCGACCGCGTGTCGTTTGAAGTCGCCCGCGGTTCGACGGCCGCGTTGCTCGGCGGCAACGGCGCCGGCAAGACCACCACGCTGTCCATTCTTTTGGGCCTCCTGCGGCCGACGACCGGCGAGGTGTCGGTTCTCGGTGTCGACATGTTGCGCGAGCGCTATCGCGTACTCGAACGCATCAATTTTTCCTCGCCTTATGTTGACCTTCCGCGTCGGCTCACGGTACGTGAAAACCTCGGCGTCTATGGCCGGCTCTACAATGTGAAGAATCTCAGGTCGCGCATTGACGCGGTAGTGGGCGAACTGGGAATCGGTGCGCTGATGCCTCGCCCCTATGGCCAGCTCTCAGCTGGTCAAAAGACGCGCGTCACCCTTGCCAAGGCGTTGCTGAATGAGCCGGAGCTGTTGCTGCTCGATGAGCCTACCGCCTCGCTTGATCCGGACACGGCCGACTACGCGCGCAGCCTAATAGAACGGTATCGCGCCCGTACCGGCGCCACCATCCTGCTCGCGTCGCACAATATGTCCGAGGTTGAACGTTTGTGCGATGGTGTCATCATGCTGCGCGCCGGACGCTTGGTCGATCAGGGAACACCGCAGGAACTGCTTCAGCGCTATGGGCGCAAGAATATGGAAGAGGTGTTTATCGATATCGCGCGGGAGCGCGAGATCGGGTTGGCCCTGGATGGCAAGGAGCCGTCGTCATGACCGTGTCGGAGCGGATTGGTGCATCCCTGCAGCGCATCGGGGCGCTCGTGCTACGACACATGTACCTGTTGCGCGGCTCCTGGCCGCGTGTGCTGGAACTCATGTACTGGCCTACCATGCAGATGGTGTTGTGGGGATTCATTACCGTCTTCCTCGTCAATCACAGCTCGTGGGTGGCACAGGCGTCAGGTGTGCTGATCTCGGCGGTACTCTTGTGGGATGTGCTGTTTCGCAGTCAGCTTGGCGTCGCGCTGGTATTCATGGAAGAGATGTGGTCGCGCAACCTCGGGCAGCTCTTTGTCAGTCCGTTGCGGCCCACCGAGCTGGTGGCGGCATTGCTCACCATGAGCCTGATTCGCACGGTCATCGGCGTCGGCGGGGCGGCGTTGATTGCGATACCGCTATTCGACTACTCGATCTTCAGTCTGGGACTGCCGCTAATTGCGTTCTTCGTGAACCTCATCATCATGGGCTGGGCGATCGGCATGATCGTTTCCGGCATCGTACTGCGCTACGGGCTCGGCGCCGAAAGCATGGCCTGGATTGCGATCTTCGCGGTGCAGCCGGTAAGCGGCGTCTACTACCCGGTGTCCATCCTGCCTGAATGGTTGCAGTGGCTGGCGCACGCGCTTCCTTCGAGCTACGTATTCGAGGGCATGCGGGCGGTACTGTTTGAGCACAGCTTCCGTGTGGACTTGCTGGTGCATGCGGTATTGCTCAATGTGGTGTTTCTCGCAGTCGGAATTAGCGGCTTTCTGGCATTCTTTAATATTGCGCGCACGCGTGGCCAGTTGCTGCAGATTGGCGAGTAGCGGGGCGACGGCCGATCGGGAATAATGTCGACGCGCAAGTGTTCATACCAGTAACGGAACTGCAACGATGCCTTATTTCGTGTTTCGCATCACGGCCGATAACCAGTTTAAGCTGGTCAACCGCTTCGATAGGTTTCCGGAAGCCAAGCAGGTGTGCCGCGACATGCGCGCCGAGGCGGCCCCGGGCAGCAATGAGCGCATTCGCATGGCGTTTGCGAAGACCGAAAACGAGGCCAAGCGGCTGCTGTTGGATCGTCGCAGTCCGGCGTCACCGCTGGAGGAGTGGGAAGCCTGAGCCCCGATACCGATCGATACCCGTTCCGACAACAGGAGGAAACAATGTATTTTGCGTCACCGATGAAAGTGCTGATGGTGGGTTCACTGCTCGGTCTGGTCATGGCGCCACTTGTGGTGCAGTCCGGCGAGGAGGACATCATTAAGTATCGCCGTAACGTCATGAAGGCAGTGGCCGGACACATGGGGGCGGCCGGCGCCATTGTGCAGGGCAAGGTGGGCTACAAGGGCGATCTTGCCAGTCACGCCGGGGCACTGCAGGCGCTGATGCACGATATTCCAGGCCTGTTCCCCAAAGATTCCGACTTCGGCGAAACCAACGCGCTCGATGCCGTGTGGAGCAAGCGAGCTGAGTTCGAGAAGCGTGCCAAAGACGCGGGCAGCAAGGCCGCCGCTTTCGCCAAGGCCGCGCAGGGCGGCAGTGCCGGCGCAGCTTTCAAGGAACTGGGCGACACCTGCAAGGGCTGCCACAAAGACTTTCGTCGAAAGGAGGACTAGTCGAGCGGATCCGGGGCGTGCGCGTTGCCGCCGCACTAGTGCTGTTATCGCTGGTACCGGCGCCGGCTTTGGCCGCTGCGGCCAAGCCGCCTTCCGGTGAGATCCTTCTGCGTGCAGCGGGCTGCGTAACCTGCCACAGCGATACCGACAACAAAGGGGCCATGCTTGCCGGGGGACGAGCATTGCGAACCGATTTCGGAACGCTTTATACCCCGAACATCACGCCGGATGCCCGGACCGGCATCGGTAACTGGCGCCTTGAGGACTTCCGGCGCGCGCTTCGCGAAGGCGTGAGCCCGGGTGGCGAGCACTACTATCCGGCATTTCCCTACACTTCGTACACGCGTCTCTCCGACAAAGACATTGAGCTCATGTGGAACTACCTGCGTACCGTGAAGCCGGTATTTGCAGAAGATCGCCCGCACGAACTCAAATGGTATGTCCGTATGAGGAGGCTGATCGCGGCATGGAAGTGGGTATTCTTCTCCCAAGGCACCTTCACGCCGGATGTGAAATACTCGATCAGCTGGAATCGCGGGGCTTACCTTGTCGAGGCGGTCGCGCACTGCGGCGAGTGCCATACGCCACGCAATCTTGCCGGCGCGTTGAAGCGCGACCGGCGTTTTGCCGGAACAGGCCAGGGTCCCGATGGCGCGATCGTTCCGAACATTACGCCGGACCGAAGAACGGGGATCGGCCGCTGGAGCCGGCGTGACGTCGCGGACTATCTTGCCAGTGGTGCCAAGCCGGATGGTGACTACGCTGGAGATATCATGGCCGAGTTTATTGACAGCGGGTTGACGTATCTTTCGGCCAGCGATCGAAACGCCATCGCGGAGTACGTTCAATCGCTGTCACCCGTCGAAAACGCGGTCGGCAAGTCGAATAAGTCGCGCAAGCAGAAAGGTGACTTCGAGTTCTAGCCCGCCGTGGCCATGCTAAGCTGCGCGCGACTCATTCAGCGGAATCCTTCGATGCGGCTCTGCAAATTCTTTCTCACGGCCGTATTGCTGGCTGCGACAGCGCCATCGCAAGCGGAGTGGCTGAACCGTGAGGAAGCAATCATGGGAACGGCGGTGCGTGCCGAAGTCTGGCATGAGAATCGTGCGGCGGGGGAAGCGGCGATCGCCGCGGTAATGGACGAGATGCGGCGCATCGACGCCACCATGAGCCCCTACAAGCCGGAAAGCGACCTCTCACACATCAATCAGCGCGCGGCAAGCGAGCCGGTCAAGATCAGTCCGGAGATGTACGGCCTCATCGCCCGCTCGCTCGAGGTCTCGAAACTGACGGAGGGTGCCTTCGACATTACCTTTTCGAGCGTGGGCTACATGTACGACTACCGTAAGGGTGTAGCCCCAAGCGACGTGGAAATTACCAAGGCCTTGCCGGGCATCAACTATCGGCACGTGCTGCTGGACCCGAAGACCTCGACCATCCGATTTGCCCGCGCGGGAGTGCGCATCGACCTCGGCGGGATCGCCAAGGGTCACGCGGTAGATCGGTGCATCGACATCCTCAAGCACCGCGGAATTACCAGTGCCCTCGTCAGTGCCGGCGGTGACACCCGCGTGCTGGGCGATCATCACGGCCGGCCGTGGATGGTAGCGATCCGCGACCCTCGCCGACGTGATGGCATGGTGGCGGTGCTGCCGCTTGCCGACACGGCGATCTCCACATCCGGGGATTACGAGCGTTACTTCGAAGCTGGTGGCAAGCGCTATCATCACATCCTGAATCCGAAAACCGGAAAGTCGGCAACCGGCGTGCGCAGTGTGAGTATCATCGCTTCCGACGCGACCACGACGGATGGACTTTCGACCAGTGTGTTCGTCTTGGGGCGCGCCCGCGGCATGGCGCTGGTCGAGCGCTTGAAGGATGTCGACGCAATCATCGTGGATGATTCAGGAAAGATGCACTACTCCTCCCGCCTCCAGCAGGCGACCCCGGCCGCGGCGCCATCGCGTCTCGTCACGCCCAACAACTGATTCGTTTCGCGTGCTTTACGCCTGGCGCATCGCGTCACGCCGGGTAGCGACCGGAACGGACCGCCCGTCGGTGGTGTGCGTCTCCGACGGGTCTGCAAGGTTCGTTCCCATGCTAGGATTTAAGCCGAAATGCGGTGTTTTTAGCTATCCGACACACGCGTGGTGCAGCGCGACGAGAGCTGGCGGGCCCAGACCGGCGCGCGCTTAAGATATGGATAGTAGTGGCAGTAGCGCTTTGTATCAGGGCATAGCCATCGAAAGGTGGTGACGCAAAGCATCGAGGCTAACGGCACATGTTGCCCATGCCGGTCGAGCCGCCAAAGTGATCGCGAATCAATGGAGAGGACTGGCCTGCGCGCGCAGCCAGCCGATCGCGTGACGGAGGCGGACTATGAAGATGCTGAACAACAAGATGCTCCTGCTGTATCTCAGCGCAGGCTTTGTGCTGACCGGTTTACTCGTCGGTTGTGGCAGCGCCACCGATTCCACGACCGTGGAGGGCAACGTTTCGATTGCCTACGTCAAGCGCCCCAATAGCACGCTCGGCAATCCAACCGATTCAGTCGTCACGGGAACTGGAGGCGACCTCTATATCCGCGACCGTTCCTCGCCGAACGGCCAGGACCAGAACGTCACCGCGACCTACACAGGTGGCCAGGGCGACGTGTCGGACCTTGAGGTCTCCTACGACGGAACCAAGCTTCTCTTTACCATGCGGTGTCCCACCGCAAGCACCGCGACGCTGACGAATGGCCAACCTGCCTGTACTGGAAGGTGGTCAATCTATCAGTATGACGTTGGCAACCGCGGGATGAGCCGGATCGATTGCTCGGCGCCACGGTTGGGCGATGACGTGGATCCCGCGTATCTGCCGGATGGCCGCATCGTGTTCGTGTCGAACCGTCAGGCTGGTCGCGCGCAAATGTCGGCGTTCGACAACAGCGGTAACCGGTCCACGTACACCTATCTCGACGAGTATGAGCGCGAGCGGGTAACGACCCTTCACGTCATGGATGCAGATGGCGGGAATTGCCGACAGATCTCCTATAACCAGAGCCATGACCGCAATCCGACCGTGCTCATGGACGGCCGGATCATGTATTCGAGATGGGATCATGTCGGTGGTCGCAACCAGTTCAGCATCTTCAAGGTCAATCCCGACGGCACCGATCTGTTCGTGATGTATGGCGCGCATAGCCCCGGCAACAGCTACCTGCATCCGCGTGAGATGCCGGATGGCCGCATCATTTCCACCCTGATGCCTTTGTCTCGCACGCGCGAGGGTGGTTCGCTTGAGATCATCGACGCGAACAACTACTCGGACAACGACGCGGCCGGGACCAATGCGCCGCCCAACCAGATGGGTGAGCAAGCCGGTCAGTTCCAGGCGACTCGCCTCGTATTGGGTGGCGACGCCGCGACGCACGAGGCCATGCGTGGTCAGGGGATTTCACCCTATGGGCGCTACTCAACACCGTATCCGTTGTGGGACGGAACCGGTCGCGTTCTGGTTGTCTGGTCGCCCTCCCAGCCGCAGCCCGGCACCGACGCTGCCGGTCAGCCGATAACGGTCGAGGGTACGCCGCGCTATGGCATCTGGATGTTCGACGTGAACAAGCGCCAGACTTCACTCGTGGCTCCTCCTCAGGACGGGTTCTATTACGCGGACCCGGTGGCGATTCAGGCGCGTCCGGTTCCGCAGCGCAAGGCGGCCGACTATGTGCGCGATTCGACCATCACGCCAGGAATGGGCCGTCTGAACGTGAACACCGTGTACGACACTGATCGGCTGCAGCGTATGGGCGATGCGGTGCTCGTCAACGGCGAGAGCATTCCGCGCACCGGCGGCACGCCCAACATCGGAGCGATGAAGACTCCTGGCACGACTGAGTACGCGAACCGTGTGGCGCGGTTCTTCCGTATTACCAAGGCGGTACCGACCCCGGGCGGCATGCAGAGAGAAGCGCTTGGCGAAACCGAGTTCGAGATGCAGCAGATCGTGGGTTATGGCGTCATAGAGCCGGATGGCTCGTTGCGCGGAGACGTGCCCGCCAGTACGCCAATCCACATTACAGCGCTGGATCAGTATGGTCGGGCGTTCACGCCGCACACGAACTGGATTCAGGCACTTGATCAGGAGCGGCGCTTTTGCAAGGGATGTCATTCGTCACGTCTCACCACCACCTCGGGTACGGACCTTATGAATACCCCGTCGCCGACCGGTCCCATCGGGTTGCATCCGGATCCGAGCAACCCGGCCAGCGACTTGACCGGCACGATGGCAGAGGCTCGCACGGGCGCCCAGCCGTCGGTCCTGACCCTGCAGCGAAATATCTCGTACACGGATGTCTGGACGCCGCTGTACAACACGCGTTACGGGTGGTCTATTACGGCGCAGGCCGCTATCAATATTGACTACGCTGGTCTTACTACTACCGCGCCCTATGCAAAGGGACCGGCAAGTTGTGCGACAACATGGTCTGGTGATTGCTCAATCGTGATCAATTTTCCGGAACATGTGCAGCCAATCCTTAGCGCCAAGTGCGAGAGCTGCCACGCGACCACGGCTGCCGCGGTCGGACTCGACTTCAGTTCCACGCCGGCCGGCATCTTTGGGCGGACGATGGCCTACCAGGAGTTGCTGGTGGGTGACCCGCAGATCGATGTCGCAACCGGGCAGCCGGTGACTCGGATCAACAATGACGGCGAGCTCGAAGTGGTTCGTGAGTCGGCCCCGGTGAGTGGAGGCAGCTCGCGTGCGAGTCGGCTCGTCGAACGAATCTTTGAGCAACCACTCCGGGCTGGCGTCTCGAGCGACACGCTGCGTTCGTTCTGCAAGCAGACCGCATCGGGTGTGCAGTGCTTTGGCGGTGCGGTTTGGCAAGACCACTCAGGGTATTTGAATGCGTCAGAGCGCCGGGTGATTACGGAGTGGATCGATCTTGGTGCCCAGTACTTGAATGACGCTTATGACGGCAGTGGTGCCCTGCGTACTGTTTCGGCGCGTCTGAGCGACACGGTCTTCGCCTGTCAGATTGCTCCGATTCTGCGCGATCGTGGGACTAGCAGCTGCGCCAATTGTCACCAGGCGGTGGGAAGCGACGGTTCCAGTAATGCGACATTTGCAGCGAGTCGCTATGTTCTCACCGGCGTGGATGAAGGTGACTTCAATGCCACCGCCTCGATGGTGACTTTCCCGCCGACGGGCGACAGCTATTTGGTCGCGCGGCCACTGACCACGCCGCACCCGATGGATGCTGCCGGGCAACCGTTCCTGAGCCCGGCCGATGCCACTACCATGCGGGCTTGGATTGCGGGATCCCTGACCTGTCCCTAATCGCGATGTCCCGGTGTCGTGGTAGTTTCATTCGGGTGGCGCCCCTCGGGGCGCTGCTCGTTTTGGCATTGAGCGCCTGCGGTGAGGCAGTCGAGAATGCGCCCGTCGCGCGCGGGGTTGAGCTGTGCCAGAACGATTTCCAGACCTGTGTCATGCCGATTCTTTCGAGCCCCATCAAGCGTCGGCAGGGCGATTTCCGCGCCTGTACTGATTCGGCCTGCCATGTGAGCGGTGGTAACGGGGGTCGGTTCACGCTCAGTTTCACGGATATGGATACGAACGTGACAGCGATTATGGATAACTTTGTAAACTTCACGTTCGTGGATCAGAGCCCGTTATTGGCCAAGCCGACTGCCGGTGATCCGGCCTTCCACGGCGGTGACGATATCTTTCCGGGACCGTCAGATCAGTGTTACGTCGCCATTCGTTCCTGGCTTGCCAAGCAGGTTCCAACCCGAACCGACGCGGCCTGCGGTGTCTGTGTATCGGTCGCCAATCCGACGGCCAGCTGTGGATTCCCCTAGTTTCATGCGCGCGGCGTCGCCGCATTCACAGCCAACTGCCTGCTAAAGTAATGCTGTATGCCGCGTCTGCTGCTAGTGTTGTTGATCTTCTTTGGAGCGGTTGCGCACGCGGAGACCGCGGAGCGCACCCAGGTTGCGGATCCTTATATTGAATTCCATACAGGACCCGGGAGGGGATATCCGATTTTCCACGTTGTCGAGCGTGGCCAGTGGATTGAAATCCTCAAGCGCCATACCGACTGGTTCAAGGTTCGCAGTGAGCAGGGAAAGGAGGGCTGGGTGAGTCGCGCACAGCTCGAGCGCACACTCACTGAGGCTGGCGCCGAGAAGACCTTTCGCGACGTACTGGTGGAGGACTACCTGGCGCGACGGATCGAATTCGGTTTTTCGTATGGCACTTTCAACAGGTCAGATCCGATCATGACCGGCTTCGCGGGCTATCGTTTCACCGAGAATCTTGGGTTGGAACTGTCAGTGGGGCAGTCATCGGGCGAGTTTTCAAGCACCCGTCTGATTTATGCCTCGGTGGTGTCACAGCCGGCACCGGATTGGGTGGTGTCTCCGTATCTTTCGATCGGTCTTGGCCAGTTCAGAAACACGCCGAAATCCAGCCTCGTCGGGGCGATCGAGACCAATGTGGACATGGCAACCGCCGCGATCGGCGCGCGCTACTTTCTGACGCGGCGCTTCTTTGTACGAGCGGACCTGCGCGACCATGTCGCGCTGGTCAATACCAATCGGACCGAGTCCTATCTTGAATGGTCGGCGGGAATAGGATTCTTCTTTTGAGTGGCGAAGACGGGGTTCACAGCATGACAGGCAAGTGGCTAGCGGCGATTGGGGTGATGACGTTCATGGCCGTCCCGGCACTGGCGCAAGCGCAAACCGAAACACCCGGCCCCGAACAGGTTGTGAAGCCGGAGCTTGAGCGCCGTAACGTGCGGGCGCCGAAGATTGATGTCGACGACTTTGAGGTGGCGGTGTTCGCCGGTGTGCTAAGTGTGGAGGATTTCGGCGCAAACAGTCTTTACGGCGTACGGCTGGGTTATCACGTCACGGAGGACCTCTTCCTCGAAGGGACCTACGCGATGTCAACCGTCTCCGACGCGGCGTATCGGCGCATTGGGGCGGCGATTTTTACGGAGCCGGAAGTCGATCTCAGGACCTATGACCTTTCGGTTGGCGTCAACCTGTTTCCCGGCGAGATCTTCGTTGGCAAGTCATGGGCAACTACCTCGGCCGTTTATCTTATCGGAGGTATTGGCAACACCAGTTTCGCGAATATCGGCCATACGACTTTCAACTTTGGCCTCGGATTGCGCACGCTTTTCGCCGACTGGGTCGCGATGCGGATCGAGATGCGTGACCGGATGTTTCAGTCGGACATTCTTTATAAGAGCGAGTTAAAGCACAACTTCGAGTTTACGCTCGGGGCTTCCTTTTACTTCTAGGATGGGGAGGATTTCAGGAACCATGAAGAGTTGTCGATCGCTTCGTCGTTCTCTTGCGGTAGCACTTGGCGTTGCCGCCTTGTACGCGGCCCAGGTGTTTGCGGCGTTGCCAACACCGGGTTCCGCCGCTCCCGATTTCACGCTCAAGGGCACGAATGGCCAGAATGTCCGCCTGAAGGAACAGCGCGGTCAGGTTGTTCTGATCAACTTTTGGGCTACGTGGTGCGCACCGTGCCGGCAGGAGTTGCCGGCGCTCGACAAGTTGCAGACGCAATATGGAAAGGCGGGTCTCCGGCTTCTTGCGGTGAGTGTAGACGAGGACGGTGGCAAGGCTGATGCCATGGCTCGTCAACTCGGTCTGAAGTTGACGGTGCTGCACGATCGCGACAAGTTGGTCGCGAAGCGCTACGACGTCGATGCAATGCCGGCGACCGTCATTGTGGACCGCAAGGGGCAAGTTCGCTTTGTGCATCGCGGTTATCGCGCGGGCTACGAGAAGACCTACGAACAGCAGATCCGGGAGCTGCTGCGGGAATGATGACACGACGCTCTCGGGCGCTTTTTTGTGTAGGCCTACTCGCCCTCGGCGGTTGTAGCATCCAGCCGTGGGTAAAGCCCTATGAGCGGGAATTGTTGGCGGATCCGCTCATGAGTTTCTCCCGCGATCCCATTTCGGACGCGTATCTCGATCACGTGAACGAAGTGCGCGAGGCGGCGCAGGGCGCAGGTCTCAGTGACGGTGGTGGCTGTGGCTGCAACTAAGTCGTCACGTTTTCGTAGAGCATCAGCGCATGCATAAGCCAGGAGGAAGCCGGGTTCGGTGGGTGGGACTGGGGCTTGCGGCGTTCGGCTGCCTGGTGGCGCGGGCGGCAGTGTTGCCCGAGGATCGCGCGGATGCGTCCTATCACTACTACGACGGCGGCGGAACGGAGGTTAATGGCCCTGCGTTGCTGGTTCGCAAGAGCATCGGCGATTCGGTGTCGGTTTATGGGTCCTACTACAGTGATGCGGTCTCAGGCGCATCCATCGATGTCGTAACCACTGCCAGTCCCTACAAGGACAAGCGCAACGAATACGGTCTTGGTGTTGATTATTTGCGGCGCAATACGACGGTCAGCTTTTCATATAGTGACAGCAAGGAGTCCGACTACCTTTCGGACACCTTTGGACTCAAGGTTGCGCACGAACTCTTTGACGCGATGACCACGGTAAGCCTCGGGTACCGCACTGGACATGACACCGTGATGCGCAACGGAACAGATTTCATGGATGAGGTGAATCGGTACCAATACCGTCTCGGCGTGTCCCAGGTTCTAACGAAGCGTTTCGTCCTGAATCTGGATTACGAGGGAACGTTGGAGGATGGCTACCTCAACAGTCCGTATCGTGCCGCGCGTTTGAACGATTTGCTGGTGCCGGAGCACTATCCGCGAACCCGGGACAGCTATGCGTTTGCGCTTCGAGGCGTATATGGTTTCTCGGTCGATGAGGGACAGCTTAAGTCGTCACTGCGAGCGGGTTACCGCTACTTCTGGGATACCTGGCAAATCCAGGCACATACTCTTGAAGTCGCCTACCAGCGTTACCTCGGTTCTCGCTGGATCGGCGAGGCGAACCTGCGCTACTACAGCCAGTCTGCTGCGTCATTCTACAGCGACAACTTCACGCAGTCGCAGACCTATATGGCCCGCGACAAGGAACTCAGCACCTTCGACAGCTATGCGCTCGGCATCAAAGGGACATGGTGGTTCTACCGCAACCCTGAGAACCAGCGGCGTGCCAGCCTCAATTTCACCGGCAACCGTGTGTACTACGATTACAAAGACTTCACAGATGTCCGCAACGGACAGCTGTATTCCTTCGATGCCAACATTCTCCAGGTCTATGTCTCGCTATGGTACTGATGAATCACATATTTGGTATTAGTCGGGGTCTTGTGCGCATCGCCGCCATGGCGATGTTGCTGGCATGTGCCGGAATTGCGGCGAACGTGAATGCCGCGGAGCCGAAATCCGCGACGCCCAAGGCGGCGAGTGGCGCGACACCCGAATTTCAGTCGCTCGATCGGCGTATTCAGGGACTCAAGCAGGAAGCTATCGATCTCAACCGTGACCTGTTCGTGCTCGAGGAAGAACTGCTTTTCCCTGCAAGCACACAGCTGGCGGTGTTTCTGTCTCTCGATGTTGGGGAGTTTTTCAAACTCGATTCGGTTCAGGTCAAGATCGACGACAAAGTGGTGACCAATCATCTGTACACGGAACGAGAATTGACCGCGCTGCGACGCGGGGGCGTACAGCGCCTCTATCTCGGCAATCTCCGCACTGGCAAGCACGAACTGGTCGCCTTCTTTACCGGGGAGGGTACGCACGAGCGCGATTACAAGCGCGGTACCAACCTTACCTTTGAAAAGACCACCGACCCGAAGTACATCGAGCTGAAGATTCGCGACGATTCGGGCAAGCTTCAGCCGGAGTTCAGCGTCAAGCAGTGGCAGTAGCATTCCATGGTTAGCTCCGCGCGCAAGGCCGGCATACTCTGGCGCCAACTGGCGTCCGTGCTGTTGTGCTGCAGTCTGGTCAACACCGCCGGCGCGGCCAAGGAGCCGGCAAAGGAATGGGGTGAGGTTCGCGATCCCTATTACGGCGAAGTGTTGTTCCAGTTCTATCAGCAAAGCTACTTCTCCGCGCTCACGAGCCTCAAGGTTTCGCAGCAGTTCGAGCGGATGCCAAACCACAAGCTTGATGCAGACGTACTGCATGGCGGATTGTTGCTCTCCTATGGAATGTACCTGCCCGCGGAGCAGATCTTCCGTGATCTCGTGGAATCCGGTTCGGTAACGCAACGAATCCAGGATCGCGCATGGTTCTATCTTGCGAAGATCTTCTATACGCGTGGGTACCTGGATGAGGCGCATGCCGCGCTCGGGCGCGTGGCGGGTACGCTGCCCGAGGGCCTTCACGAAGAGTCACTTCTCCTCGGCGCCAACCTCTACATGAGTCGCGGGGAATATGGGCCGGCAGTCGATCTGTTACGGCAGGTTTCGCCGAAGACCGAGTGGGGTCTGTATGGCCGTTACAACCTCGGTGTTGCACTGATCAAGATGAATCGGCCCGACCAGGGTGTGCCGCTCCTTGAAGAAGTCGGCAAGAACAAGGTGCGAACCGAGGAATTCCGATCGTTGCGCGACAAGGCAAACGTGGCGCTTGGCTACTCCTTTCTTGCCAACGACACGCCGATCACGGCAAGGAACTATCTGGAGCGTGTGCGGCTGAAGGGCCTGCAGTCGGCCAGTGCGCTGCTGGCGATGGGCTGGGCTCAGGCTGCGCAGGAGCAGTATGACCGCGCGCTGGTACCGTGGCTGGAGCTCCAGGGGCGAAACGAATTCGATGCGGCCGTGCAGGAGTCATGGCTCGCAGGGCCGTATGCGTACGGCAAGCTCGGCGCCGAACTACAGTCGTTAACCGAGTACAAACGCGCCATTGCGCGCTACAGCCACGAGCTCGGGCGGCTCGATCAGGCGATCCAGGAAGTCCGTGCCGGCAAGCTAGCCAATGCCCTTATCGAGCTGGGGGGTGATGAACAGCAGGAAATGGGGTGGTTCTGGTCGCCCCAGGCGCTGCCAGCGCTGCCGGCGGGACGTTATCTCCTCACCCTGTTGGCGAGCCACGACTTTCAGGAAGCCATGAAGAACTATCGCGACGTGCAGTTCCTGCGCCGTGATCTCGTAGCGTGGCAGGACAAAGTCAGCATCTATCGCGACATGCTCGACAACCGCCGACGCGCCTATTCAGAGCGGCTGCCACGCGTGTTAGGCGCGCAGCGCCAGTTGGATACGGACCGCCTTAAGACGGCCTACTCCCAGGCGGCCGCAGAGCTGAAACGCATCGAGGCAAACGATGATGTGCTGGCGCTGGCAGACGAAAAACAGCTTGCACAGCGTGCGCGACTTGATCGACTGTCGGCCGCCATCAAGCGAACAGGCGATCCGGCACTGACAGAAAAGTTCTGGCGCCTGAAGGGACTGTTGCTGTGGGACGTGTCGGAAGAATATGTGCCGCGCCTTGCGGAGACCAAGCGCTCGCTTGCGGATGTCGAGCAGCGCATCGCCGATTCCGATGATCGTCGTGCCCGTCTGCAGCGGGCGCAGCGAGACATGCCTATCGTGTTGGATGGTTTTGCGGCGCGCATTGAGGGGCTGAATCGCCGCATCGCGCGTCTGCAAATTGACCTGGCGCGGGCGGCGGAAGAGCAGGGCGCCCATGTCGCCCGGTTGGCGGTTGCCGAGCTGGAGCGCCAACGCGAGCGTACCACGGTCTATCTGACGCAGGCGCGTTTCGCGGTTGCGCAGATGTATGATCAGGCGTCGAGCAACGCACCGGCGGAGGCACCGCCGTGAAGAGGCGGGCGATCGCGGCGACGATTGTAGCGACGCTTCTCGTCGCGTGTGCCACAACCACCGAGGAGGGTGGCACGCTCAAGTCGCTCGAAGGTCGCGAGGTTCCGATCAGCCGCGAGCGGGCGAGCGGCGTCAGCCGCGAAGATGCCATCCTGGCGTATCGAAAGTTCCTGGAGGCGGCTCCGCGCGCGTCGCTTCGGCCGGATGCCATGCGCCGCATCGGCGATTTGGAAATTGAGGCTGGCGACGATCGCGCGGCGGCGGGAGCCACCAAGGGTCGACAGAATCCCTATGCCGGCGCGATCGCGACTTATGAAGCGTCGCTGCGGGCATTCCCGAAGCATCCCGACAACGACAAGGTCCTGTACCAGTTGTCGCGGGCCTATGAGCAGTCTGGCGATCTCAAACGATCGCGAGCTGTACTCGATCGGCTAGTGCGCGACTACCCAGACAGTGCCTATCGTCCGGAAGCGCAGTTTCGGCGCGGTGAGATTCTGTTCACGATGCGCGAATATGAGGAGGGCGAGCGAGCTTACGCCGACGTATTGAGGCAAGGCCCGGGCTCGCCGTACTACGAGCGCGCGCTCTACATGCAGGGCTGGGCGCGCTTCAAGCAGGCGCGTTTCGACGACGGCCTGGAGAGCTTCTTCAAGGTGCTCGACCGAAAGCTCGCGCGCCCCGGATCCAGTCAGGCGTTTGAGACGCTGTCGCGTGCCGATCGCGAACTTGTCGAAGATACGTTTCGCGTCGTGAGCCTGAGTCTTGCAAGTTTGCAGGGGCCGGCATCGATCCCTGGCTACGTCGCGCAGCCAGCCGGCCGCAAGCAATATGAATTTCGCGTCTACCAGGAGCTCGGTGAGCTGTACATCAAGCAAGAGCGCACCAAGGACGCAGCAGACACCTTCAATGCCTTTGCCCGGCGTCACCCCACGCACCCGGAATCGCCGGCGTTACAGGCGCGCGTGATCGAAGCCTACAAGAATGCGGGATTCGCTTCCTTGGCGCTGGAAACCAAGAAGGAGTTTGTTGTGCGATACGGTGCCGACAGTGCGTGGCGACGCGTGAACAGCCCGGCGGCGTATGAAAGGGTGCAGCCAGTGGTCAAGACGCACCTTGAGGAACTTGCTCGCCATTATCACGCAACCGCGCAGAAATCGAAGAAGCGCGAGGACTATCAGGAGGCTGCGCGCTGGTACCGCACCTATCTTGCGTCCTATCGAACTGATCCGAAGGCGCCGCAAATGAACTTCCTGTTGGGCGAGATGCTTTATGAGGACAAGCACTTTGGCGAGGCGGCAGCCGAATACGAGCGCACCGCCTATGAATATCCGCGGCACGCCAAGAGTGCCGAAGCCGGTTATGCCGCGCTGCTTTCCTACGGGCAGCTCGAGAAGAGTCTGAGCGGCAAGGAGCGGACTGTGGCCCAGCGCCGTGGTATCGAGAGCGCGCTACGATTCGCCGACGCCAATCCGCAGGATGCACGCGCGCCCGGCGTGTTAAGCAATGCCGCCGAGCAGCTCTATGCGCTGCATGCCCCCGATCAGGCGCGCACCGTCGCCGAGCGGGTGCTCGCATTGTCACCGCCAGCAACGCCCGCGCTGCGTCGCACCGCATGGGTCGTGGTGGCCAACACGCAATTCGAGCGCGGCAGCTTCGATCGCGCCGAGCCAGCGTATCAGCAGGCGCTCGCGCTCACCGCGGAAAAGGACAAGAACCGGCCGGCGCTCCAGGAACGCCTGGCCGCTTCGATCTACAAACAGGGCGAGCAGGCGCGCGCCATTGGTAATCACCGAGAAGCAGCCAACCACTTCCTGCGTGTCGGGCGGGCAGTACCCGACGCGACCATACGACCAACCGCGGAGTACGACGCGGCCGCCAGCTTGATCGCAATGAAGGATTGGAAAGGCGCGGCCGTCGTGCTGGAAGACTTCAAGGTTCGCTATCCGAAGCACGCCCTGCAGGCGGAGCTGCCGGCGAAACTGGCCGTGGTCTATCTCGAAAGCGGGCAGGCGCTGAAGGCGGCTGCGGCATTCGAGTTGCTGGCCGCGAGCGGCAAGGACGTCAAGCTGTCGCGCGGTTCGTTGTGGCAAGCTGCCGAACTTTATGACAAGGCCGGCAACCAGAACAATGCGGCGGCCGCCTACGAGCGTTACATCCGCCAGTATCCAACGCCTCTCGAGCCTGCGATCGAGGCGCGTTATCGCCTGATGGAAATCAGCGAAAAGTCCGGCCAGCGCGACACCCGCCAGCGCTGGGCGCGGGAGCTGCTGCGCGCCGAGCAGGCGGGCGGTTCCGCGCGTACCGATCGTACGCGCTATCTCGGGGCCAAGAGCGCGCTGGTGCTCGCCGAGCCGATCGATGCAGCCTACCGGCAGGTGCGCCTGGTCGAGCCGCTCAAGAAAAACCTCAAGCTCAAGAAGGAGCGCATGCAGCAAGCGTTCGACGCATATGGTGTGGCAGCGGGTTACGGTGTGGCGGAAATCAGCACGGCGGCCACCTACCAGTCGGCAACGCTCTATCAGGATTTCGGCAAGGCATTAATGGATTCGCAGCGGCCCAAGAATCTGAAGGCCGACGAGCTGGAGCAGTACAACGTCTTGCTGGAGGAACAGGCCTATCCATTCGAGGAGAAGGCCATGGAACTACATGAGATCAACGTGCGACGCGCCCGCCAGGGTGTCTACGACGACTGGGTCAAGAAGAGTTATGGCGCGCTCGCCAAGCTCCGGCCAGTACGCTACGCCAAGACCGAGAAGTCGGAGGGGGTGTTCAATGGTCTGCGCTAGGCTACGGTTGCTCTTCGCCGCGGCGTTGCTCGCGCTCAGCGGCTGCGCCATTGTCGGTCCCGAGATCTCTGTTCCCGTGACGACCAAGCGCGCCGCGGCCCCTGAGCCAGACCCCGTGGTCAGCCCTGATGTGAGACAGGCTTATCAGGCGGCCCTGTCAGCGATCCGGGCTGGCCAATACAAGGAGGCCGAGGGCCTGCTGCTCCGCGTCTCCACCCGCGAGCCGGGTCTTTCGGGTCCGGTGGCGAACCTGGCCATGGTCTATGATCGGACCAGTCGCGCCCCTCTGGCAATCAAGACCATGCGTCGGGCGATCGACCTCAACCCCCGGCGCGCCGATTACCATAATGTACTGGGGGTAATGCATCGCCAGCAGGGGGAGTTCAAGGAGGCCCGCCAGGCCTATGAGCAGTCGCTCGCGATGGATCCCGGCTATGCGCCGGCGCAGCTCAATCTCGGCATTCTTTGGGACATCTATCTGCAGGAACCCGACAAGGCGCTCGCCTATTATCAGCGCTACCAGCAGCTTGTGCCCGGTGACACGGCGATGATCACCAAGTGGGTGGCCGACATACAGCAGCGCACTCGCGCTGCAGAGCGGAAGCCGAAGCAGGAGGTGAAGGGATGAAGTGTCGACAGTTGATGATTGTGACCGCGTGGTTTGCCCTTGGCGGAGGAGGCGCATCCGCGGCCGATCGCGTGGATCTCGAGGGCACGCAGATTCTCGGCGCGCGTGAGCTGCCGAAAGTGCTGTACATCGTGCCCTGGAAGAAGCCGCTGCCGGGCGATCTGGTCGGCAAACCGGTGAACTCACTGCTCGATGAGGCGCTCGCGCCGGTCGATCGTGATGTGTTCCGTCGCCAGGTGCAGTACCACGGATTAATGGGCGTAGCGAGTGTGCCACTACCGGTGGCTCCCGCCAGGGCCGTATCGGATAAATCGTCTTCAGAGAGGAGAAAGTAATGCAGACGTACACCATGATCGTGAAGTTCTTTCAGGAGGGCGGGTTCTTCATGTACCCGATCGCCCTGGTGCTCGCGGTAGGTGCGGCGATCGCACTCGAACGCTACATCTATCTCAGTCGCCAGGTCGGGACCAACCGCAAGATGTGGGAGCAGCTCATGCCGTTGCTGCAGGGCGGAAAGTTCCAGCAGGCAATGAGCGTCGCGGGCAAGTCCGAGATCGCGATTTGCAAGATCCTGAACTACGGGCTTGGACGGCTGCGTTCGGCCCGCCGGCGCGAGGACATCGAGATGGCCATGGAAGAGGGCCTGATGGAAGTTCTGCCGCGTCTTGAGCGCCGCACCCACTACCTCTCGGCGTTTGCCAACATCGCCACGCTGCTCGGACTCCTCGGCACCATTATCGGTCTTATCCAGGCGTTCACTGCGGTGGCGAATGCCGCCGCGGCCGAGAAGGCCGAGCTGTTGTCCTCAAGTATCTCGGTTGCAATGAACACCACGGCATTCGGTCTGATCGTCGCGATTCCCCTGCTGCTGGTGTATTCGGTTTTGCAGTCCAAGACCACCCAGATCGTCGACAGCCTCGAGATGGCGGCGGTCAAGTTCCTCAATATGGTCGGTGAGCGCTCGGGTGAGCGTTCGGGGGAAAGGGCGTCTGCATGAAACGGCGTTTCCGCCGCCATTCCATCGCGCCGGGAGAGATGAACATCACGGCGTTTATGAACCTGATGGTAATCCTGGTGCCGTTTCTGCTAATTACGGCGGTTTTCACGCGCATGACGATTCTGGAGCTGAACCTGCCGCCGGCTTCATCCGGAAGTAACGCGAAGAAGCAAGAGCTGCAACTTGAGGTCATCATTCGCAAGGACGCGCTGGAGCTGGGCGAGCGCTCGAGCGGCGTGCTGAAGCGTCTTGAACGCAATGAAAAGGGTTACGACTACAAGGGCTTGTCACAGGCCCTGCAGGCGCTCAAGGAGCGCTTCCCGGACAAGACCAACATTACCATTCTTTCCGAGCCCAATACCTCCTACGACACGCTGGTGCAGGTGATGGACGCCTCGCGTCTGCTGGAGAAGGCGCAAGGAGGATCGGTGGTGCGCTATGAACTGTTTCCGGACATTGCAATTGGCGATGCGCCGGTGCGAACCTCCGCCGCCGGAGGCAAGAAGAAATGAAGATGTCGCGACGGGCGCAGCGCATGGAGCGCCATCATAAGCGCTCGCGATTGGCCGTGTCGCTGAGCCTGGTGTCGCTAATGGATATTTTTACTATCCTGGTCTTCTTTCTGCTGGTTCACTCCGCTGACGTTGAGGATCTTCCGCCGGCCAAGGCGGTACGCCTGCCAGAGTCGATAGCGGAGAAATCGCCCAAGCAAACCGTGGTTGTCACCGTGAGTGGCGAGGACATTCTTGTGCAGGGCCGAAAGGTGGCATCGGTCGCCAACGTCCTGGCTGATACGGGCGACCTGATCGAACCCCTCAGGGCCGAACTCGATATTCAGACCAGCCGGCGCTTCATCAAGGTGAAAGACCCGACCAAGGGACGCGAGGTAACTATCCTGGGCGACAAGGAAATTCCCTATCGGTTGCTGAAAAAGATCATGGTGACCTGCGTGAGGGCGAGCTATTCGAACATATCGCTCGCGGTGGTGCGCAAGGAAACGGCGGGCTGACCACGAATGACTGCCTATATCGGTACGTACCGCTCCGCCGAGCTCCCATGGTCAATTTCCGAGGAGGAAGAGCAGCGCTTCCGGCGCATTTTGAAGCGCATACTGCTGGCGCTACTGCTGTTTGCCCTGATCATGCCGTTCCTGCCGTTGCCGAAGATCGCGCGCGATGAGCCGGTGGAGCTTCCACCGCGGCTCGCACAGTTGCTGCTCGAGAAGCAGATGCCGCCACCGCCGGTGGCAATGCCGGCCGAGCCAGAACTGAAGAAGCCCGAGGCCAAGAAGCCCGAGGCCAAGAAAGCCGAACCGAAAAAGGTCGAACCCAAGAAGGAGCAGCCCAGAGCTGAAGCGGCGCGTGCCAAGGCGGAGAAATCCGGGCTGCTGGCCTTCAAGAACGAACTTGCTGATTTGCGCGACAGTCTCGCGCCGTCCAAGCTCGACACCCCGACGCAGCTCGCCAAGGGCCCGACAAAGGGCGCTGGACCCGGTGGTCCGGCGCGCGCGTCGGAGCGCGCGCTAATTACCGCCGGGGCCGCGACCGGTAGCGGTGGCATCAATACCGCCAAGCTTAGCCGCGATACCGGCGGCGGCGGGCTTGGCGGACGCGCCACCACTCAGGTTTCGAGCCCAGTGGGTGACGGCGGTGCCCGCCAGAGTCGTGGAGGCGGGGGCAAAGCGGGCCGTTCGATCGAGGAGATCAAGATCGTCTTTGACCGAAACAAGGGATCGATCTATACCATCTACAATCGCGCGTTGCGCCAGGACCCGACGCTGCAAGGCAAGGTGGTGCTGAAACTTACAATTTCACCCGCGGGCGAGGTGCTGAACTGCCAGATCGTTTCGAGCGAACTGAAGAACACCGATCTCGAGCGCAAGCTTGTGGCGCGCATCAAGCAGTTCAACTTTGGGTCCAAGGACGTTGATACCGTCGTGGTGACGTATCCTGTCGACTTCCTGCCGTCCTAGGTGGCATTCAATCCAGTGCGGTTTTTCTTGTCCACATATCCGGACGAGCCGGGTGCACAGTTTCTGTTCGTTGGGCTCTGCGTTTTCCGATCTTCGCAATAAGCTAGTCGACTAGCCGAAGATCGACGGCTTGTTCATCTTGGGCACGGTAGACGTCGCCGCTTGGGTTGGATTATGTGCAGAGCAATGCCGTGAGCCATCCGATTCCGCTTGATGAGTTGCTTGCCCGCAGTCGGCGTGGTGCACGCTAGGGGGAGGGCAGGAAACGCGAACCTGGTCGGGTCGAGCGGAGCCTGAGCGGAGGGACTGCGGCCGGAGAAGCAGGGAATGGTGGGCGATGTAGGGTTCGAACCTACGACCCCCGCCGTGTGAAGGCGGTGCTCTACCACTGAGCTAATCGCCCCGGCGCAGGGCGGCAAGTTTACGCTGGCGCGCACGGCAGCGTCAATTTGCGCTGGCATCGTCTATGCGACCCACTGGAAGGCACGCCATTGCCCGGCGTTGCCACTGCCGTCAGAATAGCGCCCCATGGACCGCAAGCTCTTCGCCACCCTAGCCGTCTATACCGGAATGCTGGGGACGCTGGTTCTCCTCTATCAGATCGTCGCGCCGTTCGTAGTCGCGATCGGCTGGGCAGCGGTCATTACCATCGTTACCTTCCCACTGTATCAGCGACTGCGCGCGAAGCTGGCGGGGCGCCAGCCACTCTCCGCGAGCCTGATGACAGCGGCGGTGTTCTTGCTGCTCGTGGTGCCGGTGATTGGACTCACCATTGTTGTCGTGCAGGAATTGTTGCGCGCACAACAGTTACTGGATGCGGCGAAAGTGAACGGACACGTACCAGGGGTCGCGGACTTGCTTGCCTATCCCCCTATCGCGAGGGTGCTGGAGTCGCTGGAAGGGTGGGCTGCCCAGGCAGGGATCGATCTACGGGCGCGCATGTTGCAGGGCGCGCAGACCATTGTGCAATTCGTGTTGTCCACATTGCTTGCAACGGTCAAGAACGTGGCATTTTTTCTTTTTCAGTTAATGCTGGTTCTGGTCGCAGTGTTCTTTCTCTACCAGGACGGCGAGCGTTTCGAGCGCTGGATGTGGAGTCTGATCAACGTGCCTTCCGCCATACGCGAGAAAGTGCGCGGCACAACAGGCAACATGGTATCCGCAGTAGTCGTTGGTGTGCTGGTTACGGCTGCGGCGCAAGGTATTCTCGGCGCGATCGGTTTCTGGATCTGCGGACTGCCGTCGCCTGTTCTGTTCGGGGTCCTAATGACCGCAACTGCACTCGTACCGGTAGTCGGTGCGGCCCTGATATGGGTACCTGCGGTGGCCTATCTGCTTATCAGTGGCGATACCGTCTACGGTATCGTGCTGCTTGTATGGGGCACGCTCGCCATCAGTGGTGTTGATAATATTCTCCGGCCGGTTCTTATTAGCGGCAGAACCGGCCTGCCGTTCGCGTTGATGCTACTTGGGGCAATCGGCGGATTGTTGGCATTTGGCTTGTTCGGGCTCGTATTGGGCCCGCTCGCGCTTGCGCTGATCTCCCATGCGGGAGAGTTGCGTGAGTTTGTAACACGCATGCCTACACCCGTTCGTGGCGTGCGCACTCGCGCACGGGCACGGCCGCCAGCCAAGAGTTGACCTGACCCCTCAGCGCTTTGACGATGCCGGGGCTGGCGCCTTCCAGGTGCCATCCGGTTGTTTGCAGAAATCGTGACGCGTGCGTCCCGAGAAACCCTGCGCCTCATTAAAGATTTCCACGACCCGGCAGGCCATGCCGTCACGCTGGTAGCTCTTTAGCGGCGTCACCACGCCTGACGCGCCGGTCTTGGGATTCTCCCAGCGCTTCGGGGCGTCATCGGCCGCCCGATCGAGAGTCTCGCGCAAGGTGGTGCGCATGAGGTCCAAGTCCTCTGCGGTCATCTTCGCGAGCGGCGAGTTGCGCATGAACGTTACATTGCTCGCCAACGCGGTGCCTGTGCCAAGGGCGAAAAGCACGACCGACAGCAGGACGTTGAGCATTCTCATCTTTAGAGGTGATTCCGTTGCGTTCTGGGACACCAGCAATCTCGCATGCGCGGCGGTCGCGTGCAAGAATAGGCGCGAGCATAGCATGGGTGACAGCAACCAGTGACGCGCGGTCGAGAGAAGCGTGAGGTGCGGCGGAACCTAGTCGTCCTGACGGTCCTCGCCAGGTCATTTCCGCAAGTGAAGAAGTATTGGCACTGGAATTGATGTTCAGTTGGCGGCACAACCTCCAGGGAGATACAGGCATGTATAACGTACGGATGGGGAGCGGGCTCGGCTGGCGGATCAGCGTGATGGCAGCGGCGGTCGCATTGTCGGGCGGTGTCGCCGCCGAGTCGGTGCCGGGGCCGACCGGAGAGGCGGCGGAAGTGTGGGGACGAACCACCATCGCGCGGCCAGCCGCGGAATGGGACGAGAATGGCAAGCCGGCGAAGATCGAATTCGACTTCGGGGACTTCAAGATGTGGGCTCGCAAGAAAGGTGGATGGCAGATCGAGGGCTGGCTGCACCATCGCGGCCTGTTGTGTGGCACATACTATGTGGCGGTGCGCTTCGGCATCGGCGATGCGGGCTGCAACAACGTCAAATGGTTGTCCGATCCGAGATATGTGACCCAGCGGGTGCAGTGCAATAACGCCAGCGTGCTGCATAGCGGGGGTGACGTCGAGTTCCCGCACGCCGCTCAGTTCGCCGACATCACGTGCGCCGAACGCATTGTCCGCTGTACTGGAAACTGCCAGCTATCGTTCCAGGGCGACAAGCCAGGTGGTGTCCCGTATCCCACTCAACCGCGGGGGCCATGAGCAGGTGACTCGGGGCACGCGCGCTCGGGCACTCCCTCTTGTCACCGCTGCGGGTCTGTTCGGCCGGCTGACCTTTTTGTTGTGTATTGCGGCGTACGGGAACTACGCGACAGCCGCCGAGGACAAACCCGCGTCGTCGCTGCCGGTCGCCGAAGCAACTGCTGAGTCGGCGTCGAGCCCGGAAAGCGCGCTCGACCGGCGGCTTGCCGAGGAGAGAGAAGCCGCAAGACAGCGCTTCGCGATCACTACGCATAAGCCAAACTACCTTCTCTTTACCTACAATGCCAGCGCAAACGATCGCTTCGAGCAGCTCGACGCAGCGGAGATCAAGTTCCAACTAAGCTTGAAGGTGTCGCTCGCGGAAGACTTGCTGGGCGGCGATATCGCGTTGGCCTACACACAAGTGTCCTTCTGGCAGGCGTTCAATAGCGACATTTCGAGCCCGTTCCGGGAGAGCAACTACGAGCCCGAGATCATGTGGCGCTGGGTGCGGCCGCTCCGCGGCGACTCCCTGTACAACCGCGCCGTGGTGTTGGGTTTTGTCCATCAGTCGAACGGCCGATCCGAGCCGCTGTCGAGAAGCTGGAACCGGATTTACCTCAACCTGATATTCGAGTACCAGAATCTCTATGTGAGCGTGAAGCCCTGGTACCGGATTCCCGAGGACCCGAAGACAGGTCCGACCGACCCGAGCGGTGATGACAATCCTGATATCGCTGACTACATGGGTTACGGAGAGGTAACGGCCGTGTGGGTACAGGGCAAGCATCGGGTCGGTCTGATGTTGCGCAATAATCTTGACAGCAATTCCAATCACGGTGCGATCCAGCTCGACTGGAGCTACCCGTTAGGCAACAAGATGCAGGTTTATGTCCAGTACTTTAACGGCTATGGTGAGTCGCTTGTCGACTACAACCATTCCGTCAACCGGATCGGCGCGGGTTTGATGTTGAACAACTGGTTGTGAGACACCCGGACGTCTTCGTCGCTAGGTCTTGCCGTTGGGCGACTCCACAATCTGCACGGATAGCGGGTTGCTCGTATCGAGATGGACGTCGTGCTGCGGGAAAGCAATGGTGATGCCTTCTCCGGCGAAGCGCTCCGCGATCATGAAGCGTATTTCGCTTGCGATCTGCGGGGTGCTGGACCGTGGGCTGACTTCAACCCAGAAATACACTTCAACCCAGAAATACAGACCAAAGTGGAGCGAGCTGTCACCAAACTCCTCGAACCAGACATGGGGCGGGGGATCGCGCAACACGAGCGCGTGGGCCAACGCGCATTCCTCCAGGATTTCACTCACGCGCCGTGCCGGAGAGCCGTAAGCCACGCCGACCTTGATCGCGCGGCGCACGCGCGGCGTTGTGTAGGTCCAGTTGGTCACCTTTTGTTCCAGGAAGGTGGCATTGGGAACAACGCTTTCGACGCCATCGAAGCCGCGCAGAGTGGAAGCGCGTATATCGACTGATGTCACGGTTCCCACGATACCTTCGACCTCAACGATGTCACCGACCCGCACCTTGCGTTCAAGCAGCATTAGCATGCCGCTGATGAAATTCTTGAGCAGCGTCTGGGTGCCGAAACCGATTCCGATCGCCAGCGCGCCGCCGAGAAAGGCGAAAACCGTGAGCGGAATGCTGACAAGGTTGAAGGCGAGTATCAGCAATACCAGAAACACTGCCACCATAGTCCAGCGGCGCACGACCACAACGGTTTCCTCGGCGAACCCAAAGTATCGGGCGATTGGTCGTTGCAGGCGCCGTAGTATGTAACCGATCAGCCAGTAGCCCAGCACGAGAATGACCAACGCGCCGACGCTCTTGCCGATGGTTACACTGCGTGTGCCGGTGACGTCCTGGCCTGAAACCTTGACGGTTTCCTCGACGACGAACAGCTCGAAGTTCCATACGTTCAGAGCCAGTTGCTTGAGCGCCGCATAACCATCGGCCATGCGTTCGGACACCGTGCGGTAGCGACGTGCTTCCTCGAACTCGTCCAACCAGCGATCGACAACGTTAGCCGCAGATTTCGCCGCGCGCGCCATGCCCTCGGTCGCCGCGCGGGCTTTTTGCAGGTACTGATGCAGGGCTGTGGCGGCCGTACGGTCAGCGGCCGACAGGCTGGGAGCCGCTAGCAGCGCGAGTTGGGCTTGTTCCTTTCTCACCGTAAGCTCGGCCTTCTCGTTGGCGTAGGTTCGCCACAGTTTGAGAGTGCGCGCCCATTCATCGAGCTGCGCAAGCGCTTTGCGTCGCGCCTCCGGGTCGCCGCTGGTGGCGACGCCATAGCGGCTGGTCCAGAGTTCTCGGGTGAGTTCACCTAACTGGAGAGCACCGTTCATGGCCTCAATCTGGGTAGCCAGCGCTTCGTCTATGGCTCTTTCCCGTTCGGCGCGTGCTTCCAGTGCGGTAATCTGGGGGGCGGACGCACCTCGCTGACGCGCCTGGTCAAGGGCGTGTTGCGCAGCCGTTCGCTCCGCCAAACGGGCATTGCGGGCGTTGACTGCGGCATTGAGTTCTGTTTCCAGACCGCGCGCCTGCTTGCGCAGGTTGGTCTTGATCTGTTCGAACTC
>LJVB01000067.1 GCA_001304215.1 Acidithiobacillales bacterium SM1_46 | reverse complement strand
AAGGGCATGGCAAGCGCGTGGTGGAGTATCCGATGCCCCCGACGGTGAAGAACGAAGGCTACCGCACCGCGGACGAGATGGCCGATCGCCAGCGCGTGATCTCGGTCTCGGAGTTCTTCCTGAAGAATCGCCACCTGCTCGGCTTTGATTCCGGCGCCAAGGCGCTGGTGACGACGGTGAAGGAGGCGGTCGACAACGCCCTCGATGCCTGTGAGGAGGCCGGTATCCTGCCGGATATCCGGGTCGAGGTCTTCGATGAGGAAGACGGTGAGTTTCGCGTTGCAGTCGAGGACAACGGGCCGGGTATTGTCGAAAATCAGATCACACGCATCTTCGGTAAGCTCCTCTACGGTTCCAAGTTCCATAAGCTCAGCCAGTCCCGTGGGCAGCAGGGCATGGGCATTTCCGCGGCCGGTATGTACGCCCAGCTCACCACCGGCAAGCCCTTGCACATCATCAGCCGTGTGCGCGGCGACAAGCTTGCCACCGAGATGTTCGTCTCCATCGATACGGCGAAGAACCGCCCGGAACTCCACAAGAAGGCACACCTGAAATGGAACCGGACCCATGGCACGCGGGTGGAAGCCAATCTGGAAGGCCACTACCAGAAGGGCCCGCATTCCATCGACATGTACCTGAAGCAGACCGCGATCGCGAATCCCCACGTGCGCATTGATTTCACCGATCCACGTGGTGGGCACGTGCGCTACGACCGTAGTTCGAGAGCGCTGCCGCCGCGCCCGCAGGAGATCAAGCCGCATCCGCGGGGTGTCGAGCTTGGCCGCCTTATTCAGATGCTGGGCAGCACCAATAGTCGTACGCTGTTGCAGTTCCTGGAACACGAATTTTCCCGCGTCGGGCGCAAGACCGCGCAGGAGATCGTGCGTGTCGCGGCGCTGCGCTTGAGCGAACGTTCCCATCCGCGGCATATCGCGCACGCGCAGGCGAGCGCCTTGTATCGCGCGATCCGGAAGGTGCCGGTCTCCGCACCGCGCACGGATTGCCTGGCGCCGATTGGTGAGGCCCTGATGGAAGATGGGTTGCGCAAGGAAATCGATGCGGATTTCTTCGCGGCGGTGACACGACCGCCGGCGGTATATCGCGGCAACCCGTTCCAGGTCGAAGTGGCAATCGCGTACGGTACACCCGGTGGGGTCGGTCTGGAGGTGGACGCGGGCGGGCATATCCACAAAACCGGCGCGCGCAAGCGGGCGGCCGGCGCGGAAATTGCCCTGAGCGCGGACGAACCGGCTTACCTGCTGCGCTTCGCGAATCGCGTGCCGCTCTTATACGAGCAGGGCGGATGCGCCGTGACCAAGGCCGCGATTCAGACCCACTGGCGCACCTACGGCCTGCAGCAACCCAAGCGCGGGTTGCCGGTCGCGCCGCTCGCGATTGTGGTGCATCTCGCCTCGGTGTGGGTGCCGTTCGCCTCCGAGGCCAAGGAGGCGATCGCACCGTATCCCGAGATCGTCAAGGAACTGAAACTGGGTTTGCAGGCGTGCGGGCGCAAGCTCTCCGAATACTTGCACCGCACGCAGCGCTTGAAGCGCGAGTACGACAAGCGCTCGCATATCGAGCAGTATCTGCCGCATGTCGGCATTGCGCTACAGGAGATTCTGGGCCTCAGCGACGCCGAGCGCGACGCCACGGTGGTCCGGCTGGACGACGTACTCAACAAGAAGAGGAAGGTGTGATGGCCGATGACCCGAAGAACCAGGACACACCGGCGCCCACGGAACTCGACGTGCGCGCGATGGCGGTGATCGATGCCGTGGCCGAGGCGGTGCGCGCGAGCATTGGCCGTGGCGAGCTACCGAGCATCGAGCTGCCGGTACGCGGGCTGGAAAATGTCAGCTACGACGCGGCCGAGGGTTACCTGGAGCTCGGGGACGCGATCAAGTTGCGCACCCTCACCGTCAATACCGTACGTAGCTTTGCCCAGACCCTGCGTTTGATGGCCGCTTCGCGCGAGATGGTGCAGCACGACGATTTCGCCACCAAGCGCGAGGCTTATTACATCAGCAAGAACTGGGGCGATTGTCGTTTCGACGAGCAGGCGGAATCGGATGCGATCATGGATGACATCGAGGCGCTGGCGTCACTCCATGGATTGTCGCGTGAACAGCTGCGTTTCTATCCCGAATCCCACGGTGGCTCGGTGGCTGGCCAGCTCGTGGTACTCGACACGGATCCGGTGAGCGGCACACATCTTGAGATCGATTGCGCCAACCTCGGCAGTGGTGCCTACAGCATTCCGCGTTCGGTCGAGCGGCTTCAGTTTCGCACGAATGCCGCGTTCGTGCTTGCCATCGAAACCGGCGGCATGTTCCAGCGCCTGAACAACCATCGTTTCTGGAAGAATGCCAACTGTATTCTGGTGGAGATGGGCGGCGTACCGACGCGCGCGACGCGCCGTT
Organism: Acidithiobacillales bacterium SM1_46; assembly: GCA_001304215.1. Classification (GTDB taxonomy): domain Bacteria; phylum Pseudomonadota; class Gammaproteobacteria; order Acidiferrobacterales; family Sulfurifustaceae; genus SM1-46. The sequence continues at coordinate 9,493 of LJVB01000067.1, read as the reverse complement.
TTATCCGCAGACTCTCCGATAACTGCAACCTGCCGGTTTACTGCTTCGTCGACTGCGATCCCTACGGGTTCGCGAATATTTACCGCACCCTGAAGGTAGGTTCCGGTAACGCGGCACACATCAACCGGTTTTTCTGTGTCCCGCGTGCGCAGTATCTGGGTGTGACGCCAAAGGATATCACCGAGTTCGGCTTGGAGGACGCGACCCATCCGCTGAGCAAGACCGACATCAAGCGGGCGCAGGACGCGCTGAAGAACGACCCGTTCTTTGCCAGTACGCCGGCGTGGATCGCCGCGATTGAACAGTTGCTGAACATGGGGGTGCGCGCCGAGCAGCAGGCACTCGCCAAGTGGGGACTCAACTACGTGATTGACGAATACCTGCCGCGCAAGCTTGCGCACAAGGAGAGTTTTCTGCCGTGAGGAATACCGGGGCCAGAGCACAATTCTCGCCAATATTGGAAACAATCAGGATCTGATCCCGGTTTTCAGTGAACAAAGCAGACGACAGCACCCTGCGCATCGACAAGTGGCTTTGGGCCGCGCGGTTTTTCAAGACGCGCGCCCTGGCCGCGGAAGCGGTGGCGGGCGGCAAGGTCAAGGTGAATGGCGAGCGCGTGAAGGCCGCGAAAGCGCTGCGCGTGAATGACGCCTTGAGCATCCAGATTGGCCCTTACGAATACGCCATTCGGGTGCGGGCGTTGTCCGCGCGGCGCGGACCAGCGTCGCAGGCTGCATTGCTTTATGAAGAGAGCGAGTCGAGCCAGGCCGCGCGCAAGGCCCTGGCCACGCGCCTTGCCGCCGAACGCCAGTCGGTCGCGCACACCGAAGGGCGTCCCAGCAAGAAGGAGCGGCGCCAGATGATTCAATTCAAGAAATCAAGGACTGAATAGCGGAATCCCCGCTGTGCAGGGGTAACAAATCCTGTCGGGGTTTGCTGCGCTTATCCCAACCTTGGGGCTAACCGGGGGCGACAAAGCCTATTGATAGAGCGAGAAATGGGCTTCGGAACAAGGCCTTAAATTCTCCAAATTTAGGGCTCCGGCACCGGCAAGGTGGCATATCTCTTGCCTTTCAGTGAGTAAGGACAACCAGGTGAAATAACGGCGCCAGGACGCGACATGGGTTCGACGCCATTCTTCGGCTGGTTTGCACGGGAAAAAACAAGCGACTCGTTCGGGGTGACCGTTGGCTCAAGAGGATCAGGAAAGAACCGTTCTTGTGCACGAACAAGCGACGCCCGGTGCTGCATTGGACCGGGTGGCGACGCCTTGTCTTGCGGGCTCCGCGGGCGCCTTGACCGAAACGGTTTGCCGGCTGTCCCGCGACAAGCCGCTCGCCATTGGCCGCGCGCTGGACAACGACGTGCACCTCCCGGATCTGAGGGTCAGCCAGCATCACGCGCGCGTCAGCGTGGCGGCCGAAGGAGCGATCGTCGTCGAGGACCTGGGCAGCAGGAACGGGACCTTTGTGAATGGCGAGAGAATCACGCGCCATACGCTTAGCGAGGGAGACACGCTTCTCATCCGTCCGCACTATGCACTGAAATTCTGCTACCAGGTGACTCCCATGTCCGAAACGACGAACACCAACCAGGCCGATCCCGCCCAGGACGCTCTGACCGGTCTCTATGTCCGATACCATCTGCTCATGCGCATGGAAGAGGGTTTCTTCCAGGCGAAGAAGCGAAACGAAGAAATGGCCTTGCTCATGGTCGACGTGGACCACTTCGCGAAAATCATGAAAACCCACGGACCCGCCGCAGGCGATGTGGTGCTGCGCGATGTCGCAAGGGTCGTCGGCTCCGTTCTCCGCCAGGAAGATGTGTTTGCCCGATACGAAGACCATACCTTTGGGGTGCTTCTGCGCGATCGAAATGAAGCGGCAGCCGCGGTGTTGGCGCAGCGCATCCGCCGGACGGTGAAAAATCATTCCTTCCTACACGATGGGAACAAGATCGATGTCACCGTCAGCCTGGGGGTCGGCTTCCTCAGGCGGAATACAAAAAGCCCGATGGATTTCCTGAGCGAAGTCCTGTCCAACCTGGCCAAATCGCGTCGCGCGGGTGCCGATACCATCAATGGCAGCCGGAGCCTGCGCGGTATCGTTCCGCCCACGACGAACAGGGATGTCGCCTGAGGCGCGACCCAGCGGGCTGCCTGTGCTCGGAGACACCCGCCAGCCCATCGCGCGGCCGGCGGATTGAGACGCATCAGCGCGAAATTGGGTCAGATCCCCATTTATCGCCAATAATAAGGGACAATTAGTATCCGACCCATTCTGTGGTCCTTGCCGCCCCTGAAGGCGACAGTCGCGAGCCGGTGCGCAGGGATTAGACGCTGGGCGCCGGATCGAGCGCGCCGCGCTTTGCGCAACGCAGGGAGTTCCAGTGCGGTTTCCTGACTACCACGGTGGCAGTATCGTCAACCTGATGGCTTCGCTCACCGAGGCGTTGGGCGGGAGCGCACCGCCGGCGTACGCACCGTTGCGCGATATCGACACCACCACCTGGCGCACGAGCCGCAATGTGGTGCTGCTCGTGCTCGACGGCCTCGGCGATGGCTTTGTGCGCGGCAGCGCGGGTGCATTGGCGCGGCACCGTGCGGGGCGCCTCACTTCGGTGTTCCCGTCGACCACCGCAACCGCCATTACTACTTTTCTCACCGGCCTCGCGCCGCAGCAGCACGGGCTCACCGGCTGGCATATGTATTTTCGTGAACTGGGCAGCGTGCTGGCGGTACTGCCATTCGTCACGCGTGCCGGCGGCGCGGCGTTGGGCAAGACCATCGATGTGGCCGAGCTGCTCGGCGCCGCGCCGTTGTCGGCGCGGCTGCCGGTGCGCATGCACGTGGTATCGCCGCGGCGCATCATCCATTCCGATTTCAACGTGGCGCATACCGACGGCGCGCGCCGCCATGGATACGACACGCTCAAGGACATGTTCCAGACACTCGCGCAGCTGGTCGGCCAAGCCGGCGCCGGGCGCCAGTACCTGTATGCCTACTGGTCGGAGCTCGATCGCCTTGCGCACGACTACGGAATCGGCAGTGCGGCCGTCGCCTCCCACTTCGCCGAGCTGGATGAGGCGTTTGGCCACTTCCTGCGGCGTATCGAGGGTACGGACACCACTGTGGTCGTCACCGGCGATCACGGTTTCATCGATACCGACCCGGAGCATCTGATCGAGCTCGATGCCCATCCGCGCCTGGCGCAGATGCTGCTGCTGCCGTTGTGCGGTGAGCGGCGCGTGGCCTATTGCTACGTGCAGCCGGGGCAGGGCGCGGAGTTTGCCGACTATGTGGCGAGCGAGCTCAGCGATTGTGCCGAGTGCCACGCCAGCGCGACACTGATCGATCAGGGCCGCTTCGGTCTGGGCACGCCGCACCCGCGGCTGGTCGAGCGCATCGGGCACTATACGCTGATCATGAAGGACCGCTTCGTGATCAAGGATTGGCTGGCGGGAGAGCGCCGGCACCTGCATGTCGGCGTGCACGGCGGCACCAGTGAGGCGGAGATGTACGTGCCATTGATTGCCGCGCAGGTGTGATGCCCGCTGCGGCGATGGCCAGCGAACGAATAACTGGGGTCAGGCCACCGTTGCTCCTAATATAGGGAACACTTGCGAACGGACCCCGGGTTCCGAGGAGGCGGGATTCATGCCAGGTCTCAAGACCTGCCATTCGGTCCACGACATCGACGACAATTAGTCCCTGACCCCTTACCGCGTTTCTGGAGCGCCGATGGATTTCATTCTCACGGGGTGGCCCGCCTTCATTTTCCTGGTCGGATTTGTCGTCGTGTTCTCGACACCGGTCTGGCTGGCCGGGCGCCTCATTGGAGCCAAACATCCCACGCTGTGGCGGGCGGTTGCGTCGTTGGCGGTCGGCATGCCGGTTTCGATCCTGCTCGCGATCCTGACCGGTCCCTGGGGATTTCTCCTGGCACCAGTGGGATTTCTGCTTTCCTTCAAGTACATCCTCGGCACATCGTTTCTGGGCGCGGTGTTGCTGGCCATCGTTGCCGGACTGGGCTATGTGGTGATTGGTTATCTCATCAGCGGAGTCATCCCCGGAATTCCTGGATTGCCCGGGGCGGGCCAGGGCATTACCGTCTGATTTCTCCGTCGAGGTTCGTTCTGGTCGAGCTCGTCAACTGGAACAGGAACAATCGCGATCTGACTTCGATTCTGTGACCGAGAGAACGAACAAATGAGCGAACCGCAAGTAGCCATCGTGAGCGGCGCTGGCCAGGGCATCGGCAAGGCCATAGCGAAGCGGCTCCTGGAAAGAGGCCTGAAGGTCGTCATCGCGGATGTGGATGACGAAGCCGGGCGCGAGACGGCCGATGAGTATCGGGCGCTAGGCGACATTCGCTATGTGCGCTGCGATGTCGCAGACGAGGCGCAGGTGCGGCATCTCATCGACGAGACCATCAGCCATCACAAACGCATCGATGCGCTGGTGAACAACGCTGGCATCGGCCGCTTCAAGCCGCTCGAGGAGACGACGCTCGCCGACTGGAACGCGGTCATCGGCGTGAACCTCACCGGCGCCTTTCTCTGCGCAAGACAAGCGGCGCCACATCTGCGCGCGGCGCGTGGCGCCATCGTCAACATTGCGTCGACACGGGCGCTCATGTCCGAGCCGGGCACCACCGCCTATTCGGCGTCGAAGGGCGGGGTTGTTGCGCTCACCCATTCGCTCGCGGCGAGTCTCGGACCCGATGTGCGGGTGAATTGTATCAGCCCGGGCTGGATCGAGGTCGGCGACTGGAAGAAGCGCTCCGCGCGCGCTGCGCCGAAACACAGCGAGCGCGATCGCTCGCAACACCCGGTGGGCAGAGTAGGGGCTCCGGACGATGTCGCGGCACTGGTGGAATACCTTATTTCTCCCGCGGCGGGATTCATCACCGGCGCCAATTTCGTCGTGGACGGCGGGATGACGCGAAAGATGATCTACGCGGAGTGAGCCGACCGTGCCGCCCGGTGCGAAGAAACACCGCGGTCAGAGTGGGTAATCCCGGGGTTGGTGACCGCGACTGACGGCATCTTTCGGCCTCGAGAATCTCCCCATCGTTTCGATGGTAGTATCAGGGCGGTGCGGTGTTTATGCTTTCCGGCTTCCCACCAAGGAGGTGGCCCAGTGCTGAAACAAGCCACGGTTGTTTCGCTGTTGCTGCTCTCGCTGCTCGCTGGCTGCGACAAAAAGGAGCCGGGCGCACCGCCGCCACAATCGACTGCGCGCCCCGCCCCTGATTCGGAGTATCCACTTCCGGCCGACGAGCCGGCAAAGCCGCAAGCCGCTGGCGCCAAAGTGGCACAGGCGAATGACAAGGGGAAGAAGGTGTATGACGCCACCTGTGTTGCCTGTCACGCCGCAGGCGTTGCCGGCGCGCCAAAGCTCGGCGACAAGGCCCTGTGGGCACCGCGCATCGCGCAGGGCATGGACACGCTCTATTTGCACGCGATCAAAGGCTTCACCGGCAAGACCGGCGTGATGCCGCCCAAGGGCGGCGCCGTGAATCTTCCGGATGCCGACGTAAAGGCCGGCGTGGACTACATGGTGGCGCAGGCCAAGTGATGTTGGAGTACGGTGATCGAGGCGGGGTTCCTGCCGTGTCGCTTCCGGGAGTATGAGTGATTCGACGCGCGTTTCGCATCGCTGCCTATTCGTGAGGACTCGCCGCTGTCATCCGCCACGCTCAAGGCTGCTCTCGACTATCTGAACCGCGGCTGGTCGGTGATTCCGATCCGCGCGCGCGAGAAGCGCCCGCAGATTGCGTGGCAGATTTACCAGCAGCATCGCGCCTCCGCCGATGACGTGCGTGGCTGGTTCACCCGCTGGCCGGACGCGAATGTCGGCATCGTCACCGGCGCGGTCTCAGGTCTCGTGGTCGTGGATGTCGATCACCAGCACGGCGGCGAGGAGAGTCTCGCGCATCTCGAGCGCGAGCACGGACCGCTGCCCATCACCGTCGAGGCGATTTCGGGTGGTGGCGGGCGACATCTGTACTTTACCCATCCCGGCGGACACCTGCACAACCAGATCGGGCTCGCCCCGGGCATCGACCTGCGCGGCGATGGCGGAGTGATTGTCGCGCCACCGTCGGTGCATCCCTCCGGAGCCCATTACGCCTGGCGCCGCGGGCAGGGCCCAGAGGAAGTGGTGCTGGCGCCGTTGCCCAACTGGCTACGGGAAACACTGGATCCGGCCTCGGGCGGGATCGGCCATCCACTCGCCTACTGGCGGCGATTGCTGGAAGAAGGTGTGCCGGAGGGGCAGCGCAATAGCAGTATTGCCTCGCTTGCCGGCCACCTGTTGTGGCATGGTGTAGATTCAACGGTTGTGACGGATCTGCTGCTCTGCTGGAACCGTGGGCGTTGCCGCCCGCCATTGCCGGATGAGGAGGTGGTGCGCACTGTCGAGAGCATCACCCGGCTACACACGCGCCACGAGGGCGATGAATAATTGACACCGGCACGGTTCTCGCGAGCTTTCGGAAGCGTTGCGATTTAACCCATGCGGGTAAACGGGTAAGAAGAATATGGCATCGGCGAAAGAACGCGCGCAAAAGGTTTCTCAGGAATTGCGCCAGGCCACACGGACTGCACGCACCGCGAGCACACGTGCCCGCAAGCTGGGTGAGGACTTCAGGATACTGCTGGTTCAAGTCCGCGCCGAGGCCGAGGCGGCGAGAAATGTGGTGGAATATCCGAGCGGTCGCTACGAGTGCAACGCCTGCCACCAGCCGGTAATTTTTTCGGAAACCCAGCGCGCGTTGCCGCCCTGCGACAGCTGCGGCAGCAGCCGCGGGTATAGTGGCCCGCGCGCGCGGGTGCTCGATGTGATTCCACCCACGCCACGGGAATTTTCTGCTGGGCTCTATGAATGCACGAATTGCCATGCACCGCTGGCCCTGGTCGAGGATAGCGATACGCTCGGGCCTTGCGAGTTCTGCGGGGCAACGGAGTTCCGCGTACTCTGAGCAGGTCGACTTAGCCGCTGGGCGCCCAAGGTAATTGAGTACCCGATTGAGGGCGCGTGAGCGACGAGTATCGAGTCAAGGCAAGGGGAGAGAACATGGCCGGAAACACTGTTCGTTTGCATCGGATAGTGCGCGCGCCTCCGGAGCGGGTCTACCGCGCATTCCTTTCTCCGGATGCCATGGCCAAGTGGATTCCGCCGAACGGCTTTACCGCAACCGTACACCACATGGAGCCCAAGGTTGGCGGAACGTTCAGGATGTCCTTTACAAACTTCACCACCCAGCAGAGCCATTCGTTTGGCGGTGAGTACCTTGAGCTGGTGGAGAACCAGCTGATCCGCTACACGGACAAATTCGATGACCCCAATCTTCCCGGCGTGATTCACGTTACCGTTTCGCTGAAGGCGGTTTCCGGCGGAACCGACCTGAGCATTGTGCAGGAAGGCATTCCAGAAGTGATTCCCGTCGAAATGTGTTATCTGGGCTGGCAGGAGTCCCTCGTTCTGCTCGCCAAACTTGTCGAGCCGGAGATACGGCAGTAAATCGCCTGCCCAGGCGCCCAAATTCGCAGCAGGCGCGACGGCAGTTGGGAGGATTCATCATGAGCAGGCGGCTGGCAGTTTTCTTCGCCTTCGCCGCAGTCTGCGCCCAGGCAAGCGACACCGGGAAGTCTGGCAAGGAGTCGAGCGCTCTCTGTTCCGACGCCTGGTACCGATCGATCGAAGCGAAAGTGCCGACCGGCGATGGCCAGGGGCACGGCCCGGACTTCGGCTCCGATGAGTGGAAGTCGGTGATCGAGTTCCGGCTCGGCATTCGCGGTAAACCGGATCTTCCAAGTCGCAACAGCGAGGCCTGGTGCCGGCTGATCGATCAGCTCGTCCGGGAGCGGCGCACCTCTTCGAGTAGTGGCGGGCATTCCGCCGGGGCGATCGTGGCACGGGGGCCCGCGTACGCCTGCGACAAAGTTGAGGCCGGCAGCATCGAGGCGATGATTTGCCAGGACAAGGATTTGTCCGCGCTCGATCGCAAGCTTGCTGGCGTCTACGCGGCTGCCTCCAGGAAGGCGACCAACGAGCACCCTTCGGTACTGAAGGCGGAGCAGAGGGGCTGGATCAAGGGTCGCAACGAGTGCTGGAAGAGCGATGACAAGCGCGGATGCGTTCAGGACGCCTACCAACGCCGCATCGCAGAACTTCAGGCCCGGTATCGACTCCTGCCCGGCTCCGGCCCGGTCCGCTTCATCTGTGACGGCAATCCCGCCAACGAGGTCATAGCCACTTTCTTCCGGACCGACCCGCCGACGCTGATCGCCGAGCGCGGCGACGGCGTCTCGCTTATGTATTTGCAGCCGAGCGGCAGTGGGGCGAAGTATCAGGGCCGCAACGAGAGCTTCTGGGAGCATCAGGGCGAAGCGTTGATCACCTGGGGACACGGTGCAAAGGAGATGCGTTGCAAGAAAGCACCGTGAGGGGGATCGGCAGCGGCTTGGGTAGCCCGGCATTCGCGCCCCGTGGTGTTACGCTTGCGCGTGTTATAGTCGATCACTCCAAAACACCAGAGGAGTTGATCCCATGGCGTTTAGAAGGAAACTCACCCCTGCGGCACGCGCTGCCTCCGTACTTAAATCGATCTCTTCAGCGCAAGAAGGCGCGATGAAGGCACTTTCCGGCTGGGGCAAGGCCACCGAGAAAGCAGTAGTCACCTCCGAACGGAATCTCGCCACCGCAGCCAAGAAGGCCGCCCGCATGAATGCGCGCGCCGCCAAAGCGCTCAAGCGCACGCAGCGAGCCAAGGCGAAGCAAGTGAAAGCAGTCGCTCGCAGAGCTCGCAAGCTGGCGCAGAGCGAACTGGCCTCGGCGCGCGCGACGCTCAAGGGCGCCCGCGAATCTCACGCCACCGCCAAGGCAGCACGCAAGCTTTATCGACTGGTTGCAAAGGGTATGGCGGACGGTGTGCAGGCGGCTGAGAAGGTTGCCACGAAGGCCGTACGGCCAAGAAAGCTGCGTCGGCGTCTCAGAAGACTCATTTCCTGAACCCATCGGACGCCAACAGGGATGTTGGCGTCTGGCCTGTCTGAAAACCGGAGTCAGGCCACAGTGTTTGTTTGGGTAGGTAGGTAGGAACAGCCGGGATCGAACCCGGAGTTGGGGTTGAAAGCCGCACCGGTAATCCAATGACCCGCTTCGCCGCTATCGATTTCGAGACCGCCAACTACGGCGCGGACAGTGCCTGCGCGGTCGGTGTTGCGATTGTCGAGCGTGGTCGCATCGTGGCCCGCCTGCACGAACGGATTCGTCCGCCTTCGCGGCAGTTCGTCTTTACCTATATCCATGGCCTGACGTGGGACGACGTGAAGGACGCGCCGCGGTTCGATGCAGTGTGGGCCGGAATCGCGCGGGAGCTCGCGGGGGTCTCGTTTCTCGCGGCGCACAACGCGCCCTTCGACAAAGGCGTGCTAAGCGCCTGCTGCGAATCTTATGGACTCTCGGTTCCGGCGCAGCCCTTTGTCT
>LJVB01000066.1 GCA_001304215.1 Acidithiobacillales bacterium SM1_46 | reverse complement strand
CGCCGCGTGATTGCGCCTCGGCCTGTGCACGTTTGAGCACCTGCGTATATTCTTTGAGTCCGACAATGTAGTCCGACATCACACTCAGAATCGGCGAGTGTACCTTTGGATGCGCCAGGCGCTTGATCTGGTAGACGTAGTCGGCAGCTACGAGTTCACGCGTGCCGACCACCGGGAACTCCGCGATCGTGTGACGCCGCGCAATTTCTTCACTGGATAGGGTTTGATACAAATGGTTTCCGGCAGCGTCGCGGGCAAACGCAGGATGCGGCTGGTAGCGAATCCCCGGACGAATCCGTACTTCATAAACGCTGTAGGCGATACGTTCCGTGGGCGCGTCTGCATGCAACTTGCGGCGCTTACGATCGAGGTAAGTTGGCTTCGGAACCGCCACCGCCGTCAGCGGCACGAGCTCATAGGGACGCCTGAGGTAGTGGTACTGGAACGGTGGTTCATAGATCTGCGCGAGAAACTCATACTCGTTCGAACTGTATGCGCGCGCCGGATCTAGATGCTTGGGCCGCTCGCGAAACGAACTGTAGAGTGTGGTGCGACCGGCTTCTTCCGGCGGATAAGGATTGTTCCAGGCCGCGACCGCGGCGCAGGCGGAAGACACAGCCAGCGCCGCGACAACCCAGCGCAATACGGGCAAACGACATGCGATGGCGATCGACACTCCTTCGCTCGACTCCGTCATGCGATCACGCGGACTTCGCGCAACTATATCAGCAATTTGCGACGCGTCAGGCCTTCCCCACAAGCGCAATTTTCGCTACTGTAGCGCTCCCGAGACCTGAAGCCCTGCTTCCCGGTCCTGCAACCAAATGTTTCGTTAACGCACCACCGGAGCCATTCATGGGGATTCTCGCAGGCAAGCGCGCATTGATTGTTGGCGTGGCGAGTGAGCGATCCATCGCCTGGGGCATTGCCAAAGCAATGCACCGCGAGGGCGCTGAAATTGCTTACACCTACCAGAACGAAAAGCTGAAGGAACGTGTTGGGAAGATTGCGCAGCACACCAACTCAGACATCGTACTGCCTTGCGACGTAGCGAGCGACGACGAGATTGAGTCGGTCTTCGGGCGGCTCGATGACTACTGGGACGGTCTCGACATTATTGTCCATTCCGTAGCATTCGCACCGCGCGAGCAGCTCGGCGGCAACATGGTGGACGTGACGACCCGGGACGGCTTTCGTATCGCGCACGACATTAGCTGCTACAGCTTCCTCGCGCTCGCGCGAGCAGGGCGCAGCATGATGCAGGGACGAAACGGGGCGTTGCTCACGATGACGTACCTGGGTGCAGAGCGTGTCGTGCCAAACTACAATGTGATGGGACTTGCCAAGGCAAGCCTCGAGGCATCGGTACGGTATCTCGCGGCGGCGCTCGGGGCAGAGGGCACCCGCGTTAACGGTATTTCGGCGGGCCCGATTCGCACGCTCGCCGCTGCCGGGATCAGCGATTTCAAGAAGCTGCTTGACTATAACGATCGGATGGCGCCGCTGCGTCGCGGCGTGACCATCGACGAGGTCGGCAACGTGGGGGCGTTTCTGTGCTCGGATCTGGCCTCTGGCGTTACCGGCGAAGTCACCTTTGTGGACGGTGGCTTCAATACCGTCGCAATCGGCGGCAACTACGCCGAGGGCGCGTGACCCGCGTTCGCGCCGTTACTGTAGCGCGCTCTCGTAAATCTTGATCTTCGCCTGCTGGCGCAGACCCGCGCGGTAGGCCTCGTAATATCCCGCTCCGCGCTGCTCGGCAAGCGTCCGCCGGGCGCGCTCCCGCAGCGCTGGATCAATTTTGCCGGCCTCGGGATCAGCAACCCGCGTAACCGCCACAACGGCATATCCTTGGCTACCGACTGCCGCACCCTCGTAGGCGGCGCGTTGGTCCGTCGGCTCGCCCGCCCGAAAAGCAGCCTGCAAAATCTGAGGCTCCACACCCTTGGCTCCACGCGTCAAGCCCTTGCGCACCTCGAGCTTCAACGCCTCTGAGCGAGCAAGTGCTTCGAGGCGCTCGCCCTCGCGCAGACGCTTCAACAGCGCGCGCCCCGTCTCTTGCGCCAAGGCAAGCGCCTTTTCCTCTCGCAGCCGGCGCTCGACCTCGGGTCGGAGCTCGGCGAGCGACCCGCGCGTCTCGGGGCGATGCTCAACCACTCGCACTGCCGCGATTGCCTGATGGCTCAACTCGATGGCATCGCTATTGCGCACTTTGCTCAAGACATCGGGCTGGAACGCTGCCTCGATAAAGCGCGGATCCTTCATATCGCGGCCGCCGCTACGCGTGAACCAGTCACTCAAACGAACCTTGAGACCCAGCGCCTTGGCGGCGGGTTCGAGACTTTCCTGCTGCGCATAGACGATGTCGCGAAATTTCTCCGATAGCTCGTAAAACTTCTCCTCCCCCTTTCGCGCGCGAATGTCCCGTACCAGCTCGCTGCGGACCTCGGCCAGCGGGCGGCGCATCTCAGGTGTGAGGGCCGTCACCTTGGCCAGGTGATAGCCGTAAGAGGTGCGCACCGGCGCGCTAACCTGACCCGGTTTAAGACTAACGATCGCCGCCTCTAGCTCCGCCGGCAGGACACCCGGACGGATCTCCCCCAGATCTCCGCCGCGTGGCGCCGATTCCTTGTCATCCGAGGACTTGCGCGCCAAAGCTGAGAAATCCGCACCGGCACGAATCTGCTTTTCCAGAGCTTGGGCCCGAGAGAGCGCCTGCTGTACAGCACCCTCGCTGGCGCCCTTAACCTCAATCAGTATGTGACTAGCGCGCCGCTTCACCGGCTTCACGTAGCGGCTAGCGTTCTCGTCGTAGGCCTTCTCGATCTCCGCTTTCGTCGGCTCATAGCGCTTGGCAAGCTCTTCCGCGGACAGCGTCAAGTAGGCGATCCGCACCTGCTCCGGGCTACGCCCCAAATCCGTATGCTTGTCGTAGTACGCCTGTATCTCTTCCGGTGTGACCATCACCCGCGAACGGTAGCTGTCCGGGCGCACCACCGCGTAGGTGATGTCCCGTTCCTGACGAAGCAGGCGAACCAGAGCGTCTATCTCCTCGTTCGTCACGATCGCGCTCGCTGAAAAACCCGCGCGCACCTGGCCGGTCAGGTTCTGGTCACGCAGACGCTGCTCGAATTCCCGCGCGGTGAGTCCCTCGTTGCGCAGCAATGCCTGATAGCGCTCTACGTCAAATTGCCCGTCACGTCGAAAGTACTCCTGTTCCCGGATCAGATTGGCGAGGCGCGCATTCGACACCCGGTAGCCCTGGTCCAGCGCATCGTCGACGAGCAGTGTCTGCTCAACCAGACTTTCCACAAGTTGTTTCTTGAATGCCGCACTCTCTACTGTCTGGGGCGGCAACTGTCCACGCAGAGGCTCCAGTGCACGTCGATAATCGTTCTGGCTGATCTCCGTCCCATTCACCTTAGCCACCGCGACACGCGGCCCGGCATCGAAATACGAGTTGATGCCCCAAAGGGCAAACGGAATGGCAATCAGCGCCAGAATGAAAGTGGCGATAATTCCTTGGGTTTTTTCACGAATCTTCGAGAGCATGGCGCGCTACTTTACCGGATCGCTGCATGTGGCACCAATGCTGCGCACGGCGAAATGCGAAGCAGCCCGGGGGGGGAACTAGAAGGGGCGAGGATTGACTCCTCGCCCCTGCTGAATCTTGGCGGAGCGGACGGGACTCGAACCCGCGACCCCCGGCGTGACAGGCCGGTATTCTAACCAACTGAACTACCGCTCCAGATGATGGTGGGTGCTGAGGGTTTCGAACCCCCGACCCTCGCCTTGTAAGGGCGATGCTCTACCGCTGAGCTAAGCACCCGCGGGGACGATCCCCACCGAGGCCGCACCCCTTACGAAGGGCGGCTAGTGTACGGCAATCGCAATGGCTTTGCCAACCATGCACGCGGCGAACTGCCCCGGGAAGCATCGCCTCCCGGGGCGCGAAATGCCGATGCACATCAGTGCGTACGAGCGGGATTAACAGCTTCAGCCGGCTCGCCTGCCTTCGGTGTTTCCGTCCCTGCCGGCTTCTCCTCGATCGGTTCCGGCACGCGCTCAAGCGCAGCCTCAAGCACTTGATCAATCCAGCGCACGGCGCGCACATCAAGATCCTGCAGGATGTTCTTCGGGATCTCGGTGAGATCCTTGCGATTCTCCTCGGGAATCAACACCACCTTGATCCCCCCACGATGCGCAGCGAGCAGTTTCTCCTTGAGTCCACCGATCGGCAGCACCTCACCCCGCAGGGTGATCTCGCCGGTCATGGCAACGCTTGCCCGGACTGGGATCTTTGTAAGCGCAGAAACCAGCGCCGTGCACATTGCTATGCCAGCGCTCGGTCCGTCCTTGGGGGTCGCGCCTTCAGGAACGTGCACATGGACATCGTGCTTCTGATAGAAATCAGACGGGATCCCAAGCTTGTTCGCGCGGGCCCGAACGACCGTCATTGCCGCCGTGATCGATTCCTGCATCACGTCTCCGAGCTTGCCGGTATAAGTGGTCTTTCCCTTACCAGCAACAATCGCTGCCTCGATGGTGAGCAATTCGCCTCCCACCTCGGTCCAGGCAAGGCCCGTCACCTGCCCGACCTGGTTCGCCTCCTCCGCAATGCCGTACCGGTACCGACGCACACTCAAATATTTTTCCAGCTCGTCAGGCGTGACCGTGACCTTGCCGGCCGATTCCTTTGCAAGCAGCAACTCCTTTACAACCTTGCGACAGATTTTGGAAATCTCCCGCTCCAAACTACGCACGCCCGCCTCGCGCGTGTAGTAACGAATGATGTCTCGTATTGCCTCGGGCGAGACACTGACCTCCTCCTGCTTGAGCCCGTTGTTCTTGAGCTGCTTCGGCAGTAGGTACTTCACGGCGATGTTGACCTTCTCATCTTCGGTGTACCCGGAAAGACGGATCACCTCCATGCGATCAAGCAACGGAGCCGGGATGTTAAGCGTATTCGCCGTCGCGATGAACATCACGTCGGAAAGGTCGTAGTCGACCTCCAGATAGTGATCGCTGAAAGCGTGGTTCTGCTCGGGGTCAAGAACCTCGAGCAGCGCTGCACTCGGGTCGCCCCGAAAATCCATCGCCATCTTGTCCACCTCATCCAGCATGTATAGCGGGTTCTTCACCTTCACCTTCGACATGTTCTGGATGATCTTGCCGGGCAAGGAACCGATATACGTGCGACGGTGACCACGAATCTCGGCTTCGTCGCGCACACCGCCGAGCGACATGCGCACAAACTTTCGCCCCGTAGCACGCGCGATCGACTGGCCGAGCGAGGTCTTGCCGACGCCCGGAGGACCAACCAGGCACAGAATCGGTCCCTTTAGCTGGTTTACTCGCTGCTGTACCGCGAGGTATTCAAGGATGCGCTCCTTGACCTTCTCGAGTCCATAGTGATCCTGCTCGAGCACCTCCTCGGCACGCTTCAGGTCCTTCTGAATCTTGGTGCGCTTCTTCCACGGAACATTCACGAGCCAGTCGATGTAGTTGCGCACCACCGTTGCCTCGGCGGACATTGGCGACATCATCTTCAGCTTCTTCAGCTCGGCTTCGGCCTTCTCGCGCGCCTCCTTCGGCATGCCAGCTGCCTTGATCTTCTTGGCGAGTTCCTCGGCCTCGTTTGGCCCTTCCTCCATCTCGCCGAGCTCCTTCTGAATGGCCTTCATCTGCTCGTTGAGGTAGTACTCGCGCTGGCTCTTCTCCATCTGCCGCTTCACCCGGCCACGGATACGCTTTTCGACCTGCAGAAGATCGATCTCCGACTCGAGCACGCTGAGGATCCGCTCGAGACGGTCGCGAATATCCTGGATTTCGAGAATGGACTGCTTCTCGTCGATCTTAAGCGAGAGATGGGCCGCCACTGTGTCCGCGAGTCGGCTTGGGTCTTCGATTCCCGCCAGCGAAGTTAGAATTTCGGGGGGAATCTTCATATTGAGCTTGACGTACTGGTCAAACTCATTGACAACCGAACGCATCAACGCCTCGCCCTCGCGATCAGTGATCGGCTCAGCTTCCAGCAACGCGACCTCGGCGGAGAAATAGTCCTCAATCTCGGCGTATTTCAGCACCACAGCCCGACGCTCGCCTTCCACCAATACCTTCACTGTCCCATCGGGCAGCTTCAGCAGTTGCAGAATGCTCGCCATGGTGCCGATGGTGTGGATGTTGTCCGTGGTCGGATCGTCGTCAGAAGCGCTCTTCTGCGCGACCAGCATGATCTGTTTGCCATTTTCCATGGCCTGCTCGAGGGCACGGATTGACTTGCGCCGTCCCACGAACAACGGAATTACCATGTGCGGGAAAACGACCACGTCGCGCAGCGGCAATACCGGCAGCATGGTTTCGGAACCGGCGACGATACGCGGCGCTTCTTGAGTCTCTTGCTTGTCTCGCTTCATTGAGAAAGAAAACCCGATTGGGGGTGAATGGGGAGTGCTGGTCTAAGTTTGGGGCCTTCACCCAGTGATTTCAATGTGACAACCCCGCCCAAATACGGGGAATCGGCACAGAATGGCCGGAAAGGCGGTCATTGCGCCCAAAAATAAAGACCCCGCTAAACGGGGCGGGGTCTCGGTACAGGCGGCGAAGATACGCACCGTCAGGGATTCACCGACGCTCGCTTGCGGCTTTGCTCGTCACTGTCCGCATAGATAAGAATCGGCCTCGCACCCTCGGTGATTACATTCCCCTCAATAACCACCTTGGTCACATTCTCGAGCGACGGCAATTCAAACATGATGTCGAGCAGGGCGCGTTCCAATATCGAGCGCAGACCGCGTGCGCCAGTCTTCCGCTCCATGGCACGACGCGCGACGGCATGAAGCGCGTCGTCGCGAATCTCCAATTCAACACCCTCCAGCTTGAGCAACTTCTGGTATTGTTTGACCAGCGCGTTCTTCGGTTCCGTAAGAATCTGGATCAACGCCTTCTCATCCAGCTCATCCAGCACGGCCACCACCGGCAGGCGCCCGACGAATTCGGGAATCAGGCCGTACTTGATCAGGTCCTCCGGCTCGACCTGGCGCAGCAGTTCCCCTGTCTGAATCGTCGACTGACTCCGGATCTCCGCACCGAAGCCAATACCGCTCTTTATGCTTCGATTCTGGATGACTTTTTCGAGCCCCGAGAACGCACCACCACAGACGAAGAGGATGTTGCGAGTATCAACCTGCAGAAATTCCTGCTGTGGGTGCTTACGGCCGCCCTGCGGCGGGACCGAGGCCACCGTACCTTCAATAAGCTTGAGCAGCGCCTGCTGCACGCCTTCTCCCGAAACATCACGAGTGATGGAGGGGTTCTCGCTCTTGCGAGAGATCTTGTCAATCTCGTCAATATATACGATGCCACGCTGCGCCTTTTCGACATCGTAATCGCATTTCTGCAGCAACTTCTGGATGATGTTCTCGACGTCCTCGCCGACATATCCGGCTTCTGTGAGCGTGGTCGCATCCGCGATCGTGAACGGAACGTTGAGCACGCGCGCCAGTGTCTCGGCCAGCAGGGTCTTGCCCGAACCCGTGGGACCGATCAGCAGGATATTGCTCTTCGAGATCTCGACGTCACCGACCTTGCCTTCGCTTTCGATACGCTTGTAGTGATTGTAGACCGCTACCGAAAGGACCTTCTTGGCATCATTCTGGCCAATGACATACTCGTCCAGAATTTGCAGAATCTCGCGCGGAGCGGGAAACTTTTTGCGGGCGGAAGCCGCGTTTTTCTCTTCCTGGACTTCTTCCCGGATGATGTCGTTACAGAGCTCGACGCACTCGTCGCAGACGAACACCGACGGGCCCGCAATCAACTTGCGGACCTCGTGCTGACTTTTGCCACAGAAGGAGCAGTACAAGAGCTTTTCGCCCTTGCCATCGCCTCTGCCGTTATTGTCGCTCGCCATCCCGAAAAACCTCACATCCGCCTGGGGATTCTGCCTCAATCATGCTTTCATCCTGCTGCTTATGCAAGCCGGATACTTAAGATATAGCATAGCGGTACCCCGGATTTCCCCCTGATCAGGAGCGCTTTTCGATCACCTTGTCGATCAGACCGAAAGCCTTGGCTTCCTCCCCGTCCATAAAGAAGTCCCGGTCGGTGTCGTCGCGAATCTGATCCAGTGCGCGCCCAGTGTGCCGCGACAGCAGCGTATTTAGGCGCTCACGTACGCGCATGATCTCCTTCGCGTGGATCTCGATGTCGGTGGCCTGCCCCTGGAAACCGCCCAACGGCTGGTGGACCATCATGCGAGCGTGTGGCAGTGCAAAGCGTTTGCCCTTGGCGCCGCCCGCCAGAATGATGGCACCCATACTGGCCGCCTGCCCGATGCAAACGGTAGAAACATCCGGCTTGATGAACTGCATCGTGTCATAGATGGCGAGGCCCGAGTTGACCGCACCCCCAGGCGAATTGATGTAAAGATGGATGTCCTTGTCCGGATTCTCGGACTCCAGGAACAGAAGCTGCGCCACCACCAAGTTGGCCATGTGATCTTCCACCGGACCGACCAGGAAGATCACCCGCTCCTTCAGCATGCGGGAGTAAATGTCATATGCGCGTTCGCCGCGTCCGGTGGACTCGATCACCATCGGAATCAGGCCGAGTCCGCGCGGCTCGAGTGCGCCGTCGTTACCACCAAGCTTGGTCATCATCCTGTCTCTCATCTCCTGCACGTTAGGCCGATTCCATCTTCAGCAGTTCCTGCAACGGTACCGCCTGCTCAATAACCTCGGCGCCCGCCAGCAGCTCCTCGATCACCCGCTCCTCGATCACGAGCCTCTCTACTTCCGCGAGCCGCTCCGGGTTGGCGTAGTACCACTGCACTAGTTCGGCTGGCTTTTCATACTCTTGTGCAAGCTCCTGGAGCTTAGCGCGAACCGATGCCGGATCCGCGCGGTGACCACGGACTCGGATTATTTCCGCCAGAATAAGCCACAGAGCCACGCGCGCGCGGGCACGCGCTTCCAGGCCGGCACTGTCCGAGCCCGACGACTTTTGTCCCTTCAGACGTGCAATTTCCGCATTCATTAAACCCTGCGGCACCTCAACCGGATTGGCTGCAAGCAGCGCGTTTAGCACACGTGCGCGCACGATAGCGCGCGTACGCTTGGCGGCCTCGCGCTCCAGATTACCGCGCACATCCGCCCGCAGCTTGGCTAGGTCACCGTCAGCCACACCGAATCGCTTGGCGAACTCGGCATCGAGTACCGGCAAGACCGGCTCGCTTATGGTCTTTACCTGCACCTCGAAATCTGCGCTCTTGCCGGCAAGCTTGTCGTGCCGATAGTCGCTCGGGAACTGTACGGCGATCGTGCGGATATCACCTGCACCGGCGCCAACCAGTCCCTTCTCGAGCTCCTCGAGCAGTGTGTTGCTCCCGATCACCACGGGGAAATCTTTGGCCGTGCCACCCTCAAAAACCTCGCCGCCTAAGCGACCGGAGAAGTCGACCAACACCCGATCGCCATCTTGCGCCGGGCGCGTCACCTCGTTCCAGCTCATATTTTGCCGCCGGATCGTCTCGAGGGTAGAGTCGACATCCGAATCCTCAATAATTGCGACTGGCCGCTCGATCTTCGTCCCCGCGATATCGAGCTGCTTGACCTCCGGTATGACTTCAAATTCAGCCGTGAACTGCAGGTCCTTCCCGCGCCCAAGCGATTCAGGATGGATCTTCGGGCCTCCGGCAGGGCGCAGACCTTCGCGCCCGATGGCCTCTTGGTAGCTTGACTCGATCAGGCTGCCGGCG
The DNA here is from genome assembly GCA_001304215.1 of Acidithiobacillales bacterium SM1_46. Taxonomy (GTDB): domain Bacteria; phylum Pseudomonadota; class Gammaproteobacteria; order Acidiferrobacterales; family Sulfurifustaceae; genus SM1-46. The sequence goes on along the minus strand of LJVB01000066.1, from coordinate 2,429 downwards.
ACCTCTTCCATCAACTGCGGGCCGTACTGCGCCTCGACCATCTTTAGCGGAACCTTGCCTGGCCGAAAGCCAGGCATCTTTACGCTGCGCGAGAAGCGCTGCAGGCGGTCGACAAACGCCTTCTCGAACTGATCCGCGGGTACGGCGATCTTCATGCGCCGACCGAGAGAGCCAACGGATTCCACTGAGACCTGCATCGACATCAACCTCTGAAATTAGCTACGCGTTAACGGGAGTTGGCCGGGATAATACCGGTTTTGGCGGCCCTGCTCTATGCGAGCCGATGGTGCGAATGGGGAGACTCGAACTCCCATGGGTTGCCCCACTGGAACCTAAATCCAGCGCGTCTACCAATTTCGCCACATTCGCAGCGCTGTTCGGTCACGGCTCATTCTAATGCTAATGGCCAGGTGCACGACCCGACGGCAAATAAGAAATAAAAAGGGGGCTTGCGATACAAGCCCCCTGCGGGAATGGTGGGCCGTCCAGGGCTCGAACCTGGGACCCGCTGATTAAGAGTCAGCTGCTCTACCAACTGAGCTAACGGCCCGCATACAGAAATTGGGGTGAGCGATGGGACTCGAACCCACGACAACCGGAATCACAATCCGGGACTCTAACCAACTGAGCTACGCTCACCATAGTCCGCTGCAACGCGCGCGAATTATAGCATCCGAGTAGCTCGCCTTGCGCACGTCCCGATCCGCGCCCCCAATCTGGCGCGCCCGACAGGACTCGAACCTGTAACCGCCAGCTTAGAAGGCTGGTGCTCTATCCGGTTGAGCTACGGGCGCAAACTCGCGCCATTACAGCCCACACGCCCGCCCTATTCAATCGGGCGATTGGCCTCGGACAACCACTCTGGAAATGGTCGGGGTAGAGGGATTTGAACCCCCGACACCCTGCTCCCAAAGCAGGTGCGCTACCAGGCTGCGCTATACCCCGGAATGCGATGATCCGAACGCTTGCACCAGCCCCGCGGCATATCGGGTGAAACCACCATCCCGACAGCGTGCCCGGCGGCTTTAGGGTGCGAGACTATACGCACGGGCCAATGGGTCGTCAATTGCGCTGCGCCTGCCTTGGCGACCGCAGCGCGTGCGTGCGATGATCCCGGCCGTTCGAGAAAATCGCACATGACCGCACACATTATCGACGGAAACGCCATCGCGCGCGCCTTGCGCGGGGAAATCGCTCGCAAGGTGCGCGTGCGGCTCTCCGGCGGTCGCGCCGCGCCGGGACTGGCCGTTATCATGGTGGGGAACAACCCCGCTTCCGAAGTATACGTGCGCTCCAAGCGACGCGACTGCGCCGAGGTTGGCATACGGGACATCGGCCTCAATCTGCCGGCGAACATCGGTGCCTCACAGCTACTCGCCGAAATCGACCGCTTTAACGCCGATCCCTCGGTTGACGGAATTCTGGTCCAGCTGCCGCTTCCCACTGCGATTGATCCCAATACGATCATCGAGCGCATTCGACCGGACAAGGATGTCGACGGCTTTCATCCCTACAACATCGGGCGCCTCGTGGTGCGTATGCCGCTACTTCGTCCCTGCACGCCCTATGGTGCCATGCGGCTTCTCGAAAGCACCGGCGTGTCGCTGCGGGGCCAGCACGCGGTGGTCGTGGGAGCCTCCAATATTGTGGGCCGGCCGATGGCGCTTGAGCTGCTGCTCGTCGGTTGCACTGTTACTATCTGCCACAGCGCGACGCGGGATCTCGCCGCTGAAGTGGCACGCGCGGATGTCTTGGTCGTCGCTATCGGCAAGCCGGAAATGATCCCCGGGGACTGGATCAAGCCAGGCGCGCTCGTAGTGGACGTCGGCATCAACCGACTGGCGGACAACAGGATCGTTGGCGACGTGCACTTTGAGAGTGCGTGCGAGCGAGCGAGCTGGATCACACCAGTTCCGGGAGGCGTTGGCCCCATGACCCGCGCCATACTTCTGCATAATACCTTGCTTGCCGCCGACCGCGACCGACCCTGATTTCGGTCGGAACCACGCCCCACCAAGCGTATCCCCTCGAGATGTGGGACTTCCGTTCACGCTACGCTCGAGACCAGTCGATACGCCCAACGCCTTTCGCACAACGATCAGGCAACGTTGCGCGATTTGGCCACGCAGTTCCTTTCAGCCAAGACCTTCAGCGGCGCACACAACATCTCGGTAACAATCAGCATGCGCACCCGCATTGCGCTGCACGCCTGTCTGCCGGTGCTGCGCCTCGGCCTTGGCTACTACCGCAACTGGCGCGGAGTCATCGTCTATCCAGGGGACTTCCGGGTACAACGCACTGTTCAGGATGAGGCGGGCGTGGTGCACGAAGGAATGGAAGATCTTTGTGGCGAGTCGCTTTCGCAGGGGCCCATGGTGCTGTCATGGGAAGCCATGCTACGCGAGACCCAGGCGCCAGATCTTGACCTC
>LJVB01000006.1 GCA_001304215.1 Acidithiobacillales bacterium SM1_46 | reverse complement strand
TCGCTGCCGACACTGATCAGGCGGCCGGCATGTTGCTGCAGCGACTGCCCGAAGAGCAAATGGTGGACGTCGATGCCTGGGACCGCGCGGTTCATCTTGGTTCGACGATCACGCGCGAGGAACTGCTGACGCTGCCGGTGCCACAGATCCTGCGCCGCCTCTACCATGAAGAGGACATCCGGCTGTTTTCCGGTCACCCGGTCAGTTTCCGCTGCTCCTGTTCGCGGGTACGTGTGGAGTCGGTACTGCGCATGCTGGGGCGCGACGAGATCTCGTCGATTCTCGCAGAACGTGGGAAGATCGAGGTCGACTGCGAGTTCTGCGGCTCGCACTATGAATTCGACCGGGTGGACGCCGAGCAGCTGTTTGCGGCCAGTCTCATGACCGACGCGTCACCGACCCGTCACTAGCAATCAATCAGTCCAATTCCGGCCATTTCTGGCTAACTCCGGGCAGAGCGCCTTTTTAATGAGCGCGCTTTTCCCCAATACCTGTGTATAATGCGCGGCCTTTTGCCCGCCCCTTCGGTCCATCCGTTATGATCCAGAAACTCCGCAATATCGCCATTATCGCCCACGTCGACCACGGCAAGACCACGCTCGTGGACAAGCTGCTCGGGCAGTCGGGAACGTTTGCCGCACACCAGCAGGTGGCGACTCGCATAATGGATTCGAACGACCTGGAGAAGGAGCGCGGCATCACCATTCTCGCCAAGAACACCGCGATCCGCTGGAACGATTACCGCATCAACATCGTCGACACCCCGGGTCACGCGGACTTCGGCGGCGAGGTCGAGCGCGTGCTGGCGATGGTCGACTCGGTGCTGTTGCTGGTGGACGCGATGGATGGCCCGATGCCGCAAACCCGCTTTGTCACCCGCAAGGCCTTCGCCCATGGTCTGCGGCCAATCGTTGTCATTAATAAGGTCGATCGTCCCGGCGCGCGCCCGAATTGGGTACTTGACCAGACCTTCGACCTGTTCGACAAGCTAGGCGCCACCGAGGAACAGCTCGACTTCCCGGTGGTGTATGCCTCGGCACTCAACGGCTACGCAGGCCTCACGCCGGACGTGAACAGCGGAGACATGACACCGCTGTTCGAGACCATCATCAAGCACGTGCCCGCACCGAACGTCGATGTCGATGCCCCGTTCCAGATGCAGGTGACGACCCTCGATTACTCCAGTTACGTCGGCGCAATCGCCGTCGGTCGCATCAAACGCGGTCGCGTGAAGCCGGGCCAGAACGTTACCGTCGTCGAACGCGACGGCAAGACCCGCAACGGTCGCATCCTGCAGGTGCTGGGCTTCATGGGCCTGGACCGCACGGAAGTGCCGGAGGCCACGGCTGGCGATATCGTCGCCATCACCGGGATCGAGCACCCGCATATCTCCGACACCTTTTGCGATCCGAGTGCAGTCGAGGCCCTGCCGCCGCTCACAGTCGATGAGCCGACCGTGACCATGAGCTTCGAGGTCAACAACTCGCCGTTTGCCGGCAAGGACGGCAAGTACGTGACGAGCCGCCAGATCCGCGAGCGCCTGGAGCGCGAGCTGATCACCAACGTAGCCCTGCGCGTGGAAGATACCGGCAGCCCGGACAAGTTCCGCGTCTCCGGCCGTGGTGAACTGCACCTCGGCATCCTGATCGAAAACATGCGTCGCGAGGGCTACGAGCTTGGCGTGTCGCGCCCGCAGGTCATCACGAAAATGGTCGACGGCGTGTCGCACGAGCCGTACGAGTCCGTCACGCTGGACGTCGAGCAGCAACACCAGGGCGTGGTGATGGAGAAGTTCGGCCTGCGCAAAGGCGAACTGCTGAACATGGAGCCGGACGGCAAAGGGCGCGTGCGCCTCGAATACCTGATTCCTTCAAGGGGCCTAATTGGCTTTCGCAGTGAATTCCTGACCGCCACCCAGGGTTCGGGTCTGTTGTACTCGATCTTCGATCACTACGGTCCGATAAAGGGCGGCGAGCTCAAGGGCCGCCAGAACGGCGTGCTGATCTCGAATGGCGTTGGCGAGAGCGTGGCCTATGCACTCTGGAACCTGCAGGAACGCGGACGCATGTTCATCGGCCCGGGAGAAGAAATGTACGAGGGCATGATCATCGGCATCCACTCGCGTGACAACGACCTGGTGGTGAACGCCATGAAAGGCAAGCAGCTCACCAATATCCGCGCCGCCGGTTCGGACGAGGCGATCATCCTCACCCCGGCGATCCAGCTGACGCTGGAGCGCGCGATCGAGTTTATCGAGGATGATGAACTGGTCGAGGTCACCCCGCACCACATCCGCCTGCGCAAGCGCTTCCTGAAGGAAAGCGACCGCAAGCGCGCCGAACGCGCCAGCGTCGCGTAAACCACCCAAGACCGAAACACGGCCGGGCGGTTTGCGCCGCCGGCAGGCCGACGCCGCCTGGCGCGGCGGTGATATTCTTGCTTCATGACCGGACGCGCTCGGGCGCCGCTTGCCTCCTCTCGTACGACTGCACTCTTGCGGACGGCAGTGGCGGCATCGTCGGAAGACCCGGACCAGCAGAAGGCAGCACAGGCACTGGCGGACGAACTCTCACTTCCCTTTCTGCCGACACCCACGGCTGATACCGACCTGTTGCTGCTCCAGACCACCGATCACATCGAGTTGCGTGATCTGCGTGATCCCCGACTGGGTCCGATTTGGGTCGATTTCTCCAGGTTCGATCTGCGTCCGCATGGTCCGAGTCTCTCGCGCCGCCAGCCACTGGCGCGTGCCTTCGGTAAGAAAGTGCGCACGATTGTGGATGCCACCACTGGCCTTGCGCAGGATGCGCTGCGGCTGGCACTGATGGGTTTTCAGGTCACGGCCATTGAGCGCTCGCCGGTAGTGGCGGCGCTGGCGCGCGATGGCTTGCATCGGTTTGAGTCGGAGCGTGGAATCACGCTCGGCTCGCGCCTCGCGCTGCGCGCTGGTGATGCCCGCGCCCTGCTCCCCGCGCTGGCGCGCCCGGATGCAATCTTTCTCGACCCGATGTTTCCGGCCAGACGCAAGCGTTCGGCGGCGGTGCGCAAGGAAATGCGCGTGCTGCGCGATCTGGTCGGCGAGGATCGGGACGCTGTCGAGCTACTCGGGATCGCGCGGGCCGTTGCGCGCGAGCGTGTCGTTGTGAAGCGCGCCGATGATGCGCCACCGCTTGCGCCGTCCCCGAACCACAGCATTACTGGCAAACTGGTGCGCTACGACGTGTATCTGGCTCCCTCAACATGAATGAACCGCTATTCTTCGCCGCCGCCTTGCCCGCTGTCGGGGAGACCATCGTGCTGACCGGCGAGGAAGCACAGCACATTGCGGGTGCGCGCCGAGTGCGCAGCGGTGACACGCTTTGGCTGTTTGATGGGTATGGCACGCTGGCGCGAACCGCGCTTCTCTCCGCCGACAAGCGCGCTCGCTCCGTTGAACTGAGGATCGAGGAGCTCCGCACCGAACCAACACCCACTCGCCAGCTGCATCTGGCCTGCGCGCTGCCCAAGGGAGATCGCCAGAGCGTGCTGCTCGACATCGCGACACAGCTCGGCATGACGGATTTCACACCGCTACGCTGCGAGCGCAGCGTGGTAACGGCTGGCGAGCATAGCGCCGAACGTTGGGGCCGCGTTTGTCTCGGTGCCTGCAAGCAGAGTCGCCGTCTTTTCCTGCCGCGCCTTCATTCTGAAGTGGCGCCGCAGGGTCTCAACCCGCGCGGTACCGTTTTGCTGGCTCATCCCGATGGCGCGCCGCTGCGCTCGGTGTTGCCTGATTCGGTAACCCCGGTGACGGCATTGATCGGCCCGGAGGGCGGCTTTACCGAACGGGAGTTGCTTGCATTCGAAGCGGCCGGGACGAGGCGCGTTTCGCTCGGGCCCGCCATACTGCGCATTGAGGCGGCCGCCGTGGCATTGCTCGCCGCAGTGCAGCTCGGTCGCTAGGCTCTCGCCGCCTTGAAAAGCGGCGCAACGACAACCCGCAGCTTGGCGTGCGCCGCGCGCAATGCTGACTCGGCCGCTTGCGGGGTCGGCGCGCGGGCAAAGATAAAACCGAGATAACTCGCGCCTTCCGGCAGCGGGACAAGTTCGTAGCCTTCACGCACGTCGATATGAACCTCTTCGATATGCGGGACCTTTCGTGCCGCCTCGATTCCCTCCACGCGCCGCAGGATGCCGCCCTGTTCGATCGGAAGCATCAACACGCCTCCCGCGGCACGCTCATCATCGCTGGCCATCTCAGGGAGGGGCTGTCCCAGCGCCTGGGCGAGCACCAACTCTTCCAGACCATAGCCCGTGCCAAAACGCAGCAACCTTGCGCACAGGCCACCGATTGTGCGAGCCGCAACTTCCAGAATCCATACACCTGCGTCATTGATGCGGCACTCGGCATGAATTGGGCCCTCACGCAGACCGTAGGCGCGGCACACGGCGGCGATCGCGATCCGTAGTTGCGCCTGGACTGAGGCGTCGAGTCGCGAAGGAGTGATGTAGTAGCTCTCCTCGAAGAAGGGCCCTTCCAGCGGATCCGGCTTGTCAAACACGGCAAGCACCTGCAGCTCACCGGAATCGAGCATCCCCTCCACCGCAACTTCGATGCCGGGCAGGTACTCTTCGATCAACAACAGATGGCGCGCCTCGCCCTCCAATTCGCCAGCAATGATTCGCTCCGCGCGCGCCGCGGCGGCGAGCAGCGCGCCGCGGGAGTCGGCGCGGATCACACCGCGGCTGGCGGACAGCGCCACCGGTTTCACCACGCATGGATATCTGACGGCATCGATCTGCGCTGCCAGTGCCTGGCGCAGATCCACACGCCAGTGACGCGGCACGCGTACACCCGAGCGCGCCAGTCGCTCGCGCGCGAGATCCTTGCGATGCGCGTAGCGAACCGCCTCGGGCGGATTGTGCGGGAGCCCGAGCGAGGCGGCGATACGTGCCGCCAGCTCGGTGGTGGCGTCATCCGTGCCGAGAACTGCCGCGAAAGGAGCGCGCTCGGCTTCCCGCATGAGCTTCTCGAACGCTTCCTGTGGACTGGCAAACGAGACGTTCACGCCCTGCACTGCGATCGTGCTGACCGGCAGGTCGCTTTGTGACGCGATAAGCAGCGGTACCCGCAGGCGCTCCGCAGCGGCGATAAAGGGTGCGGTGCGGTAGCTCGAATAGGGAGCGATCAGCAGGACGCGGGAGGCGGCTGTCATGGCACGAATAATTAGGGACCGTGCGCCCTAGCCTAACGCAATCCGGCCCGTCTGACGCGCGCAGGGCGTCAGGCTTCGTAAACCATGTCCACCAGATTCATGTAGGCATCCATGCCGACTTCGCTGAAGCGAACGCCTGCACCGTTGTCCTTGATGTAGGCAATCCTGCCCGGAATGCGGAGATAGCGATTCTGACCGTTGGTAAGGACCGAAAAACCGATCTCCACATGCGTATTGCGGGTCGGTAGCGAGTCCGGCATGGTTTCGACGAAGGCACCGTTAAGGCTGATGTCACGAACCGTGCAAATGATCGCGTGCTGCTGGTAATTCAGCACCGCATCGAATTCGACGGGCAGTCTCTGGTTCTCGCGGCGTTCTTTGCTCATTGTTATTCAACCTCCTGCCAAGCTGGCACGCTCGCTGTACGCAACTGGAAAAGTTGCGGGGTGACTGCAAATCCCCCCTTATTTGCGCTGGGTATGCCGCCTTCAAAGGATTATCCGCGGCGGCCGATTGTCTGTCGATAGAGGACGTCTGTCGGGATGTATCGCCAAGTTAGCAGTTGGTGCGGCCAGCAAGCGCCAATTATTCGGCGGAAAGCCAGCGAACCTCAGCGCCGGCCTCAGGTCCCTGCGCTAAGCCCTTGGCGAGGATGGGCAGATCGCTGGTAAGCCCGATATCCAGTTTCCAAGGCGGATTCACAAGAACCAGTGCGCAGCGACACAGCCGGAGCGTCCCGGTGGGCGCTGCTACGGCAAAGTCCACCAGCAGTAGTTTGCCCATGCCGGCCGCGACTAGCCTCCGATGCAGGCGGTCTACCGCGGCCAGATCCTTGATCGGATACCAGAGCGCGAAGATGCCGGTGTCCCAACGCCGCCACGCCGCGATCAGAGCACGCCCGGCCTGCTCGAATTCGTCCGGCGACTCGTATGGCGGATCGATCAGCACCAGGCCGCGCCGTTCCTTCGGCGGCAGAAAGGCTTTGAGTGCCTGATAGCCATCCTGCACATGGACGGCGACTTGCCGGTCGCCGGGAAACTCGGCCTTCAGCGCTCCGGCTTCCTCCTGTTGTTGTTCGCACAACACCATGCGGTCCTGCGCACGCAGCAACTGCCGCGCGATGCTCGGTGAGCCCGGATATGCCAGCAACTTGCCCTGCGAATTGAGCGCGCGCACCACATCGAGGTAATCCGAGAAGTGCCCGGTCCAGTCCTGCCCGCTCCACATCCGGCCAATACCATCGCGAAATTCGCCGCTTCTCTGCGCAGACACGCTGGTCAGGTCGTAGACACCGCGCCCGGCGTGGGTATCGAGATAGCAAAACGGCGTGTCCTTCCTGTGCAGCGCCTGCAGCAGCCGCACCAGCACGACATGCTTGAAGACGTCGGCGAAGTTGCCGGCGTGAAAGATGTGGCGGTAGTTCATTGTAGGGGCGGGAGAATCATCGCAACTCACTCCAGCAGCGTGCGACGATGAACAACATCAAGATCGGCGCGACAACAAACGCAGCAACGACGCCAGCGCCGAAAGCGCCACGCAGACCAAGAATCACCACCATTGGCAATACGATAATCACGAGCAGCACGAACAGGTACGCCGCCCACCGGCGCATCATACGAAGCCCCACGAGCGCGATGAGCAGCGCAATATCCGCAATCAGGCCGAACAGCGCTCGAAACGGGTACTTGCCATAGATCGACTCGGCAAGCAGGTAGAGCAGCAACAGCGCGGCGACAAGGATGCCGAGATTTGCCGCCCAGCGCAGAACCGGCGGCGTTACCTGGCGGGAGGGTTCATCTAGCTGCGGAGACTGTGTGAAGAGCGGTTCATTGCTCACCGCGACCCCCTAGCGCGATGCGCGCGGCGTCAGCACGCGTGCGCCAGCGCCGGCATCAGCCTTCGCGCAGCCAGGCCGCGGCGCGAGCCGCGAAATAAGTGAGAATGCCGTCGGCGCCAGCGCGCTTGATGGAGAGCAGCGACTCCATGACTACCGCGCGCTCATCCAGCCAACCGTTCTGGGCAGCAGCCATGAGCATGGCGTACTCGCCGCTCACCTGGTACACGAAGGTCGGCACGCCGAACTTGTCCTTCACGCGCCGCACGATGTCGAGGTACGGCATGCCCGGCTTGACCATCACCATGTCGGCGCCTTCCTCGAGATCGAGCGCCACTTCGCGCAACGCCTCGTCGGAATTGGCGCAGTCCATCTGATAGGTGTACTTGTTGCCGGCCCCAAGATTGGCGGCGGAGCCCACCGCGTCGCGGAACGGCCCGTAGAAGCTCGATGCGTACTTGGCCGAATAGGCAAGGATGCGGGTATGAATGTGGCCGGCGTCCTCGAGCGCGTCGCGAATTGCACCGATGCGACCATCCATCATGTCGGACGGCGCCACCACATCCGCGCCGGCCTCAGCGTGGCAGAGCGCCTGCTTGACAAGCGCCGCCACGGTCTCGTCGTTCAGCACGTAGCCGTCCTCGTCGATCAGCCCGTCCTGCCCGTGCGAAGTGTAGGGATCGAGCGCGATGTCGGTAATGACGCCGAGCTGCGGGAAGTTCTGCTTGAGGCTTTGCACCACGGTCGGCACCAGCCCCTTCGCGTTCCACGCCTCCTGCGCCTTGTCGGTTTTCTTCTCCTGCGGGATCACCGGGAAGAGTGCGATCGCCGGCACGCCGAGGCGCGTGAGTTCCTCTGCATACTTGAGCAGCCAGTCGAGCGTCATGCGCTCGACACCCGGCATCGATGCGACCGGTTCCTGCCGGTCCTTGCCCTCCAGCACGAACACCGGCTGGATGAGATCGTTCACGGTCAGGACCGTCTCGCGTATCAGCCGGCGCGAGAAATCGTCGCGGCGCATGCGGCGCATGCGCGCTCGAGGAAAGCGTGCCGTGGTATTTCGCTTGCCAGCCATGCGTTAGTTTCGCTCCGTAATCGGAATGCCGGTTAGTCTCCAAGCGAAAAGGGCCCGGTCGCCCGAGCCCCTTCGCTCCATACTTAACTTATGTCGCACCCGCCTATTTGGTCTTCTTGGCCTTGGGCTTCGCCTTCTTCGCGGGCTTCTTGGCCGCTTTCTTGGGCGCAGCCTTCTTCACGACTTTTTTGGTCGCCTTCTTGGGTGCTGGCTTCTTGGCTCCCTTCTTGGGCACGGCCTTCTTTGCCGCGGCCTTCGCAGGTTTGGCTGCTGGCTTTGCCACTACCTTGGCTGCTGCTTTCGCCACCGGCTTGGCGCCCTTCGCTCCCTTGGCAGGGGCCTTGGCCGCAGCCTTGGCAGCCTTCTTGGCTGCCTCGACCTGATCGATCTTGCTCATGACACCGGCGAGCGGACGAATCTGTGCTTCGACGATATCGGAGATGTTGCGGAAGATGTCGTTCACGCCGCCGACGCCCTTTACGGTGCGCAACTTGCCCTGCGCCTTGTAGTAGGACATGAGCGGCGCGGTCTGCTGCTCGTACACGGTAAGACGCTTGCGCACCGTGTCCTCATTGTCGTCGGAGCGATGCTGCAGCGCGGATCCGCACTTGTCGCACTTGCCGGCGGTCTTCGGTGGTGAGAAATAGATGTTGTAGATCGCGCCGCAGGCAGCGTTGCCGCAGCTGCGCCGGCCAGTGAGGCGCTTCATCAGCACCTCATTGTCCACATCCACCAGCAGCGCCAGCTGCAATGGCTGGCTGAGGCGCGCGAGCATCGCATCGAGCGCCTGAGCTTGAGGGATGTTGCGCGGGAAACCGTCCAGAATGAAGCCGTTTCGGGCATCCGGCTTGGACAGGCGAGACTGGATCATGCCCAGAACGACATCGTCCGTTACCAGCTGGCCGGCATCCATGGCGGCCTTGGCCTTCTTGCCAAGATCGGTACCAGCCGCTACCTCCGCGCGCAGGAGGTCCCCCGTGGAAATTTGAGGAATATTGTACTTTTCTACCAACAACTTAGCCTGCGTTCCCTTGCCGGAACCGGGCGCTCCCAGTAGTACGATTCTCATGGTTCTTCTCGCCTGAAGTGGTCGAAGTGGTGGTTCGGACGGGGCTTTTGCCCTGTTATAACGAGCTTAATCGGCCGGGTAAGCTACCGTCTGCCCCCGGTCCCGTCAACGCCCGCCTTTGGCCAATAAGCCCCCCCTATCGCCCGATTTAATCTTTCCGTGATCACGCGCTGGAAACTGGGTTAATCTAGCGCCCGCCCCACGGGGCCGGGGCCGATGCGCTGTCCCGACGGGAACCAGAATCCCAGCCCATGACCCAGGAAACGATCCCTGATTTCACCGACACCGAGCTCTGGACCATCGGCCAGACGCTGCGCGAACGCTATGGCCGGGATATTGAGACCCAGATTGGTGATGCGGAGATTCGGCTCTTCCCGGAGGATCGCACCCTGACCAGCGTTCCCGCCGTTGTCTGGTCCGAGCGCGGCGCGAATTTCGTCGTGTTCAAGACCGGTCGCGGGCGCTACCGCGCGCAATTCTTTTACCGCGGCTTCCAGCAGTACGGTACCGGGCGCGAGGAATACGACGACCTGGCCCTCTGTGTCACCACATTGCTGCAGGTACAATCCGACCACATTCGCAAAGAGCAGCTCGAACCTGTCGACCCGGGTCCGCGCGCCAAGAACTAGCGGCACAACCCTGAATTTATTCTAACGAGATTCCCCACTTTACCGGAGACACTGCAACGCCATGGCCAAAGCAAAACCCATGAACGCCTTTTACGCGCAGTCCGGCGGCGTAACCGCCGTGATCAACGCCTCGGCAGCAGGCGTCATCGAAACCGCCCGCAAGCACAAGAACAAGATCGCCAAGGTGTACGCCGGCCGCAACGGCATCATAGGCGCCCTGACCGAAGACTTAATTGACACCAGCAAGGAGTCGGCCAAGAGCATCGCGGCCCTGCGCTATACGCCCTCGGGCGCGTTCGGCTCCTGCCGCTACAAGATGAAGAGCCTCGAGGCCAACCGCCGCGAGTACGAGCGCCTGATCGAGGTGTTCAAGGCCCACAACATCGGTTACTTCTTCTATAACGGTGGTGGCGACTCGGCCGACACCTGCCTCAAGGTCTCGCAGCTCGGTGAGTCCATGGGCTACCCGATCAGGGCCGTGCATGTGCCGAAGACGGTCGACAATGACCTGCCGATCACCGACAACTGCCCGGGCTTTGGTTCGGTCGCCAAGTACATCGCGGTATCCACGCGCGAGGCGAGCTTCGATGTCGCCTCGATGGCGAAAACCTCGACCAAGGTGTTCATCCTCGAAGTGATGGGCCGGCACGCTGGCTGGATCGCGGCGGCTGGCGGCCTTGCCTCTACCAAGGACACCGAGATCCCGATCGTAATCCTGTTTCCGGAAGTGAGCTTCGACAAGGACAAGTTCCTCGGCAAGGTCGACGCTCACGTAAAGAAATTCGGTTACTGCACCGTGGTGGTGTCGGAAGGCACGAAGAGCGCCGATGGCAAGTTCCTCGCTGATCAGGGCCTTCGCGATGCCTTCGGCCACGCCCAGCTTGGCGGCGTCGCACCAGTAGTGGCCTCGATCATCAAGGAAGGTCTCGGCCTCAAGTATCACTGGGGCGTTGCGGATTACCTTCAACGCGCCGCGCGCCACATTGCCTCCAAGGCGGACGTCGAGCAGGCCTATGCCACCGGGAAAGCGGCGGTCGAATACGCCATCAAGGGCCACAACTCGGTGATGCCGACAATCGTGCGAAAGAGCAGCAAGCCCTACAAATGGACCATCGGCATGGCGCCGCTCGCCAAGGTCGCGAACGTCGAGAAGATGATGCCGGCCGATTTCATCACGCCGGATGGCTTTGGCATCACTGCCAAGTGCCGCGCCTATCTCGAACCGCTTATCAAGGGCGAGGATTACCCGCCCTACAAGGACGGCATGCCGCAGTACGTGCGCCTCAAGAACGTGGCAGTAAAGAAGAAGCTTGGGGGCTTCAAGCTGTAGTCGATGACACTCGACAAGGCCAAGGAGCTGCTACTCGTGCAGGCCGGCTTCGGCGGGTTCTACAACGGCAACTCGGCGAAGCTCATCCTCTCCGAGGTAGACCGCGAGCATGGTCAAGCTGCCGTCGACCGCCTGATACGGGAATGCGGGCTCGACAAGGTTTTTGGATTTCGGCCGGGTGACCGGTTTGAAGGAGGATTGGTCGTCAACAAGGACAAGCCCGCGACGCCCTAAGAACGCAGGCTGGCAGACAGGATGCCGTTTGTTTTCCAGAAAGAGTGAAATTTAACCACCGGGAGGTAACCGAAAATGTCACAAAGTTTGCTGTTCGCCCTGGCTTGCGCCGTCGCGGCAATCGCGTACGGCCTGGTCTCCATCAGCTGGATTCTCGGCAAGCCGGCCGGGAATGCCCGCATGCAGGAGATTTCGGCCGCCATTCAGGAAGGCGCCTCGGCCTACCTCAATCGCCAGTACCGCACCATCGCCATCGTCGGCGTGGTGCTGTTCGCGCTGATCTTCTATTTCCTCGGTCACCTGACGGCCATCGGATTCGCGATTGGCGCGGTGCTGTCTGCGGCGGCCGGCTACATCGGCATGAACATCTCGGTTCGCGCCAACGTGCGCACCGCCGAGGCGGCCAAGGACGGGCTGAACGCGGCACTGCAGGTCGCATTCCGTGGCGGCGCCATCACCGGCCTGCTGGTCGTTGGCCTCGGCCTTCTCGGGGTGGCGGGTTACTACGCCATTCTTGTAAACGTCGCGCCCGGCACCGATCCAGTGAAGCCACTGGTGGGCCTTGGCTTTGGCGGCTCGTTGATCTCCATCTTCGCGCGACTCGGCGGCGGCATCTTCACCAAGGGTGCGGACGTCGGCGCGGACCTGGTTGGCAAGGTCGAGGCCGGCATCCCGGAGGATGATCCGCGCAACCCGGCGGTTATCGCCGACAACGTGGGCGATAACGTCGGCGACTGCGCTGGCATGGCAGCGGATCTGTTTGAGACCTATGCGGTGACGATCATCGCCACGATGCTGCTCGGTGGCCTGCTGATTGGCGGCGACAGTGGTCAGGCGGTGATGTATCCGCTGGTGCTCGGCGGCGTCTCGATCATTGCCTCGGTCATTGGCACCTTCTTCGTGCATGCCAGGAAAGGCGGCAAGATCATGAACGCGCTGTACCGTGGCCTGATCGTGGCGGGCGTGCTGGCGGCCATCGCGTTCTATTACGTCACCGACCGCCTTCTCGGACCGAGCATCATGCTCGATAACCAAACCATTCCGACCATCAACCTGTACTACGCGGCGCTTATCGGACTCGCGCTCACCGCCGCCATGGTGGTGATCACCGAGTACTACACCGCTACCGAGTACAGCCCGGTGCGCAAGATCGCGCAGGCCTCGACCACCGGTCACGGCACCAACGTGATCGCGGGCCTGGGCGTGTCGATGAAGGCGACCGCGGCGCCGGTCATCGCGGTGTGTCTCGCCATCTGGGGTTCGTACTCGCTGGCCGGCCTGTATGGCATTGCTATCGCCGCCACCTCGATGCTCAGCATGACCGGCATTATCGTGGCGCTCGATGCCTATGGTCCGATCACCGACAACGCCGGTGGCATCGCCGAAATGTCGAAGCTGCCGAAGAAGATCCGCGACATCACGGATCCGCTGGATGCGGTCGGCAACACCACCAAGGCCGTGACCAAGGGCTATGCCATCGGCTCCGCCGGTCTCGCGGCGCTGGTGCTGTTCGCGGATTACACCCACGAACTCAAGCATTACGGCAAGCTGGTCGAGTTCTCGCTCTCCGACCCGGCCGTCATCATCGGCCTGTTCGTCGGCGGCCTGGTGCCTTATCTGTTCGGTGCGATGGGCATGGAGGCGGTCGGCCGTGCGGCCGGCTCGGTGGTGGTGGAAGTGCGCCGCCAGTTCAAGAGCATCAAGGGCATCATGACCGGCAAGTCCAAGCCCGATTACTCCAAGGCGGTCGACATGCTGACCAAGGCCGCGATCAAGGAGATGATCGTGCCGTCGCTACTGCCGGTGCTGGTACCGGTAGTGGTAGTGCTGGTGCTCAACGCCCTGATGGGGCCGGGCGCCGGGGTGAAGGCGCTGGGTGGCGTGCTGATGGGTTCGATCGTGACCGGCATCTTCGTCGCGATCTCCATGACCACTGGCGGTGGCGCCTGGGATAACGCCAAGAAATACATCGAGGAAGGCCACTATGGCGGCAAGGGGGGCGACGCCCACAAGGCCGCGGTGACCGGCGACACCGTTGGCGATCCGTACAAGGACACCGCGGGTCCGGCAATCAACCCGCTCATCAAGATCATCAACATCGTTGCTCTCTTGATCGTCCCGCTGCTGTAACGCTCACGGGCAGTCAACAACAAGAAGAAATGGGGGCCGGCGAAAGCCGGCCCTTTGTTTTTGCTAGAATGCACCCGCCATGAAGATCTGTATCGTCTCCGACAGTCACGACCATCGCAGCCTGCTAGCCGCGGCGGTGGCGGATGCCAGGCGACTCGGGGCCGAAGCGGTTATCCATTGCGGCGATGTGGTGGCGCCCTCCACGCTGCACGCCATTATTCCGCTTGCGCTCCCCATCCACGTCGTCCATGGCAACAATCAGGGCGATCTCTATCACCTGGCCCGACTCGGCAACCATCCCGAAAACCATGTGCACTACTACGGACAGGACGGGGTATTCACACTGGCCAACCGCCGCATTTTCCTCGTGCACTATCCCCACTACGCCAAGGCGATGGCCTTGACCGGCGATTACGATCTGGTATGCAACGGTCATGAGCACCGCCCCGTGGTGGAGCCAATTCGCAACATCAAGGGTGCTGATACGATCCGCGTCGATCCAGGCACCGTGGCTGGCATCGGGACACCACCGACCTATGTGCTCGGCGACCTCGCGCACATGACGTTTGAGATCCGTCCGGTTCCGGAGGGCGAGCTCAAGGAACCGCGCAAGGTGTTTGCAGCCGGCTGACCCGGGGACCATACAGATGACGATGAATGACCTCACCACCAAGCTTGCAGCCGACTGGGCGTACCTGGTCGACTTTGGTACCTTCTTCTTATGCGTGGCGATGGTGCTGATCTACCAGCGGCGCCTCGTCAGGCGTATTCGCGAAAACCCGACGCTGACCATCCAGGGAATGAACGTGCAAGCCCGTGCGGCCTGGGTCGAGCGCATCATGCGTGAAGAGCGCGACCTGCACACATTGGCGGTACAGACTTTTCGCAATTCGACCATGGCGGCAACGCTGCTGGCATCGACCGCGGTGCTGCTGATCTTCGGCATCCTTAACCTTCTCGCGAACGCCGACAAACTCAGTCATATACTTGCTGGCGTCAATTCATGGGGCTCGCGCGAGCCGGGCGTGTGGCTCTTCAAGCTGATGCTGCTGATCGTGGACTTCTTCATCTCCTTCTTCAGCTTTTCGCTTGCAGTGCGAGGCTTCCATCACGTCGGCTACATGATCAACGTTCCAACCGGGGCGCATGACCATGGCGTAACTGTACAGAAGGTGGTGCGGGTACTGAATCGCGTGTCGCAGTACTACTCGATCGGGATGCGGACCTACTACTTCTCGGTGCCGCTGGTGCTATGGCTGTTCGGGCCGGCGTGGATGTTCGTCGCGACCGTTGTGCTGCTCGTGGTGCTCAACCATCTCGATCATTTGCCCGACTGAGCGCGCGTGCGCCACTCGGCGGCGCGGGCGCCATCGGGCAAAACCCCCAATAGCCCACGCGTGTAAATGTCGGCCAACGCCTGCGCGGCACGCCTGTCACCATCTTCCGCGGCGCGCGTAAACCATTTCAACGCCTCACGGTCGTTACGCGGCACGCCCCAGGCGCCGGTCTCATAGCGCAGGGCGAGCTGGTACTGCGCCTCAACATCCCCTTCCCCGGCGCGGCGTTTCAGCTCTTCGCCCGACTGCTCGTAGACCACCGCGGTGTCCTCGCCAACGTCGACAAAGAAGTGCAGGAGCCTGAGCGCGTCGGAATGCCCCTGGGCGGCCGCCCGCGCAAGCCAGTCGCGACCGCGTTCGGGATCCTGCGGCGCGCCGTGGCCTTCGCGATACATCTTGCCGAGCAGATACTGCGCCTCGGCGTTGCCCTGGTCGGCGGCCCGGCCCAGCCATTGCGCCGCCTCGCGATAGTCCTGATGCGCGCCGCGCCCCGCGAGTAACGCGCGACCCAATTCGAGTTCGGCCGACTCGATGCCCTGCGAGGCGGCCTTGCGCCACCATGACACCGCCTGCTGCTCGTTCTTGGCGACGCCTTTACCCGTGTGGTAGAGGTCGCCAAGCCGGTATTGTGCGTACGGCTGGCCGGCGACGGCCGCCGCGCGCAACCAGTGGACGCCCGCGCGGACGTCAGGAGCGACGCTGTCGCGGCCCTCCAGATAAGTCAGCGCCAGCAGCAGTTCCGCCCCGGCGTCGCCACGCTGCGCGGCATTCCGGATCGCGACTAGTTCCGGGCTTTGGATCTCCGGTGCCGCCGCGGCGGCACCGGCCAGTACCAGCGCGGGCAGCATAAACAGCATCCTTTGTCTCATGCGCTTCGGCTCCGTTGCGATGCGGCACGCCAATGGCGGCCTAACCCGACGCTCGAGCCTTTGGCACTGTCTGCGCATCCCCGGAAATCGGCTGAATCCCGAGATTCGCAAACAGCGCCTGATCATGATCAGCGTCCGGGTTCGCGGTGGTGAGCAGGCGGTCGCCATGGAAGATCGAATTGGCCCCGGCGAAGAAACACAGCGCCTGCAGGTGATCGGGCATTTGCTGGCGGCCGGCGGAAAGCCGCACGTAGGAAGTTGGCATCACGATGCGCGCCACCGCGATCGTGCGCACGAATTCGAGCGGCTCCAGGACCGGCACGTCTGACAGCGGTGTGCCCGGGATCTTCACCAGCATGTTGAGCGGCACGCTTTCCGGCGCCGGATCCAGCCCTGCAAGCTCGGCAAGAAACGCGGCGCGGTCCTGGCGCGATTCGCCCATACCCATGATGCCGCCGCAGCAGACGTGCAGGCCGGCGTCGCGCACGCGCCGCAGCGTATTCAGGCGATCATCATATTCGTGCGTATGGACGATGTTGCCGTAGTGCGCGCGCGACGTATCGAGATTGTGATTGTAGTAATCGAGTCCCGCGGCTTTGAGCTTTTCAGCTTGGCCTTCGCGCAACTGCCCGAGCGTCACGCAGGTTTCAAGGTCCAGCGCTTTGACGGCGCGCACCATCTCAATAACCGAGTCGAGATCCTTGTCTTTCGGGCCACGCCACGCGGCGCCCATGCAGAACCGCGTGGCACCGCGATCTTTCGCGGCCTGCGCCGCGGCCACGACATCATCAAGTGGCAGGAGCGGTTGACGCTCTATGCTAGTGTCGAAGCGTGCCGACTGTGAGCAGTAACCGCAATCCTCGGAACAGCCACCGGTCTTGATCGACAGCAACGTCGAACGTTGCACGCGGTTCGGATCGAAGTGCGCACGATGTACCGTGTGGGCACGGAACAGCAGGTCGTTGAACGGCAGAGCGAACAGTGCCTCGATGGCGTTGTGGTCGTGCGACATGACTGACCCCGGACCGGAAGGGACGATCACGCTAGGGGAAGGCAGAAAACTTGTCAACCGCGTCAGGCGCGGACCGGTTGACGGAGATCAGGCGAACTGGCTTTGCTGGCCGGCACTGGTCCCCCCAAGGGAGCGGAGCCGATCGACATTGGTAATGCGCACCTGTCGGCCATGCACCTCAATAAGACCCTCTTCCTGAAAGCGTGAGAACAAACGGCTGACGGTTTCAAGGGCAAGACCGAGATAGTCGCCGAGATCCTGGCGGGACATCGGCAGGCGGATTTCGCCATCAACGGCACCAAGCCGAAGCTGACGTTGCGCCAGACTCAGAAGGCAGGCAGCCAGCCGCTCCTCAGCCGTCATGCGACCGAGCATCATGAGCATCTGCTCGTCGCGCAAGATTTCGCGCGACATGATCTTGAAGAGCTGGTGTTGCAGACCGGGCACCTGCTGCGCAACGGCCTCGAGGTCATGATAGGGGATTTCGCAGATCTCGGTCGGCTCGACCGCCTCGGCACTGCACGGGTGACGATCGTTGCTGATGGCATCGATGCCGAGCAGCTCACCGGCCAGATAAAAACCCGTTACCTGCACGCGCCCGTCTTCCATCAGTCCCGTCGTCTTGATGGTACCGCGGCGCACGGCAAACAGGCTCTTCAGCGAATCGCCGTGACGAAAAAGATACTCGCCCTTCTTGAGCGGGCGACGGCGCCGCACCAGTTGCTCGAGTTGCAGCAAGTCCGCCCCATCCAGACCAAGCGGCAAGCAAAGCTCGCGCAGCGTGCACTCGCGACACGCTGCTTTGATATTTGCAATGCTGATGATCGTGGCCGCCTCTTTCTTCTGCATCTCTTTTCCTTTGGCCAGATTCCGTGGCGAACGCCCTTTGTAACAAGATTGATTCTAAGGGTCCATCAAATACCGATACCGAAAAGCGACAGCTCACAAATTCCCGCGCAACGTTTAGGGCAATTACTGGAAAGCCCTCCTATATGTAAGCAGATTCTGCTTGGCTCTTGAAGAACCCGGTGTGCTGCGACGCCTTGCAATGACAAACTGGCAGTTACCTCTTGCTCTGTCAGCAAGGATTGCGGCCAGTCAACAACATTCCGTACGCATACTCCACACCAAGATCCGTCAGGCGGGTGTGCGTTACCTGTTTCTTCACTCACGCCGCAACCGTATGAATTCCGCTGCCGTGCCCGTTCTCGTTGACGGCCGAAACCAACTGGTCATCGATCAGGTCGCCCTGCATGCCGCGCAAGAAGCTACCCTCGATCGTGAGATAGTCCACGGGCAAACTCTTCAGATAGTGAAGAAGTGGAAACCCATTGCCGTCTCTTGCCTGGCAGGAAAGACACAACGGCACGTACGGCAGCGGCGCCAGGCTGGGAACGTCGCGTCGCGATTAGTCGTGTCGCGATTAGATGACCCGTGAGAATCGCTGACCAGCCTGGGCACGCAAGTACTTGTCGAACACCATGCAAATGTTGCGAATCAGCAGCGTGCCACGAGGGCGTACCTCGATACGCTGCGATGTGATGTCGACCAAACCGTCGGCCTGCATTGGCGCGAGATCACCTAGCTCAACGGCAAAGTAATCTGCAAAGCGGATCCCGTGAGCACGTTCGATCGCCGCCATGTCTAGGTGCAAGTGACAAATGAGCTGCATGATCACCGCGCGCCGCAGGCGATCGTCGGCATCCAGCTCGACGCCGCGAAACACCGCGAGTTCATTGCCGTCGAGCCGCCCGCTGTACTCTTCCAGCGTGCGCAGATTCTGGCTGTACGAGTCACCGACCTGCGAAATCGACGTTACGCCCATCCCGATCAGATCGCAGCCCGCGCGCGTGGAATAGCCCTGAAAGTTGCGATACAGCGTTCCGCTACGCTGCGCCACAGCGAGCTCATCGTCCGGGCGCGCAAAATGGTCCATGCCGATGTAGACGTAACCGGCAGCGGTGAGCCGCTCGATGGTGTGTTGCAGGATGTTGAGCTTGGTCTCCGGGCTTGGCAGCTCAGCTTCGTTGATCTGGCGCTGGGTCTTGAACATCTGCGGCAGGTGCGCGTAATTGAATACCGACAACCGATCCGGCGCAGCCGCAATGATCTTGTCGAGCGTGCGGGCGAAACTCGCATCCGTCTGTCGCGGCAAACCGTAGATAAGGTCCATATTGATGGAGCGAAACCCCAGCCGACGTGCGTCCGCCAGCACTGCCAGCGTTTCGTCCTCGCCCTGAATGCGGTTCACCGCTCGCTGCACCGCAGGATCGAAGTCCTGTACGCCCATCGACAAACGGTTGAATCCGAGTTCGCGTAACAGTGCAAGCGTGCCTTCGTAAACCTCGCGCGGGTCGACCTCGATAGAGTACTCGCCACGATCGTCGTCACGCAGCTGGAAATGCCGGCGCGTCTCCGCCATGAGCGCGCGCATCTCGGCCTGCGAGATAAATGTCGGCGTGCCACCGCCCCAGTGCAGCTGCTCTACCACGCGCGCACGATCAAACAGTGCCCCCTGCAAACTGATTTCGCGGTGCAGATGCTCAAGGTACGGCGCTGCCCGTGCGCGGTTCTTGGTCACCACCTTGTTGCAGGCGCAGTAGAAGCACACCGTGTCGCAAAATGGCAGATGGAAGTAGAGCGACAACGGGCGCTGTGGGACCTCGGCATTGGTCGCCGCGGCCAGCGCCCGGTAGCGCGCCGGCCCGAAGCCGTCATGAAACTGCACGGCCGTTGGGTAGGACGTGTAGCGCGGGCCGGCCTTGTCATAGCGACGCAGTAGCTCGGGGTCAAAACTGATCAGTTGGCTCATGTCAGGTGCCATTCAGACAGGTTGGCGCTAACGCGCTCGCTGCCCAAGACAAATATAAAATTGATACTGGTCAATGCGCGCGACAGCCCCATCGTTGATGGTTGGGGTTCCAGGCAATTCACTCTATCATGATGCGCATGCTTCGTTCCCCCATTGTGCTGTGGGTCGTGATACTCGGGCTATCTTCCCCGCTGGCCCACGCAGCCCACGATGGCGCGAGGCTCTACGCCCAGCACTGCGCCGCCTGCCACGGCAGTGCCGGAACCGGTGGCGTCGGCGTACCGCTCGCACAGCCGGATCTGCTTGCCACGGTGGATGACCGCTACCTCATCGGGACCATTCGCCACGGCCGGCCGGGACGCGTCATGCCGGCATTCCGGCAACTCTCGGATGCCGAGGTCAAGGCAATCGTCGCGCACATCCGCAGCTGGTCCGCAAAGCCTGCCCCGACGCCCGCCACCGGGCACATCAAAGGCGACAAGACGCGCGGTGCAAAACTCTATGCCGAACGCTGCGCGGCCTGCCACGGTGACCAAGGTCAGGGCGGCCACGGCACCGGTGTGACTTTTTCACGCCCGCGCGACCTTGCGATTCTCGCGCCGGCACTTAACAACCCGGGCTTTCTCACCGCCGCCTCCGATGCCGTAATCAAGGCAACGCTGGTGCGCGGGCGCGAAGGCACGCCGATGAGCTCCTTTCTCAAGCAGGGACTGCACGAGCGCGACATCGACGACATCGTCACGTTCGTGCGCGGCTTCGAGCACGCGCCAGCAGCCAGCGCCACGGTGATCGTCACGGAATCCCCGATCATCGTGCGCGACTCAAACTACAGCCTGCAACAGACTGTGGAAAACGTGAAACAAGCCTTCAGCGCCGCCAACATGCGTATCGTGCGTACCGGTCCACTTGAGGCCGGCCTCGTCGAGCAAGGCAGCGAAAATCCCAAGCAATACATCGTCGATGCCTGTGATTTCAAGTTCCTCAATCGCGCACTGGCGGTCGATCCGCGCGTAGGGTTGTTTCTGCCGTGCCGTATCGTCGTCAGCGAACACGGTGGCAAGGTTCAGGTGATGTCCATCAATCCCAAGCGGCTCTCGGCGATCTTCAACAATTCCGAGCTCAATGAGATGTGCGAGCAGATGTTCAAGATCTACAGCGGCCTGCTGGATGATGCAACGCTATGAACGCACTGCGTAGCTGCTCACTTGCGGTACTGCTGATACTGGGCGTAACGGCCCGGGCCGATGAACTCATCATGGTGCGCACCACCCAGACCTTTCCGGAAGCGATGGCGAACCTGCAACAGGCCATTCAGGACCACGGCTACAAGGTCGCGCGCGTGCAGCGCGTTGACATCGGTCTCACCTCGAGCGGCTTCAAGACCGCGGAGTACCGAGTCGTGTTCTTCGGACGGATCGAGGAGCAGCGCGCCCTCACCGCTCAGCATCCCGAGATGCTGCCGTACCTGCCGCTCAAGATCGTGATCTTTGCGGAGGGCGATTCCACCCTGGCGCTCACTAACAGTCCGGCGCTGCTCGGCACATTTTTCCGCGACCCGGCGCTCACGCGCCAGTTCCAGCACTGGGAGCGCGACGTACGCTCCATCCTCGATCAAGTCGCGAATCCGCGCTAGCCGACGACGCCCAGCACGCGCCGGCGGAACCGCACCCCGAGCCGCTCGGCGATTTCCCGACAAGCCTCGATATCCACACCCGGCAGACCATCGATCGCAGTCACCACTACCTCTGGCACGTAGTCGCGCGCATGGCGTATGAAATCGAGCATTGCCTGATAGCTGCCGGGCAGGCTTGGGCGGCAGAGACGATTGTAGGTTTCCTCGTCCTGGGCATTGAGCGAGACCGAGATGGCGTCGATATTCCCCTCGAAATCGGGCGTCACATCCCGTCCATACACGAGGTTCGCAAGCCCGTCCGTGTTGAGTCGCAACCGCGGCGCGCCCTGCTTGCGAAGCCGCGCCGCTACCTCTAGCACGGTGTAGAGGCGCAGCGTCGGTTCGCCCAGGCCACAAAAGACAATTTCGCGCCAGGCATGGACGTCACCCGCGGCTTCGATCAATTCATCGGCGCTCGGGTCGGAACGCAACCGCAGATCGAAATCTTGCACCGTCCAGCTGCCATTGAATTTCGGGCAGAACGTGCAGCGCAGCGTGCAACGGCTGGTGACGTTCAGATAGCGACTATCGCGCAGCGTGTAGCCAACTACACGCTCGCCAAGCGCAGATGCTTCCTGGGCAGCCACAGTTGCAGTTTCACTCCAGCGACCTTCGACATCGACCCGCGGACCCGGCTGATACGATAGAAGTCTTGCCCGGCGGGCGAATTGATCTCCGTCAATGTCAGCCGACGCGCTTGCTTAGGATCCCGCCGGCGCCAACTGGTAGGCGCTATGGCAGGCAATGCACCGATTAAGCGTCTCGGCAAGCTGGGAGAGCGCCAGCTTGCCGTCCCCTATGGCCTCGGCATCGATGGCAATGCGGTCAAACTCGTGATGCACGCCATGGCCAATCTGCTTGAAACCGATCGGGAGCTTGGCGGCGAGCCTGGCGGGCACCTGTCCCGCCGCCGCCATACCCTGAGCGCGCGCAGCCTGCGCGATAGCGGCCGGGTCATCGTGGAGCGCAGCTGCGATAATCGCCTGTACCGCAGCAAGGAACCTGCGCATTTCGGTGCGTATCAGTGCCTGCTCCGCGGGCTCGAGCACGATCGCCTGACGTGTGTCGCCCGGAACCGCTGTGGTCTTGCCGGTCAGTACGAACAACCAGAGCATCACCACTAACGCGATCGCCAGCGCCCCAATCACGCTTGCGTAGATCACATGCCATCTTCCCATTGCTATCGCTCCGTCTCGGACAACCGCGACATTAGGTACTTCAGGCGTTGAGCTGCCTTGACCGCCATCAAGCGAACCGTGATACCCACTTGTTCCGCGGGGCCTTGCAATCCCGCAGTGTGGTTGGGGGAAATCCGGGCAGGAAGCGAAGTGCTGTTAGACTCGTTCTCGATTGGCGCTTTTCAGTGCGCCGGTCGCAACGCGAAGTAACTGATGACGAGTGTTTAAGGGAGACACTGCAACGATGACGACGATGACGGAACTAAAGGTGGATGGCGAAGGGTTTCTGGTCGACCGTGACGACTGGAACGAGGAGATTGCGCGCGAGCTCGCACGCCGTGATGGGATGGAGATCACCGACCAGATCATGCACTACATCAACGAGGCGCGCGCCATGTATGACAACGACGGAGTGGTGCCGCCGATCCGCAAGTTCGCCAAGGCGATGGGCGTCAGCACCAATGATCTGTACGCGATCTTCCAGAAAGGTCCAATGAAGCTAATCTGCAAGTGGGGCGGATTGCCCAAACCGACCGGCTGCGTGTAATACCGGTTGGGGGCGGCGTCAGCCGCTCCTGTCCTTGATAAGGTCCTTCAACCCGGCAAACGGGCTGTGCGTCGCGGGGGCCTTCTTTTCCGCACCGAGATTCACGTCATAACCCCGCACCAGGTGTGCGAAGCGCTGGTGCTCGTTGTCGTGGCAGTAGAGGCAAAGATTTTCCCAGTTGCTGCCGTCCGGCGGGTTGTTGTTGTGATCGTGATCCTTGTGGTGGACGGTGAGCTCGTGAAGGTTTTCGCGCGTGAATTCGCGACCGCAGCGGGCGCAGATCCAGGGATGCAGCCGCAGAGACTGCTCGCGATAGCCGGCGAGCCGCGTATCGCGCTCCTTGATGGCCTTGGCAACGAGCGCATCAAGTTTCTTGCCGTCAAGCTCGCTGCGTTTGCGCGGTCCGGTAGCCATGGCGTTGTCCTCGGCGATCGATCTTAGCACCGCGCCGCCGCGCTTGCCTGTGGACGCGCCTTGCACGACCATTCGCCTCCAGCATGTGCGGCATTTGTGGTGAACTGCGCTTTGACGATGCGCCCCCGGACGAGCAGGCGCTGGCGCGTACGGCCGCTGCACTGGCGCGCCGTGGTCCGGACGACGCCGGCCAATTCCGCGACGGACCGCTTGCCTTTGCACACCGCCGGCTCGCGGTCATTGATCTGTCCGCCTTCTCCCATCAACCAATGGTCGATGCGGCGCTTGGGCTCGCGATCGTCTTCAACGGCACCATTTACAATTACCGTGTGCTGCGCGCCGAACTTGCCGGGCATGGCTACTCCTTCTTCTCGCACGGCGACACCGAGGTCATCCTCAAGGCCTATGCCGCGTGGGGCGATCGCTGCGTTGAACATCTCAATGGCATGTTCGCCTTTGCCATCTGGGATCGCAATGCGCGTCGGCTGTTTCTGGCGCGCGACCGCACCGGCGTCAAGCCGCTCTACTACGCGCGCACTGCCAAGCGTTTCCGTTTTGCCTCCACGCTGCCGGCGTTGCTTGCCGGTGGGGACATCGATACCAGTGTTGACCCGGTCGCGCTGCACCAGCAGTTCACCCTGCACGGCGTGGTCATGGCGCCGCACACCATCCTGCGTGGCGTGCGCAAACTCGCGCCTGCAACTACGCTCCGCATTTCAACGGACGGTAGCCAACAGGAAACCCGCTACTGGCAGCTACTCGCGGAGCGTCTGCAGGCAACACCGACCGAAGCCGAATGGATCGAGGCGACGCGCGCAGCCTGCGAACGCGCCGTGCAGCGCCAGTACGAGACTGCCGATACGCCGGTCGGCGTGCTGCTCTCCGGAGGGCTCGACTCCAGTCTGCTGGTTGGGCTGCTCGATCAGATCGGCGCGCGCGAAGTACCGACCTTCTCGATCGGCTTTGAAGACACGCCCGAGGAGCGTGCCAACGAGTTTGAGTACTCTGACATCGTGGCGGCACGCTTCGGCACGCGTCATCATCGTTACCCGATTCCCAATCGCGAGATCCTGGCCACGCTGCCGGATGCCGTCGCAGCCATGTCCGAGCCGATGTTCAGCCAGGACGTGGTGGCGTTCTACCTGCTCGCCGAGCGCGTCAAGAAGGAAGTTAAAGTCGTGCTGTCAGGACAGGGCGCGGATGAGGCGTTTGGCGGTTACTACTGGTACCCACGGATGAACGCCGACAGTGGCTCCGACATGGAACGCCTGCGTCGCCACTATTTCGACCGCACACACGCTGAGCTGCTCACGCTGCTTGACCGATCGTTGCAGGAAGACGATCACACCAGCAGATTGATCGAGCAGCGGCTTGCCGAGCCGGGCGCCGCGAACTTCCTCGATCGCATGCTGCGGCTCGACATGACCACGCTGATCGTCGATGACCCGGTGAAACGCGTGGACAACATGACCATGGCGTGGGGGCTCGAAGCGCGCGTGCCGTTTCTTGATCACGAGTTGCTTGAACTTGCCGCCGCCATGCCGCCGGAATTGAAGTTGCGCGACGAGGGCAAGTACCCCTTGAAGCGCATTGCGCGCGGCCTGATACCCGATGCCGTTATCGACCGACCGAAGGGCTATTTCCCGGTGCCCGTTCTGAAGTACGTCCGCGGACCGTTCCTTTCCTTCATGCGCGAGCTTTTAACAAGCGATGCCTGCCGGCGGCGCTGCCTGTTCAATCCGGCAACGGTGGACCGGCTGCTGGCAAATCCGGAGGGCGAGAAGCTCACACCGATTGGTGGCAGCACGCTGCGTCACCTGGCGTTGCTGGAATTGTGGTTCCAGCGCGTCGTCGATCCCGCGATGCGCTGAGGTGACCGACCACTTGGCGCCCGATGCATCGGGCGCGGCAACGGCTGCCGGCGTTGCCCTAACTCCCGCCATCCTTGGCGGTCGCGGCGAGCAGCTTGTCCAGTTCGTGCGCGAATACCGAGTAGGCCGCAAAACCGCGCCCGACGCTCTCAACGCGCAGGCGTTCGCCTTCGCGCCGGCCGATCAGGAAACTCGGAGTCGAGCTGAGGCCGAATTGTTGGGCCCCACGGGCATCGCCCATTACGGTCTGCGCAGTAGCCGGATCGGCGCGACAGGCCTCGAAGCCTTTCAGATCGAGACCCAGAGCCTTAGCGATGCGTGGATAAAGGTCGGCTGAGAGATCCGCCTGGTTGGCAAACAGTGCCTCGTTCATTTCCCAGTACTTGCCCTGTGCCGCCGCGCAGCGCGCGGCCACCGCGGCCGGCAGCGCCTCACGGTGCATAGGAAGCGGCAGGTCCTTGAAGACCAGCCGAACCTTGCCGGTGTCGATATAGTTGCGTCGCAGCTCCGGCAGCACTTCAGCGTGAAAGCGCCGGCAGTAGGGACACTGGTAATCGGAAAACTCCACGATCATGAGCGGAGCGTCGGCATTCCCGAGCGCCATCGGATCGGGTGGCGCGGGACGCGCCGGTGCCGCCGCGGCGCTACGTCCACCGACGGTCGAAACCATTTCGGCATCCTGGCCGGCCGGTGCGGCGCAACCCGCCAGGGCGACAACCAACATCGCCGATAGCAAGCCGGCGCCGAAGGTGGAGGGATTTGTCATTGCGCGCATGAACCTAACCAGTGTAGCCGCATCAAACCGGCGCGCCACGCATTCCTATCGCCGGCCCAAGCCGGTAGCATGCGCGCATGACTGCAATCATCACGGCGCGCGGACTGGTCAAACGCTACGGTGAGCGCATCGTGGTGCGTGGCGTCGATATCGAGATTCCGGCGCGATGCTGTTTCGGCGTATTGGGGCCAAATGGCGCCGGCAAGACCACTACCCTGCGCATGCTGCTCGGGCAATCGCCGATGGACGATGGCGCGCTCGATGTCTTCGGTCTGCCAATCCGCACGCACGGCCGCGATATTCGGGCTCGGACCGGCGTCGTGCCGCAAACCGACAATCTCGATCCCGACTTCACGGTAGTCGAAAACCTGCGTATCTACGCCCGCTACTTCGGCATCGGGGGCAAGACCCTTGCGGAGCGCATTCCCGCCTTGCTCGAATTTGCCGGGCTAACCGATCGCGCCGATGCGGGTATCAATACGCTCTCCGGCGGCATGAAGCGCCGCCTCATCATCGCCCGCGCGCTGGTGAACGACCCGGAGCTGGTGGTGCTCGACGAACCTACAACCGGGCTTGATCCCCAGGCCCGGCACATGATCTGGGGACGGCTGCGGGCGCTGCGGGCCGCCGGGAAGACTTTGCTGCTCACGACGCACTACATGGAGGAGGCCGAGCGACTCTGCGACGAACTGGTGGTCATGGATGACGGGCGCATTCTCGAGCGTGGCACCCCGGCCGCACTTATACGCCGACACGTCGAGCCTGAGGTGCTGGAGCTCCAGGGAGAGGCCGACAAGGCACGCGCGACGCTCGCACCCCTGCCCAACGGCCGCTTCGAGGCAGTCGCCGACACCTATTACTACTACACGCACGACGCCCGCGCGGCGATCAAACAGCTCGAGGGCCAGGCAGCGATCAGCTTCCTTCATCGCCCAGCCAATCTCGAAGACGTTTTTCTCAAGCTCACCGGCCGGGACCTGCGCGACTGATGACCGAACTTTCCCACCTGCTGCCGCGCCTGCGCCACGCCGCCTTCGCCGTCTGGCGACGCAACGCACTGGTATTTCGCAAGTTCCTGACGCCGAGTCTGTTCATCAACTTCGGCGAGCCGTTCATTTACCTGCTCGGTCTCGGCTACGGTCTTGGCATGTTCATCGGCAATATGATGAACATGCCCTACCTCACCTTCCTCGCGTCCGGCATCCTCGCTTCCGCCGCCATGAATACAGCCAGTTTCGAGGCGATGTACTCGGTATACACACGCATGGTGCCGCAACGGACCTACGATGCGATTCTTGCCACGCCGCTTGAAATAGAGGACGTGCTGGCAGGTGAATGGCTGTGGTCCGCCACCAAGAGCCTGATCAGCGCGGCCGGGATTCTGGCGGTGGCCGGAGTGCTCGGCGCGGTGGATGGTTGGCGCGCGCTCTGGACGCTGCCCGTGATCTTCCTGATCGGGCTCAGTTTCGCCGGCATTGGGCTCATCATGAGCGCGCTGGCGCGCGGCTACGATTTCTTCAATTACTACATGACGCTCGTCTTGACGCCGATGTTCATTCTCTCGGGCGTCTTCTATCCGGTGACATCGTTGCCATTGCCGCTGCAGACCATCGTGCAGGTATTGCCACTCACACATGCCGTCGAGCTGGTGCGCCCGCTGATGGCCGGGCTACCGCTTTCCAACGTGGCGCTGCACGTCGCGGTGCTCACGGCCTACGCGCTCTCGGGTTTCGCGATCGCAGTGCTGCTCACCCGCCGCCGCCTGCTGGTCTGATGCCCTACGCAAGCCGCCGCGCCCTGCCTGCCGCCGTGCGCCGAGTCCTGCCGCTGCATGCCTGCGAGATCTATCGCAAGGCGTTCAACAACGCCTGGCTTGAATATGCGAGCCGCATCGACCGCGAGGCGGTGGCACACCGCGTTGCCTGGTCCGCGGTGAAACGTGTCTACCGCAAGCTCGGCGACCGTTGGGTCCGCCGCGAGCGGCGCCCGCTACGCGCTGACTGACATGAGCCCGTCACACAATGCGACCCGCCGTCAAGCATAGGCGCAGCGACAATCTTGTAGGATAATGTCGGTCCACTGTCCGACATCTCTGGGAGGAGCAGGACACAGTGGATCCCGGCCGAATGCCGTTTGCAGACCCAATCCT
This sequence comes from Acidithiobacillales bacterium SM1_46, assembly GCA_001304215.1. GTDB lineage: Bacteria > Pseudomonadota > Gammaproteobacteria > Acidiferrobacterales > Sulfurifustaceae > SM1-46. The sequence goes on along the minus strand of LJVB01000006.1, from coordinate 17,933 downwards.
CGGGCGCACCCTCAGCCGACTGCTCGAAGGTCTGCAACGCAACCGCAGTGACATGGCGCTGCACACCCTGCTGACCCAGGGCCTGCAGTGGTTTTCCCGCCGCGGCGAAATCAACGGGGATTACGTGCAGTGGTTGCATCAGCAGCTTTCCCGTTACGCCGCCGACCCCATCAATCTCCCTCGCACGCGCATCAAGGCTCGCCTCATCCAGCAGCACCTCGTCCCCTACCTGGACGAGCAGGACAACGACCCGGCCCACCCCACTTCGGCGCAAGCGCCGGAGGCGGTCGTCGAGCGCGTCGCGCCGCGCGAAACAGCTGCTGCGCCCGATTTGCGGCGCACCGTGATTGCGGATCCGCCACGTGAGCCACTCACCGAGCGGCGCGTGCGCTACCAGGAATTGAAACGCTCCGAGGACGATGCCTGGGAGGCGATCTACGGCACCATGCGCGATTTCTCGACGCTCAAGCAGGAATGGGCGGCAACGGTGCAGGATCTCTCCCGCGAGCGCGACATGCTGGCGCAGGAACTCACCGCCACGCGCGACCGCATCAAGGATCTGGAAAGTGACGTCGCCAAGGCGCAGGCCACGCCTGAACGGAGTAGCGCCAAACGCAAGAGCCTGGTGCGCGCGGTAGCACGCGCCAGCACGCGGATCGTTCGGCGCATCGCGCCGATCGTGCGTCGCGATTTCTTCCTGCACCAGCTCGCATCGGAAGTGGAGCGCGTGCACCGTCACAAGCATGCGCTGGTGCTGGCGCTGATCGACCTACCCGAGCTGGAGGCGGTTGAGCGCCATCACGGCAGTGGCGCGGTCGAGGCCGTAGTCGCCCGCTACGCAACCGCGATCTTCGCGAACTTCCGTACCTATGATGCGGTCGGTCAGTTCGGGGAGCGCGGCTTTGCGTTGCTGTTCCCTCACACTGAGCGTGACGGCGCCTGGCGCGCGCTGGAGAAGGCGCAGAAACGCGCTGCCGAATCGTATTTCATGATCGACGATGAGCGCTATCCGCTACCCGGATTCGCCGGAGCGCTGGCGGTACACGCCGCCGGCGAGGATGCCGAATCCTTGCTGGCACGCGCCGAGGTGGCGCTCGCCGCCATGCGCGATCAGGGTGAGGCGCGACTGGTCGTCGCCTGATGACGATCGTCATTTGGGCAACCGCATCGAACGTTCAACGGAGGCACTGACATGCGTCGCTGGATTGCCATATTGGCCCTCTTGGCCGCGAGCTTTTCGCTCGGCGGCTGTGGTTACAACACCCTTCAGGAAACCGATGAGCAGATCAAGGCGGCCTGGGCGGAGGTATTGAACCAGTATCAGCGCCGTGCCGATCTCATCCCGAACCTGGTTGAGACGGTAAAGGGCTACGCCAAGCACGAACAGGAGGTGCTCACCCAGGTGACCGAGGCGCGCGCCAAGGTCGGCACCATCCAGGCGACACCACAACTGCTGAACGATCCACAGGCTTTCGCCCGCTTCCAGTCGGCACAGGGAGAACTGTCTTCCGCACTTTCGCGCTTGATGGTTGTGGTCGAGAACTATCCACAACTCAAGGCGGACGCATCGTTCCGCGAGCTGCAGGCGCAGCTGGAAGGCACCGAGAACCGCATCACGGTGGCGCGCAACCGCTATATCAAGGCGGTGCAGGACTACAACGTGGTCGTGCGTCGCTTCCCGACCAACCTCACGGCGATGCTCTTCAAGTTCGACGTCAAGCCGACCTTTGCCGTGGAGAACGAGAAGGCCATTGCCCAGCCGCCCAAAGTCGACTTCGGCGGTTCTGCCCCAAAGAAGTAGCGCCGCGGCGTGAAGGCCCGCGCACTGACACTCCTGTTCGGCGCGCTGCTGGCGGTTGGCGCGGCGCACGCCGAACTCTCAGTCCCGGCGCTTACGGCGCGCGTTACCGACCAGACCGATACCCTCTCTGCCAGCCAGCGCGCCGCGCTGGAAACGCGGCTCAAGGAATTGGAGCAGCGCAAAGGCGCCCAACTCGCCGTGCTCATTGTCCCCTCTACGCAACCCGAAACGATTGAACAGTTCGGCATCCGCGTGGCAGAGGCCTGGAAGCTCGGACGCAAGGGAATCGACGACGGATTGATCCTGATCGTCGCCAAGAACGATCGCAAGCTGCGCATCGAGGTCGGCTACGGACTCGAGGGCGTGGTACCGGACGCCATCGCCAAGCGCATAATCGACGAAATTGTCGTGCCACGCTTTCGTGCCGGCGACTTCGCGGGCGGCATTGAGGCCGGCATGAACCAGCTGATCCGGCTCGTGGAGGGTGAACCGCTACCGCCTCCTGCGAAGCGTCCGGCGCGCGGCCGGGCAATTGGCGACTGGATCGACTGGATCGGAACGGCATTCTTCGCTGCCCTCATCTTCGGCGGGATGATGCGAAGGCTGGCGGGCCGGCTGCTCGGCGCGACTATCGCCGGCGGCTTCGGCGGCCTGATGTTCTGGATCTTCCTGGGCTCCCTGACCGGCGCCCTGATCATTGGCATCCTGGTGTTTGTACTGACGCTCGTGATGGGGTTCGGGGGTTCCGGTGGGCCTGGACGGCGCGGCTACGGAGGCTGGTCGAGCGGCAGCTCGGGCGGAAGCTGGTCTTCAGGGGGTGGCGGCTTCAGCGGTGGAGGCGGTAGTTTCGGAGGCGGTGGCGCCTCGGGGAGCTGGTAATGAAGCTGGCACGGATCATTCGGCATCTTGTCACACCGGCCTGGCGCCGGCGCCAGTTGTTTCCGGCGGCAAGTCTCTCGCGCATCCAGCAGGCGATTCGCGCCGCTGAACGCAAGCACCGTGGTGAAATCCGCTTCGCGGTCGAGACCGCGCTTGATCTGGTGCCGCTCGTGCGTGGCGTGTCCGCGCGTGCGCGCGCCGTCGAGGTATTCGCCAATCTGCGCGTATGGGACACCGAGGAAAACAACGGCGTGCTGATCTATCTGCTGCTCGCGGATCGTGACGTTGAGATCGTTTCAGACCGCGGCATTCACAAGCACGTCGGCACTGCGGGCTGGGAGCGCATCTGCCGCGCGATGGAAGAGCAATTCCGCGCCGGACAATTCGAGCGGGGCGTGCTTTATGGCATCACGCAAGTGAGCGAGCAACTCGTGCGCCACTTCCCTGGACCAGACCGTCGCGGCGATGAACTGCCTGACAAGCCAATCCTGCTGTAACTGGCATCGCGCAGCAGCGCACGAGCTGTCGCTCGATTCGAATGTGCGCTTTGCCACTGAAGACATCAGAGCGTTGATCACAGTCCTCGGCGCCGCCATGGCGCTGAAACGATTGGCGCCGACGCTCACGGTGTCACGAGCAGGCTGCGTATAATGGCCAGCACCGTGTCCACCCGCCCCGCCACCGCCGATCCCCGCGCACAAATCGATCCTGCCGAGATTCAGCGCCTCTACCAGCGCGCGTCGGAGTTTGCGGACGAAGCGCGCAAGGTTCTGCAAGCCGCATGGACGACCGGATTCGAAGTGCTGCGCAAGAACGACGGAAGTTTCGTCACCAGTGCCGACCTCAAGACCGAGGAAAGACTCCGCGCCCTCATACAGCAGCAACTCCCGACGCATGGCATCCTGGGCGAGGAATACGCGCCCGTGCATCCGGCGGCGGCGTTTCAGTGGATTCTCGATCCGATCGACGGCACCGAGGATTTCGTTCAGCGCGTGCCAACCTACGGCAGCATCATTGCGCTGCACTTCCAGGGCTACCCGCTTATCGGAGTCATCGACCATCCTGCGCTCAACCTTCGGGTCGGCGCAGCGTGGGGTCTCGGCACCTTCCAGAACGGCGAGCGCGTGCGCCTCACCGATCTCGATCCCTCCCTGATCGACGGCAACGAACGCGTGGTGCTCTCGGCGCGCGCCAATTTCACGCGTTACGCCGATCACGGCAATCTTTTCGATGCCATCACGCGTCAGCACCCGAACCACCGCATCTATCGCAGCTGTTTTGCGCACACCTGCGCCATCACCGGCGCGGCGGACGCGATGGTCGACTACGGCAACCGCATCTGGGACCTTGCCGCGAGCCAGATCCTCGTCGAGGAAGCGGGCGGCAAGTACGTCATGATCCAGGACGTCGACGTTCCGCGTGTCGGCCGCGTGCTCGGCGGGGTGTTCGGAAAGCCGACGCTCGTCGACCGGCTGGTGCGACTGCTTCGCTAATGCTCTGCATGCCCGCGAGCCGCTGGACGCGCATTGTGAGACCTTCGCTGGTTTGACTCCCTCATCGACAGGGGGCGAGAATCGTTGAATTGAGTTTGATTGAGCGGGCTTGCCCAGCCTCTTCGTCAATGCTGGCTAGACTGCAAGGAGAATGGAGAATGAAAACACTATTGCTCGCCACTGCACTGGCAATGACTGCCGCGATGGCAACGACGCCGGTGCGTGCCGATGCGAATCTCGCCCGGTCCAAGAACTGCCTGGAATGTCACAACGTGGACAAGGAGATCACGGGCCCGTCCTTCACGGCCGTCGCGAAGCGCTATAAGCGCGTGCCAAACGCCGAGCAAATTGTGGCGGAGAAGATAAAGAAAGGCTGCGCGGATCACTGGGGTTCGAACGTCATGCCGCCTGCGGGCATGGGGGCTTGGAAGGTCAGCGACGGCGAGGCAAAGAAGCTCGCCCACTGGATCCTGGGTCTATAGCGCGACTCGCGCCGCCGGCCAAAAGAGCGTAACCAACAACCGGACCATTTGCTGCCGGCGCCGGAGAGGTCACACCATGGCGCCGCAACAGCGCGGCACCATGGTGTGAGCCGCGCTGATTACGATACGCCGTACTTCTTGAACCACGCCAGCATGCGCTTCCAACCGTCTTCGGCGGCTTCCTTGCGATAGCTCGGCCGGTAGTCGGCGTGGAAGGCATGACCTGCGTCGGGGTAGATCACGAACTCGGACGGCAGACCAGCATCTTTCATGTCATCGCGCATTATTTCTACAAGATCGACGGGGATCCCGGAGTCTGCACCACCATAAAGGCCAAGCACCGGCACTTTAATAGACTTGGCGAGATCCATCGGCTGATTCGGCGTGAGCTCGGTCTTGTCGCCAGTGACGCGCCCGTACCACGAGACGGCTGCCTTCACTTTCGGGTTGTGGGCGCTGTAAAGCCAGGTGATGCGCCCGCCCCAGCAGAAACCGGTGATGGCGAGCTTGGCGCCATTGCCGCCATTGGCCGCCGCCCACTTGGCGGTGGCATCGAGATCAGACAACACCTGTGCATCCGGCGTCTTGGAAATGACCGTTTCGAGAATGGTCTTCACGTCGGGGAGCTTGCGCACATCGCCAAGACGCACAAACGGCTCCGGCGCGATGGCAAGGTAACCGACCTTGGCGAGGCGCCGGCAGGTATCGGCAATGTACTCGTGCACGCCGAAGATTTCCGGTACCACCAGCACGATCGGGAAGTTGGTGCCCTTCGCGGGCATGGCCCGATAGGCCGGGATGGTCCCGTCCTTGACCGGTATCTTTACCTCTCCGGCGGTGAGACCGGCAGCGTCGGTCTTGATGGCGGTCTGCGCGACCACCGGCTGCACGGCAGCAGCAAAGCCGACGCCAAGCATCGTCACCACGAAATCGCGGCGCGTAAAAGCCTCGCGCGGATTCTCAAGACTCAGCCAGTCCCGTTTGAGATCCTGATCCAGACTCATTTGCTCTCCTTCAGTGTGAAATGACCGATCGCGGCCGGACCGGGTCAGCAAATCCTACGCCGGCGTGCCGCGCGAAACAAAATCCCGTGTAGCCTCAGGGGTTGCTCGTCGAACCGGCGCAATTGTGGGAAAATAGGTCCTTCCGCCGCTGGTCCTGCTGCAATTTTTGTGAATTACCTCGCACACCTGCTGCTTTCCTCGCATTCCTCCGATGCGCTGCTCGGCGCGCTGCTCGGCGACTTTGTGAAGGGACAGGCGATGCAAACGTACTCCCCGGGCGTGCGTGACGCGATCGCACTGCACCGCGCCATCGACCGCTATACCGATCACCACGAAACCGTGCGCGAGAGCCGTGCGCTGGTGAGCACGGAGCGTCGCCGCTTCTCGGGAATACTTGTTGACGTGTTTTATGACCACTTCCTCGCGCGTCACTGGGAATCCTTCTGCGACCAGCCGCTCGATCAGTTCACGGCGCATGTCTACACGCTACTGCGCGCGCGCCGCGCTGAGCTCCCCGAGCGCCTCGCGCGCATCGCGCCGCACATGAGTGCGGAAGACTGGCTCGGCTCCTATGCCGAGACGTGGGCGGTGGACGCTGCCCTGCAAGGCATGGCACGACGCCTGCGCCGCTACCCGCGCGCGGCAGTCCTCGCCGATGGCGTGCAGGAGCTCCAGAGCCGTTACGAGGACTTCGAGCGCAACTTTCTCTCGTTCTTTCCGCGCCTGCTCGCTTTCAGCGAGCGTGCGCGTCTTACGCACGGCATGGCGCGCGCCGCCAACGCCTGAGGCTTCCGGCACGCCCGCGATGTGCCCCCTCGCTGCACGCGCAGTTACCGCCCTCGCACTGGCGATCGCCTTCATCCCGGCGGCGCAAGCATTCGATTTCGCCCCGATCCGCCAGGGCGTGGTCGAGCTGCTGGAAACCGGTATGAAGGAAGAGGAGATCCCCGGCGCCAGCATCGCACTCGTCGACGACCAGCGCATCCTGTGGGCCCAGGGCTTCGGGCTGGCGGACAAGACGCGTGGCGAGCGTGCCCGCGCTGAGACGGTCTATCCGGTTGGCACGCTGTCCCAACTGCTCACTGCGACGGCGGTCTTGCAGCTTGCCGAGAAGGGCGCAATCGACTTGGATGGCCCGATCGCAGAAAAGCTTCCCGAGTTCTCCATCAAGACGCGCTTTGCGCCCGGCGCGCCAATTACCATGCGCCGCCTGCTTTCGCATCACGCCGGGCTGCCGGCGATGCACTTCAAGGGGATGTGGACCGCCAGGCCGCTTGCGCTTGCTGCGACGGTTGCGCAACTGCGCGACGAGTACACTGCGTACCCATCCAATCACGTTTACAGCCCATCAGACCCGGGGTACGCGGTGGCAGGGCGCCTGATCGAGGTCGTCACCGGTCGCGAGTTCGGCGCCTACATGCAGACGAGCGTACTGGCACCGCTGGGCATGCGCGAGTCCACTTTCAATCCGGTCGGCATCACACCGCGGCTTCGCGCCAAGGGCTACTGGCGCGGAACCCAGGAACTGCCCGACTTGCGGCTGCGCGACACGCCGGCCAAGGGCCTGTACAGCAACGTCACGGACCTCGCGCGCTTCGTGCAAATGCTGTTCGCGGGTGGCGTGCTCGACGGGAAGCGCGTGCTCAGGGAATCGAGTATTGCCGAGATGCTGCGCGTGCAGAACGCTGACGTACCACTCGATCTTGACGCGCGCGTCGGACTTGGCTGGCGCCTCTCGGGCGTGCGGCTCGACACCGCGCCGCGCGCCAAGGTCGCCTGGTTGTATAACGCGAGCCCTACCGGTCGCGGACGCATCCTGCTTGTCCCGGAACACAAGCTCGCTGTGATTCTGCTCACCAATTCGTCGAAAGGTGCCCGTACGGTGGAGCAAGTGAGCGAGGCGCTGCTTGAGTCCGTGCTGCAGGCACGCGGCGTGCGCGCCGAGCCGCCGATTGCGGCGCCAACCGTCGCAGCACCGACCGCGCCGGCGCCGGCAGCGGATGTCGCCGGGCACTACGCTAGCTTCCTTGGGCGCATCACGGTTACCGGCGAACCCGACGCGCCCCGCGCCCTTGCGCTCGGCAAGACGTTCGCGCTCGAGCGGCGGCCAGATGGCAGCTTCGGCGTGCAGTATCGCCTGCTCGGACTCATCCCGATTCCGCTCAGTCTGCTTTCCGAAATAAGCATGCGGCCGGCCTCGATTGCCGGCGAGTCGTTCGTGGTTGCCCGCTACAAGGACCATGTACTGCGCTTCGCGCAGAAGATTCCGCGCGCACCGCTACCGCCGGCCTGGCAGAAACGCCTTGGGGTGTGGGAGGCAGTAGAGCGGGATGCGCTGCTTGATCTCATCGAACTTGAGCGCATCGAGCTGCGCTATGACGATGGCGTGCTGTATTTCTACTACGCCCTGCCGGGCTGGCTCGGTCTGGAAGTGCTGGTGCCGGTCAAGCCGGTTTCCGACACCGAGCTGGTGCTACACGGCACCGGCTGGTTGATGGGTGAAACGGTCCGGGTGGTTCGCCGCGGCGGGGAAGAGCAGCTGCGCTACTCGGGCTACGAGCTGCGCCGCCCAAAACCCCGGTGAGCCGGCTCAGTGACGCGAAGGCTCGAGCGTCGCGTCGAGATTGAGCTCATCACAAAAGCGCGTGAACTCCTCGCGCAACTGGCCGATGTTCACGCTGGCCGGCACACTGATCACCATGTTCATCGAGAACATCGGCGTACCGGTATGGGCGGCGGCGTAGGTCCAGCTGCTGAGATCCTCGATATTGATCTCGCGCGTCGAGAAGAACGCGGCAACGTCGTGCACGATTCCCGGGTGATCCATCGCCACGACATCGACGACATACGGCACCATCTTGTCCTTGTTGGTACGTGCCTCTGTCGCCCGGGTAGCGATAGTGAGCTCGAGTCGAGCCTCGATCGTCTTGATTTGCGATTCCAGCTTGGCGATCGCGTTCCAGGCACCGCTCACCAGGAGCATGACGGCGAATTCCCCACCGAGCACGGTCATGCGGCTGTCTTCGACATTGCAGCCGCTGTCGAGTACGGTCTTGGAGAGCGCGTTGACGATACCCGGGCGATCTTTGCCAAGCGCCGAGATGACGAGATGTTTCTTCATGGATCGAGGAGAGCCGGGAATATGCGCCGCATTGTACTCGATCCCGGTCGCCCGTGGACTTGGGCCCGCCGCTTGGTATCGTAGGCAACTTCGGCCCAACAACGTGGAGCCCGGTCCATGGCAACCCCGACCGTCGAGTCCGTCATGACGCCCTTCCCCTATTCCATCGAGGCCGATGCGCACGCTGCGAGCGCGCGCACCCTGATGACGCAGTTGCACATCCGGCACTTGCCGGTGCGCCAAGGCGAGCGTTTTGTCGCGGTGATTTCCGAGCGCGATCTCACGCGCGCCGCTGCGGCGGGCTGGGACCTGGCCGTGACCAGCAACACGCGCGTGCAAGACATCTGTAGCCCCTCCGTCTACGCTGTGGCGCCTGCCACCCCGCTGGTCGACGTGGTGCATCACATGGCGGCACACGACGTTGACGTCACACTGGTGATGCGCGAGGACAAGCTGGCTGGCGTCTTCACAATCTCCGACGCCTGCCGCCTGTTCGCCGAGCTGCTGACGCGTACTGGCGGCTAGACCACGCGGTTGCGCGGTGCAGCGCGCGCGAAGGCCTCGAGATTCTCGATCAACTGATCGGCCATGGCTTGCATCGCCGTCCGGCTTGCCCACGCATTGTGCGGGGTGAGGATGAAGTTTGGCAGGTCGAGATCGAGCAAGGGATTGCCGCTTCGTGGTGGCTCCTCTGTCAGGACATCGAATGCCGCGCCCGCAATGCGCCGCTGCTTCAATGCCGCGGCCAGCGCCGACTCGTCAACTAGCCCGCCACGTGCAGTATTGATGAGAATCGCTGTCTTTCTCATGCGCGCGAGCTCCGGCGTGCCGATCAGGTGACGGGTCTCCGGCGTAAGCGGCAGGTGCAGCGTGATCACGTCGCTATCCGCCAGCACCGTGTCGAACGATGCATATCCAGCGCGGATCGCGCCCGCGCCCTTGCGTTCGGCAAGCAATACACGCATGCCGAACGCCTCGGCGAGGCGATGCACCGAACTGCCCAAGGCTCCGCCGCCAACAATGCCAAGCGTCGCGCCGTGCAAGTCCTCGATGGGATAGTCCATGAGGCAGAAACGCCCGGCACGCTGCCACTCGCCGGCCTGCACAGCAGCACGATAGGCGAGCAGGTTGCGCCGCAATGCGAGCATCAGCATGAACACATGCTCCGGTACGGTGTGGGTGGCGTAGTCGCGGATATTGCTTACCACGATACCGCGCGCGCGGCAGGCATCGAGATCGACGTTGTTGGTGCCAGTCGCGCACACCGCGATCATGCGCAACGCGGGCAACTGCGCAATCGTGTTGCCCATGATCGGCACCTTGTTGCTGATGGAAATCGTCGCACCCGACAGGCGACCGACCCCCTCCTGCGGCAGGGTTTGCGGGTAGTCGACCCACACATGGTCGAATTCCGGGCGGCGAAAGTCTGCGCGGACGCTGGCGCGATCCAGAAAAACGACGCGCTCGCTCACGGCACGCTCCGACGTGCCATGCGCCGGCGCACCCCACGCCGCCGGCCGATGCTCTCGAGCCACGCATCGACCCGACCCCACCAGCGTTCGCGCAGTCGCTCACGGAGCGGGCGCTGCCGCCAGAGCTGGTAATGCAGCTCCTTGCTTTCGGAGAAATCGTTCTCGACCATGTCAGCCACCTCGGCGGCAAAGGGCTCGCTGTGGATCTCCTGGTTGGCCTCCAGATTCCAGCGCAAGTTCCAGCGGTCGAGGTTACTCGATCCGATCGATACCCAGTCATCGGCCAGTACGGTCTTGGCGTGCAGGAAACGCGGTTGGTACTCGAATATGCGCACGCCGCGCTTGAGCAAGCGGCCATAGAAACGCCGGCCAGCATGGCGCACGGCGGGATGGTCGGTGTAGGGTCCGGGTAACAGTAGCCGCACATCGACTCCGCGGGCGGCTGCGTGCTGCAAGGCGCGCAGAACCCTGCGTGAGGGGACGAAATAGGCGGTCTCGATCCAGACCCGCCGGCGTGCACGGCGCACCCGCGTGTAGAGCGAGCGCTTGATGTCCTGATTGACCAATGCACTCGAGATCACAACCCGCCCCGGCACACCGCCCGGAACGGGCTCGCTCGTCGCGGGTGGCAGCACGAGCGCTTCGCCGGTGTGCTGTTCCCAATTTCGCACGAAGAGTGCCTGCCAGTCCGCCACCACCGGGCCACCGGCCTCCACGGCGGTTTCGCGCCAGGCGCGCGCCGCATCATGCGCCGGATGGAACTGGTCCGTGATTCCGGCCCCGCTCGTATAGGCGATCTCGCCATCCACGACCAGGAGTTTGCGATGGTCCCGAAACATGTTGCCGAGCCACTGGCGCATCTGGAGCGGATTGTAGTAGCGCACGTCTACACCACCTGCGACCAGCCGCGCACGGTCTGGCGAGTACAGGCCGTGCGCCCCGTATGCATCGAGCAGTAGCTTCACGGCCACACCCCGACCGGCCGCGCGCGTGAGCGCGGCAATGAAGCGATCCGCCACGACACCGGATTCGAACAGATAGATTTCGAGAAGCACATGTGAGCGCGCCGCATCGATGGCTGACAGCATGCGTGGGAAGAACCGCTCCCCATCGACCAGCAAAGTGAATCGGTTTCCCACGCGCCAGGGAAACGAAAACTTGCGTGGACGATCCAGGTTCATGATGCTTGTCCGTTGCCAAGCGCGGTCGCGATCGCGCGCACCCGGTCGGTATCCCGTGGGCCGCGATTTCTTCGATCCTGCGGTGAAAATCTACCAGCTTGACTCGCTGTTCCCTAGGGCTTGGCAGGGGAGTCCCCTGGAGTGGGCGCACCTGACGAAATAGGCAGTTCCTGGGCGAGCGCCCGGACACGCGGGTAGAGCTGGATTTCGATGCGGCGATTGAGACTGCGCCCCTTCTCGGTGCGATTGTCCGCCACCGGGTGAAACTCGCCGAGGCCCACTGCCTCGAACGCGGCCGGATCGACGCCGCTCGCCTGCTGCAGTATGCGCGCGACCGTCGTGGCGCGCGCGGTAGAGAGCTCCCAGTTGGTCGGATAACGATCGCGCAATTGCTTGCCGATCGGAACGTTGTCGGTATGGCCCTCGATGCGGATGGTCTTGTCCTGGGCCTGCGCCAGAACCTTGGCCACGCGCTCGAGCACCTTGCGACCGGGCTCCCCGATTGCCGCCTCGCCAATTGGAAAGAGAATTCGATCGACCATCTTCACCGACAACCGGTCGGCGAGCCGCGTAATGGTGACTTCACCCGCTTCGATCTCCTTCTGCAGGCCCTTGACCATCTCATCGTGCGTGCCCTTGAGCCGTTCGAGCTCCGCCTCCTTTTCCTTCGATACCTTGGCGAGATCCTGCTCCAGCCGCTGACTCATGGCCTTGAGCTCGTCGCGCGCCCGATTGGCTTCGAACATCAGCTCCGCATTGCGACCACTCGCCTCTTCCAGGGCCTCGCGCATGCGCAGGTACTCCCAGGCGAAGTAACCTGTAAGCGCCACGAGCAACAATGCAGCGATCGTGAGAAAGCGTGTGGTGCTGTTACGCATATGCTAGGAGTTGGATGCCTCGCGGATGAAACTGGTTCAACCCGGCTTTGCCCGCAGGTACTGCGGTGGCCACGGCACGTCCGTCCCAAGTGCCTGTGCGGCGTGCAACGGCCAATAGGGATCGCGCAGCATGGCGCGCGCGAGCAGCACCACATCGGCCTCGCCACTCGCCACGATACGCTCGGCTTGCGCGGGTTCAGTGATGAGCCCGACGGCACCAGTGGCAATGCCTGCCTCGCGGCGAATCGCCGCGGCGAACGGAACCTGGTAGCCAGGCGCCGCCGGGATACTCGCATCGGGGCTTAACCCGCCGCTCGAGCAGTCGACAAGATCAATACCCGACTCCTTAAACCACCGTGAGAGCCGGATGGACTGCGCGAGATCCCAACCGCCCTCCATCCAATCGCTCGCCGAGATGCGCACGAACACGGGCCAGTTCTCGGGCCAGAGAGCGCGCACCGCACGCGCCACGGCGAGCGGCAAGCGTGCCCGATTCTCGAGGCTGCCGCCGTAGGCGTCGGTTCGCTGGTTCGAGAGTGGCGAGAGGAAGTTATGCAACAGATAGCCATGCGCCATGTGAATTTCAATCACCTCGAACCCGGCTGACAGTGCCCGGGCTGTGGCGTCCGCAAAGTCATGAACGACTGTGTCGATCTCTTTTGCTGTTAGCGCATGCGGGGTGGTTGAGTCGGGCGCAAAGGGAAGCGCGCTTGGTGCAAGTGGCTGCCAACCGCCCTTTTCCGGCGCGAGCGGCGCGCCGCCGCGCCACGGCTGATCGGTGGAGGCCTTACGGCCGGCGTGTGCCAACTGGATCGCCGCAACCGCGCCTTGGGCGCGGATGAATTCGGTGATAGGACGAAAGGCATCGCGCTGCGCGTCTGACCATAGCCCGAGATCCTGCGGCGAAATGCGACCGGCGGGGGACACGCCTGTGGCCTCCACCATGACCAGTCCCGCACCGCCAACCGCCCGGCTGCCGAGATGCACAAGATGCCAGTTGTCCGGCATACCGTCGCGCTGCTCGGCGGAATACTGGCACATGGGCGAGACAAAAATGCGGTTGCGAAACCGCAGATCACGCAGTTTCAGCGGCGCAAAAAGATGACTCATCTACTCCCTCCGGTTGCCACGAACATGAAGCTGCGACGTGGAACCCGTTGTCCATTGCGTAGTCTACAGTTTAACAATAACCGCTCGCGCCCAATTCACCAGACCCATGTCATCCTGGTTCCCTTCTGCCCGCCTTGGCCTGCTCGCCGGCGCCGTGCTGCTCGGCGGTTGCGCGATGCTGGAACCGGCGCCTGACAAGGAGCGCGAACTCGCCTTTTCGCCTCCAGCGGGCAACCCAATGAATGCGCCGGCGCTGGAATCGGTTACACCACAAGTAATCTCCAGCGGATCGCGCGCAAAGAAGCTTATCGCGCTCACCTTTGATGCCTGCTCGACGCACAAACCCAGCCAGTACGACGAGCGCATCATCCGCGCGCTCATCGACCTGAACGTCCCGGCGACGCTGTTTCTCGGCGGCAAGTGGATGGAGGAACATCCGCACGAGACACGACTGCTGGCCTGGCATCCGCTGTTCGAACTCGGCAACCACACCTTCCTGCACCCGCATCCGCGCGAGGTCTCCCCCCAACGCCTGCGGAACGAAATCGAGTGGACGCAAAACGTGATGTACACGCTCACCGGGCGCTATGCGACGCTGTTTCGCGCGCCCTATGGTGAGATCGACGAGCAGGTGGTGAATCTCGCCGCCGACATGGGACTCACCACCGTGCAGTTCGACCTGGCGTCCGGCGACCCAGACCGGCGCGCCAGCAAGAAGCGCCTGATCGAGCACGTCACGCGGCACGCGCGCAATGGCTCGATCGTGGTCATGCACATGAACGGTCGCGGACGACATACCGCTGAGGCCCTGCCCGAGATCGTGCAGCGGCTGCGCGCCAAGGGCTATGAGTTCGTGACCGTAGGCAAGCTGATCGCACCGGAGCCCGCACCTCAACCCATCACCGAGCAGGTGCGTGTCAATCCCGACGAGGAACGCGCCACGCGCTAGGCGCAACGCGCAGGCGCCGGCACATGATCGTCTACCTGCATGGCCTGAATAGCGCCGGCAGCTCCGCCAAAGCCACATGGCTGCGCAAGCAGCTTGCGCCGGTTCAGGTGCTTTCCCCCACCTATCCGGCTCACCGCGCGCACGAGGCAATGGCCCAACTACGCGCGTACCTTGCGAGTCTGCGCTCACAGCAGGACCGCCTGCTGCTCGTCGGCAGCTCGCTCGGCGGATGCTACGCACCGGTGCTCGCCCCCGAATTCCATGCCGGAATGGTGCTCATCAACCCGGCGGTAAACCCGCATATTGGCTTGCGCGGCCATGTCGGACCGCAAGCGAACGAGGCCACCGGCGAACGCTACGTTCTCACCGACGCGGACGTCGATGCCTTCGGTGCCTACGCCTTGCAGGAATGTCGGCGACAGACGCCGACGTTGGTCTTGATCGATGAGGCCGACGAGGTTATTGACGTCCGGGCAGTGCGCCAGTTCTATCGTGGCTGCGGGTGCACCATCGTATACCCGGGCGGAAGCCATCGGTTCGAACACCTGCCCCAGGCGTTACCGGAAATCCGTGCGCTGTACGCGAGTCTCGCAGCGTGACCCCTGCTATTTCCAGATGCGGACAGTTCGGTCATCGCCGCCCGAAGCAATCAGCTGACCGTCAGAGGAAACGGTCACCGCATAGACGTCGTGATTGTGGCCATGCAACGATTTCCCGGCGGCGGTGCTTTCCAACTGCCATGAGCGAATCGCGCTGTCGGAACCGGTGACCAGTAGCCACTTGCGATCCGGTGTAAAGGCCAGTGACAGCACGGTATCGGGGGCGGGCGTAAGCGTGCGATCATTGCGCCCCACCCCGACTTCGAGCAGCTTGAGAAAGCTCGCATCGCCACCGACGGCAAGCCACTTGCCGTCGGGCGAAAACGCCACGCTCGTAAGTGCATTGTCCGCAACAGACAAGTAGGACATCTCGGCTGCGGGCCCATATTTTCGGACCGGCAGCGCCTCGCCGTCGGTGCTATCTCTGACCGATATGCCCCAGTACTGCAGGCCGCCGTCCGCATCGGCGCCAGCGAGAACCCGCCCGTTCGGCGCAAACGCCAGCGCGCGAATCGAGGCCCGGGTGGGCAGTGCATCCTGGTGGCGCTTGCCCGATTCGACCTCCCAAAGGATGACGCTAGACTCGCGACCTGCCGAAGCGAGCAGATGCCCATCCGGCGAAAACGCCAGCGCACTCACCGCCTCAATGTGACCCGGCAACACCAGCGGCGCACGATCCTCGCGCGCATCCCATAACCACAGGCTGCGGTCCTTGCCGGACCAGGCGAGCCAGCGCCCATCGGCCGATGCCGCCACTACCGCGGGCTCGGCACCCGGCGGCGCGAGCGCGCGCACGCGCTCGCCCGTTGTGGTGCTCCAAAGCTCCACCGCGCCCGTATCGAGCGCCACCGCGAGCAGTGACCCCGCCTTGGCGAACGCCAATGCCCCCGGGTTGCCCGGAAGCGCCAGCGTGTACGCGACTGTCGCCTGCGGATTGAATGCCACCACTGACGGGGCCGCGTGCGCCGCCTCGCGCTTACGTGTGAACACTGGTCTTGGCGGCGGGAGTTCCGGACGATGGCGCATTCCGAGTATGTCTTCGTTAATGTAGCGACGGATCTCCGTGCTCTTCTCGATCGCGACCGTCTTGTACTCGTCGATCAGGTTGAGCAATTCGGTGTCCGTGAGCCGGCCGGTATCCATCAGGATCTTGGGTATAACCACTGCGGCCGTGGTGATCAGCACCGCGGTTGCCACCAGCCACTCGAAGGTGCTGCGCGACCTGCGCCGCCGGCGCGTTTGCTCCGGCCCGCCAGCCACGCCGATGAATCCCGGTCCTTTTCCAAATGGCACAAAGGTCCGGGTGTCCGCGTCCTTCAGCCCCTTTCCCATGAGGCCGTTTTGAAGAACACGCGCACTGGACGGTCGCGACCCGGCATCAAGTTGCAGCGCCGCATCGACGCATTCACGAATGTGTTTCGAATACTGCGGGCGCTCGAGTGCGGTGGCCGCCACCATCGGATCGTGCTTTATCTTGGCCACACCGATCATGCGCTCCATCGCATCCGTAGGCTCTTTACCGGTGATGCAGCGATAGATGGCCGCTCCGACGCCGTAAACGTCGGTCCACGGACCGCGCTCCCCGTGCCCCGGATACTGCTCAGGCGCTGCGTAACCGCGCGACAGCGCCACCTTCTGCGCACTGTCACCGCCGCGCACCTGGCGCGCCGAACCGAAGTCGATCAACATCGGTTGGCCGTCGCGACGCAAATAGATATTGTCGGGTTTGATATCAAGGTGCAGGAGCCCTGCATCGTGCACGGCCTGCAATCCGGTCAGGATCGGCAGGAACACGCCGAGCAGCGTCGACTCGTCTAGAAAGCCCGAGTGCTTGCGCAGAGACGTGAGCAGGCTCGCGCCCTCCTCATACTCCATGACGAGGTAGGCGGTGCCGTTGGCCTCAAGAAAACGCAGCACGCGCACGATGTGGGTATGCTTGAACCTGGCGAGCGCTTGCGCTTCAGTCAGGAACGCCTCCAGGCCCCAGCGATAGTTCTCGGCGTCGTTCGGGGTGCGCGTGAAAGGATGGATGCTCTGCTCGGCGGCGTCGCGGCCGGCGTAGGCCTGCGGAAAGTATTCCTTGATCGCCACGCGTGCGCCAAGGCGCACGTCGCGCGCAACATAGGTGATGCCAAAACCGCCGTGGCCGAGCACGCCCTCGAACTCGTACTCACCCAGCCGGTAACCGACCGGCAAGGCATTCGAGTTGGTCTGGCCCGGTGGTGAGAGCTGGGTCGGCAAGGGACTCCCGTCGATAAATAGGAGGACACGCGACGTCCAGACGTTGCGTGCGCCAGTCGAATCACTTATGTATTGGTTAATTGTAGATAGCAGCCGACCGATCCGCCGGCAACCGCCGCCCCATCATATGGGGGCTAACTTGGACGAATTGCTGACCAGACATGGGCCGTAACCGCCTTCCCGCGCCCCCCAGCTCGCGCTACATCACCCCGGAGGGCCGGGAGCGCCTGCGTGCCGAGCTCGATCAGTTGTGGCGAGTGGAACGCCCGCGCGTCACCCAGGCGGTGTCAGAAGCTGCAGCGATGGGCGATCGCTCCGAGAATGCCGAGTACATCTACGGAAAGAAGCGCTTGCGTGAAATCGACCGGCGGGTGCGCTACCTGCAAAAGCGACTCGGCGATCTGACGGTGGTGGATCGACCGCCGGATGATCCGAGCCGGATCTTTTTTGGTGCCTGGGTGGAACTCGAGAACGATGACGGCAATCGACACCGCTACCGGATCGTCGGCCCGGACGAGTTCGACAGTGCAGCGGAATACATCAGCATCGACGCACCACTCGCCCGCGCACTGCTCAAGCACGCCGCCGGGGACGAGGTGACAGTCGATCTGCCGAAGGGCCAAACCACCTTCTACATCCTCGCGGTGCAGTACCGCCCGTTTCTACCCGAGCGGCCCTAATGTTCGGGCGTCTCTGCCTTGGCCCGTACGGCCGCAGCACCGG